>JBILLV010000001.1:0-136379 GCA_044375895.1 Polyangiales bacterium | reverse complement strand
TCACGCACCAGCACCGTCACCACCTCGGGGCCCGCTTCGGGGAGAGGCCCCTTCCACCCCTCGTGCAGCGCGGCGCCGCGGCGCGCCAGGCGCTCGCGAGCGACCTCGGACAGCGGGAGCGCTCCCTCGGCGAAGATGCGAACGGGCCCCGCGGACGCCTCGACCACCGCGAGGTACGGCTTGGTCCGCGACGCGAAGGAGATCGCGTGGGCCGCGCCGCACTGAGCCTGGAGCAGCATCTCGTAGAGCGTCGACAGCGGCTGCCCGAGGCGCGCGTAGTCGTACGGGAGCCCGCAGCTCGCGAGGCGGGCGCGCAGGGCCTCGGGGGCGCTCACCCCCTCCGCGACGATGGCCTCGGCGACGGCGTAGAAGCGTTCGGCGAAGGCCGCCTCGGAGTGAAACCGCGGGAGGTCGTAGGTGGTGGCCTGGACGTCCCAGTCGTCGGGGAGGGCGGCGGGCTGGCCGAGGAGGCGAGGGAGCACCTCGCGCAGCAGTTGAATGCGAGAGGAAGGGATCGGGCTGGAGCTCACGCGGAGAACCTCGTCGGAAGGGGGAATCGGGGCGACGGTTCTCGTGCGAGCGGGCGGCGAATGCAAGGGCTACGCGGCGCCGCGGGCGCGGGTGTCCTCGGTCATCCCGCGCTGGTAGCACGCGCGGCAGCGGGCCTCGTAGGCGTCCGCGGCGCCCACCTGGACGCGATCGCCGCCGCCGCAGGTGCGAAACGATCGGCTCGCGGGCGCGCCGCACGACGAGCACACCGCGAGGCACTTGGTGATCTGCTCGGCCACCGCGAGGAGCTGGGGGATGGGCTCGAAGGGCTTGCCGAGGTAGTCCTGGTCGAGCCCCGCGATCACGACGCGAACGCCCCGATCGGCCAGCGCTTGTACGGCGGGGACGAGCGCCGCACCGAAAAACTGCGCCTCGTCGATGCCGACGACCTGCGTGTCGACGTCCACGGCGGCCAGGAGGGAGTCCACGTCAGGGACGGCGCGCGCGTCGAGCGACTGCGCGCTGTGACTGGTGATGCGGGTCTCGTGGTAGCGCCGGTCGATGACGGGCTTGAAGACCTGCACCTTCTGCCGACCGATCACCGCGCGCCGCAGCCGGCGAATCAGCTCCTCGGTCTTGCCCGAGAACATCGGCCCGCAGACCACCTCGATCCACCCGGCATCCCGTCGTGACGACTCCATGCGCGCGAGTGTGGCCGGGGGAGAGTAGGCGGGGCAAAGAAGGCGCAGGGAGGGAGACAGAAGGTGCGTGTCGGCCCGGTCGCAGTTGACGACGCGCGGCGCCCGCGCGACCGTCCGTCCCGATGCCCCGCTGGTTCAACATCGCAGGCCCGTGCTTCGCCCACGAGCACTACATGATCCCCGTTGAGCGACGGGCAGCGGCGACCCTCGCGCTCATCGAGCAGGGCCGCTGGTTCTCCCTCGTCTCGGGCCGGCAGACCGGCAAGACCACGGTCGTCAAGCACCTCGCGAAGTCCCTCACGGCGCGCGGCGACCGCCTCGTCCTCTGGGTCGACCTCCAGGCCGCACGCGACCAGACCGACCCCATCGTCGCGCTCCACATCGTGTTCGAGGCATTCGCAATCGCCCTGGAGCGCGCGGACGCGGCTGCGATCATCCCACGCCCGAAGCAGGTCGCCTCTTGGCTCGCGGCGCCCGAGGCCGCGCTGGTGGCTTACCTCGACGCTCTCTGTACTGCAAGCGAGCGACCGGTGGTGCTTTTCCTCGATGACGCCGATGAGCTCACCGACGCTGTGGTGGTCACCTTCCTCACCCAGCTCCGTGCGCTCTACCTCGCGCGCGCCGATCAACCCGCGCCATGGAGCGTCGTGCTCGGCAGCGCACGTTCCCTGCGTGACCACGTCGTGGCCGCCGACGATTGCCACACGGTCGCCGTGCTCGGCAGCACGTGCTCCTTCAACATCGTCACCTTGGAGGACTCCCTCGCCGCATTCACCCCCGCCGAGGTCGCCGAGCTCACCGCGCAGCACACCGCGGAGACAGGTCAACGCTTCGACGACGCCGCCAACGCCCTCCTCTGGGAGCTCTCCCAGGGCCACCCCTGGCTCGTCAACGCCCTCGCCGACCAGGCCACGCGCCGCGACGTGACCGACCGCGCCGTCGCGATCACGGCGGAGCACCTCGAGCGCGCCAAGGAGACGATCATCGTCGAGCGCCGCACGCACATCGACTCGCTCCTCGCGCGGCTGCGCGAAGACCGCGTGCGCCGCGTGCTCGACCCGATGATCGCGGGCGTCACCGTCCCGGGCGGCTCGCTCGATGACGACATCGCCTTCGTCGTCGGCCTCGGGCTCTGCCGCATCAAGGGCGGTCGCTGCGAAGTGGCCAACCCCATCTACCGCGAGGTGATCGTCCGCACCCTCACCTTCGGCACGCAGACCTCCCTCTACCAGTTCACCGCGTGGTACCTCCGACCCGACGGGCTCCTCGACGTGCCGAAGCTCATGGCCGCGTGGCAGGAGTTCTGGCGCGAGGACGGCCACGTCGCCGCGGAGGGCTTCACCTACCGCGAGTCCGGCCCCCACCTGATGCTCATGGCCTTCCTCCAGCGCATCGTGAACGGCGGTGGCCGCATCGACCGCGAGTACGCCCTCGGCAAGGACGCGCTCGACCTCCTCATCACCTGGAAGACCCAACGGATCGCCCTCGAGCTCAAGGTGCGCCACCGGCCCACCACCGAGGCCAAGGGGCTCGCGCAGCTCGCGGGCTACCTCGACGGCCTCGGGCTCGATGAGGGCTGGCTCGTGCTCTTCGATCAGCGCGCCGACACCTCCTGGGACGAGCGCATCTTCACCCGCACCGAGACCGTCGGCGCTCGCCGCATCCACGTCATCGGCTGCTGACACGCCCCGGTGGACGGGATATGTCTCCTCGCGATTGCGCGGCCCTGTCGCCGTGCGCAACAATCCCCCGCCCTGCCTCCCCTGGACGGAGCTCGCGCCGGTTTGCACCCACTGGAGACGTTGTTTGGTCGCGCTGGTTGATGTCGTCGCCACCCCCGATCACGTGGACGAGCGCCTCGCCCGCGCGCTCGACGGCACGCTCGACGCGCCCCCCATGACCTCGGCCCTCGCGCCGGGCACCACCGCGTGGCCCTCGCTGGTCGCCCGCGTCCTCGCCCTCGTCGCCCCGCACGTCACCCTCGCCTCCCCCGATGTCGAACGCCTCGCCCTCGCGGGAGCCGTCCGCTCGGTGCTCCCGGAGTACGACCCGGCCTTCACCGAACGGGCAGGCACGGTGGAGGCATTCGCTCGGACGCTCTCGGTTCTACGGCTCCACGAGGTGTCGCAGGAGGCCCTCGAAGCCGCCCTCCGCGCCACCGACGACCGCGACGAGTCGGCCCGCGTCCGCCTCCGCATCCTCGCCGCCGTCCTCGACGAGCAGGACCGTCGCCTCCGCCGCGCGGGCCTCCTCGCCGCCGACGCCGCCGAGTCCGCCGCCGCGAAGGCGCTCGACACCGCGCACCACCGCAAGCCCGCCGAGCTCGGCGTCGAAGGGACGCTCCGGGTGTGGCACCTCGCGTCCCTCCCGCCGTCGCGGGTGAGCTTCCTCACGGCGCTCGGGCGCTGGCTCGGCGCGCACGGGGCCACGCTCGACGCCCACATCGTCTGCGAGCCGCGGCGGATGAAGCTCCCGCTCACGCTCGACCGCGCCCTCCGCGCCTTCGAAGCCGAGGAGGGCTCGCGCTTCGAACTCGCCTACGGCCTCCGCGACCCCTCCGCGCCCGCCGCCGTCGCCCCCCTCTCGCGCTGGATCGCCGCGCTCGCGACGGGCGGCCGTCAACCCGAAGCGACGCCGTCCCTCACGGCCCCGACGTGCATCACCCTCGCAGAAGCGCAGGGTCCCGACGAGGAGGCACGCTTCGTCGCCTCGCGCATCGAGCGCTGGATGGATGTGGGCGTCGGCGCCCACGAGATCGCCGTCGTGCTCCGCCGCACCACCGAGGACAACGTCGAGACCCTCGGCCGCTGCCTCGACGACGCGCGCATCCCCTGGATCGACACCCGCGACGCGCCGCTCCTCGCTTCGCCCGTCGCCCGCGCGCTCCTCGGGCTGCCGCGGGTGGTGGCGCGCGGCTGCGAGCGGGAGGACGTGCTGCGCGCGCTCGCAGTGCTCCAGGGCAACGCCCCGCGCGGCAACGAGCCGGCGCCGTGGCGCGTGGCCGACGCGCTGCGCTCGATGGACGTCGAGAGCCTCTTCGACACGCGCCTCCCCGAGCTGTGCGCCCGCGCCCGCAAGCGCGGGGTGAGCGTCGCCGTCCTCGCCGCGGTGGAGTCCCTCGCCCGCGAGCTCTGGCAGCTCTCGCAAGACGGCACGGCCGCCGAGCACGTCGAGCGCCTGGAGCGTTGGGCCCTGCGCGCGGGCGGTGACGGGCGCTTCCTCGAGGAGTCGCGCGCGGTGGTGTCGAGCGCGGGCTTCGACGCGGGGGCCCACGCCATCCTCCGCGCCCTCGCCCGCGACGAGCGGGGCGTCGCGGCGGCGGCTGAGCTGCTGCGCGACCTCCCGTCGGTGGCGAAGGCCGCGGGGCGCGACGCGAAGATGAGCGCGGGGGAGTTCGGCGAGCTGGTGCTCGACCTCGCGAGGGTCCGCTCGCTCGGCCCGCGGCGACGACCGCACGGGGGCGCGGTGGAGATCGTCGAGGCGCGCGATGCGGTGGGGCGCGACTTCGCGGCGGTGGTCATCCCGGGCATGCACGAGGGGGGATTCCCCGCGCGCCGCGACGACGAGGCGCTGTGGGGCGACGCCGAGCGCCTCGCCGTGGGCCGCTCGCTCGGCCGCCCCATCGAGCGCACCCACACCCGCGAAGACGAGACGCTGCTGCTCCTGGCGGTGATGTCGACGGCGCGGCGCGAGCTCGCGGTGAGCCACGCGTGGCACGACGCGGGGGGCCGGGTGCTGGCGCCGTCACCGTTCTTCGGCGACCTGCAGCGCACCGCGGGGGTGACCGTCGAGCGCGTCGGGCGCGACCCCCTCGCCCGCTCACGGCGGGTGCCGCCGCGAGGCCCCGAACGGACGCTCCGACACCACGCGCAGCTCGCCGAGGAGGCCACCGCGAAGCTCCCGGGGACGGTGCGCGAGGCGCTCCGCTCGGTGCGGGCGCGGGCCACGGTGGAGCGGGCGCGGCAGGAGTTCTTCGCGAAGCGGGCCACGGTGGGGGGGCGCTACACGGGGAGGCTCGACCACGACCCCACGCTGGTCGAGCGGCTGCGGCTCGCCGAGTGGGCCGGGCCGCGACGTCCGCTCGCGGTCACCACGCTGGAGCGGGCGGCGCGCTGCGGGTACAAGGCCTTCGCGTCGGAGGTGCTGCGCATCGAGGAGCGCGCCGACGACGCGGAGACGCTCGACGACAAGGGCCGCGGTCACCTCCTCCACAAGCTGTTGGAGTCGGGTCAAGACGCCCTCCGCGACACCACCACCCTCCCCCCCGACATGCGCTGGAACGCCATCCGCAGCGCCCTGGACGAGGCGGGGGCGGAGTTCTCCGAGCACGAGTCGCGGCTCAACGCGGCGCTGCTCGACGCCGACCTCCGCGCGGTGCGACGGCAGGTGGAGGTGTGGCTGGAGCGGCGGATGAGCGACCCCGAAGGGTGGCAGATGGTCGAGAGCGAGGTGGCCTTCGGGCCGCGCAAGAAGTGGCCCGCGCTGGAGGTCCCCGTGGAGGGAGGCGACTGCGTGGTGATCCACGGGCGCATCGACGGCGTCGAGCGGGCGGGGCGGGCGATCCGGGTGGTGGAGTTCAAATCGGGGCGCGGCGACGGCTTCCGCAAGCGGCTGCAGGACGCGGCCCTCGACACGCAGTTTCAGATGGTGGTGTACGCGGCGGCGCTGGAGCTGGCGCGGCGCGCGGGCGTCATCGACGGCGACGCCGACACGCTCGACGGGGTGTACGTGGGCTTCCGCGACATGAGCGAGCACGGTCTCCGTGACGCGCTCGCGAGCCCGCGGCGCAAGGGTGCGGCGGTGGACGTGACCGAGCTCGTGGCGCGCGGCGCGGAGGGGGGCGGCGCCCTCGGGGAGGCCGTGCGACGCGTCGTGCTCCCGCTGCGCCAGGGGCACTTCGAACCGCGGCCGAGGGACTGCGATTTCTGCCAGTTTCGCTCGCTCTGCCGCGTCGAGACGCACGACGGCGACGAGGCCGGCGACGAGGGGGGCGGGCGATGACCACCCGCGGATCCCCCGGTCGCGCGCGCCTCCTCGCCTTCGAGCGCAACGCCGTCGTCCGCGCGGGCGCCGGCACCGGCAAGACCGAGGCGCTCTCCACCGTCTACCTCCACCTCGCCGCGGGGTTGTGCTCGCCCGCGACGTGGCCCCGCGGCGGCGTGACCCCCGAGCGCATCGTCGCCATGACCTTCACCGAGAAGGCCGCCCGCGAGATGCGCGAACGCATCACCGAGGCCGTCTCGCAGCTCGCCGTCGAGCGCCTCCCGCGCGAGCTCGAGTCCGCCGACGACGCCGTCCGCCTCGATGCCGCCCGCCGCTGGGGCGCCGCCCGCGGGGTCACCAGCGCCGTCGTCTCGCGCGTCCTCTCGCTCGCCGACAGCGCGGCGCAGCACGGCCGTCCGCTCCCGCCGCCCGAGGTGTGGCAGCGCGTCGCCTGGAGCCTCGGGAGCGCGCAGATCGGCACCTTCCACAGCTTCGCCGCGGGCGTGCTCCGGCGCGCCGCCGTCGACCTCGGGCTCGACCCGGCCTTCGGCGTCATCGAGGCCGAAGACGCC
The DNA here is from genome assembly GCA_044375895.1 of Polyangiales bacterium. GTDB lineage: Bacteria > Myxococcota_A > Polyangia > Polyangiales > CAISKJ01. The sequence goes on along the minus strand of JBILLV010000001.1, from coordinate 129,634 downwards.
GAGCGCCTCCTCCGCGCGGCCTCCCTCGCCGCCCTCTCCGACGCCGCCCAGCGCGACGTCAACGCCGTCGTCGAGCTCATGGCCGCCGGCGGCGGGCTCGGCGAGCACGGCGACCGCGGGCTCGTCACGCTCCTCACCGACCTCGTGCAACAGCTCGACGAGGACGGCGTCCGCGCCGACGCGCTGCTCGTGGCCCCAGCGGTCGAGCCCACCGACCTCCGCGCGTACATCGCGGCCCACACGCTGAAGGAGTTCGCCGACGCGTGCGCCACGGTGCCCGCGCTGCGCGACGACGGCACGGCCCAGCGCGTCCACGACCTCTCCCGGCGCGTCGAAGACCTCCCGCCGATGACCACCCCGGAGCTCGCGCTCGACCGCGTCCGGGCGCTCCGCGATTTCGCGAAGGGCAAGGGCGCGCTCCCCGCCCGCAACCGCACCCGCAAGCTCGAACCCCTCGCCGAGCGCGCCCGCGAGGCCCTCACCCTGCTGCTGCAAGACGCCCTCTCCGTGGTGTCGGTGCGCCTCGCCGAGGCCGCCCGCGGCATCGTGGCCGACGCCCAGCGGCGCTACGAGCGGGCGAAGAAGGCCCGCGCCGCCGTGGACTACGCCGACCTCATGCGCCTCCTGCGCGACGGGCTCCGCGAGCGGGCGGCGCTGCGGCGCGAGTGGAAGTCGCGCTTCGACGCGGTGCTGGTCGACGAGTTTCAAGACACCAACCGCGTGCAGCGCGACCTGCTCTACCTCCTCCGCGAGCGCCGCGACACCGAGCGCCTCCTCGCGCCGGGCCAGTCGCTCACCGCCGCCGAGCTCGAACCCACCGGGCTCCTCGTGGTGGGCGACGCCAAGCAGTCGATCTACGCCTTCCGCGGCGCCGAGGTGGCCGTCTTCCTCGCCACCGAGCAGGAGCTCGCCGACGCGGGCGGCGAACGCCTGGAGCTCACCGATAGCTTCCGCGCCGTCGACCGCGTGATCGAGGCGCTCAACCCCGTCACGGAAGCGCTCCTCACGGGCGGGAGCGTGCACGCGACGGGGATGTACGACCGGGCCCGCGACACGCTCGTCGCCACCGCCGCGGGCGACGGCGAGACGCGCGTCGAGCTGCTCCTCGTCGCCGAAGGGAAGGCCGACGAGCAGCGCCGCGCGGAGGCCGAGGCCATCGCCCGACGCATCACCGAGCTCGCCACCCCGCAGGGAGCCAACCCCCGCTGGCGCCCGCCGCGCATGGACGAGATCGCCATCCTGGTGCCCTCCTGGTCGCACCTGGAGCCCATCAAGCGCGCCCTCCAGGTGCGCGGCGTCCCCTTCACGCTCCGCGGCGGCCCCGGCTTCTGGGATCGCCGCGAGGTCGACGACCTCATCGTCCTCCTCCGCTTCGTCGCCTGGCCCTCCGACCGCCTCTCGCTCGCGGCGCTCCTGCGCGGCCCGTTGGTGGGGCTCTCCGACGCCGGCCTCGCCCACCTCTTCGCGGAGACCTCTGGCCTCGACGACCTCCTCGACCCGCCCGCCTCGCTGCGCGCGTCCCTCGACGTCGACGACCGCGAGCGCCTCGACGAGGCCCGCACCGCGCTGCGCCGACTCGTTCGCTTCGGCCCCACGCTCGGCCCCCACGGGGTGCTCCGTCAGTGCCTCGCCGAGCGCGGCTACGCGGCCGTCCTCGCGGCGCTCCCCTTCGGCGCCCAGCGGGTGGCCAACGTCGACAAGCTCCTCGGCATCGCGGCGGCGGCGGAGCAGCGCGGCGGCGACGAGGCCGACCTCGCGGGCTTCGTGCGCTACGTCGACCGCATGCGCGACGCGGCCCAGCGCGAGAGCGAGGCCGACGTCGAAGACGCCGTCACGGGAAGCGTCAACGTGATGTCCATCCACGCGGCCAAGGGGCTGGAGTGGCCCGTGGTCTTCGTCGCCCAGACCTCCCACCGCGGCGTCGCCCGCGTCGATCGGGTGCTCCTCGACGCGCGGGGGCGGCTCGTGGCGCTGCCGGGGGGCGTGGAGGTTCCCGAGAGCTTCCGCGCGCTGCGCAAGGAGGCCCACGCCGCGGAGGAAGACGACGCCCGACGGCTCCTCTACGTCGCCCTCACCCGCGCCCGCGACCTCCTCGTCGTCACCGGCCCCGACGGCGACGGCGAAGGCTCGTGGTCGGTGCTGCGCAGCGCCCTCCGCGCAGAGTCCCCGTGGCGCGTCCGGGTGATCGACAGCGGCGCGAGTGGCCCCGCGGTGGCCGTGCGGGCGCGCACCGAGTCCGTCGACGAAGAGAGCCCACCCGAGCGAGAGACCCGCGCCGAGGTGACCGCGGAGCCCCCGCGACGTCGCCTCGCGCTGGCCTCCTCCACCGTGCAGGACGTCGCGTGGTGCGCGCGACGCTTCCACGTGCTCCACGACCTCGGCCTTCGCGAGCACACGGGGGCGTGGAGCGAGGCTGCGGCGGCGCGGGATGTCGTGCGTCGCGTGCTCGCCCAGACGCCCATGGACGCCCTCGTGGCCGACCCCGACGGCGCCCTCGCTCGGGCCTGCGCGGCGGCGGGCGAGCACCAGGACGGCGCCGTCGCCGAGTGCGCGCGCCTGGCCCTGCGACGCTTCGCGACCTCACCGCTCGGCCGCGCGCTGGCGGAGGATCCGGGGCGCGTGGTGGGGGCGTCGCTCCCGTGGGCCGCCCGGCTGACGGAGGGCGCGCTCGACGTGTCGGTGACGGGCCACGCCGACCTCGTGGTGCGCGGCGACGCCGTCGATCGCGACGGGCTGGTGGTGGTGCGGGTGACGACGCTCCCCGACCGCGATGAGCGCGCGCTGCCGGGCGCCGACCCCGAGCTCGACCTGCTGCTCGCGTGCGTGGCGCTCGCCCGTCGCTTCGTCGCGCAGGGGCAGCGCGTGCCGGTGATCCCCGCAGTGCTCCCGCTCGGCGACGAGGCGCGGGGAGAGCTCGCGTACGTTCATCACGTCGGCGCGCTGGCGGTGGAGGTGCGGGCGATGGAGGCGGTGCGCGCGATGCTCCAGGCGCGCGAGGCCGGGCGCTGGGACGCGCGGCCGCGGTACGTGTGCGACGGGCTGCGGTGCGGCTTCGTGGCGCGCTGCCACGGGTGACGCGCGCGCTCAGCTCGCGACGAAGTTGAGCGTGAACGACACGGTGGCGCGGATGTTCTGGCCGTCGCGGTTCTTCGCGGGGGTGGCGGTGCAGGCGCCGCTGCGGAGGGCGCGCTCGGCGCTGCGACCGAAGCCGTGGCCCGGGTCGTTGGTGGCGCGAGCCGACACGATCGACCCGTCGGCGTCGACGGTGATGCTCAGCGGGACGCGCCCCGTGGTGATCCCTTCGCCCTGCGCCTCGTCGGGGAAGAAGCCCTCCAGCGCGCCGTCGTCACACTCGATGCGCGCCCGCGCGCTGAGGTCGGGGCCGGGCGGCGGGGTCACGGGGCCCACCCCGGTGCCCCCGGGCGTCCCACCCACCTGCGCGTTGCGCACGGGGCCCTGGTTGCGCACGCCGTTGTTGGCCATGTCGCCGCCCCGATAGTTGGCGTTGTCGCCCGACGGGACGCTGTCCGACGGGTCGTTGGAGATCTCGTCCGACACCATCAGCGGCGGCGGCGCCGTGGGCGCAGGCGGCGGAGGAGGAGGCGGTGCCGGAGGCGGCGGCTCGGCGCGCTCAGCCCGCGGCGGCGGAGGAGGCGGCGGAGGCTCGGCCGCAGGGGGCGGCGGAGGCGGCGGAGGCGGCGGGGGTGGAGGCGGCGGAGGCGGTGGCGGAGGCGGCGTCTCGATCTCGACGAGGGCCGACTGGTCGGGCTGCGCGTCCACCTTCGGCGGCGGAATCAGCGAGAGCAGCAGGAAGATCGCGACGTGCCCGACGAGCGATCCCACCGCGAGCGGCGGGAGCCCGCGGGTGTCCACCGGATCGATGCGGGGGATGGCCGGTCGGGACGTCGACTCGCTCATGGCCGGGTGGTCTCCGCGGGGGCGCCTTCGGTCTGCGTCTGGATGGCGAACTTCGTCACCCCCGCCTGGCGCACGAGGTCGATCACGCGCACCACGCGGCCGTGGGACACGCGCTGGTCGGCGGCGATGATCGCGCGCACCTCGGCGTTCTCGGTGTGGCGCTGGCGCATCGTCTCGACGAGCTGGGGCTCGGTCACCGGGCGCGTGTCGGCGAAGATCGCGCCCGTCTGGTCGATGCTCACCGACACCGCGCTCACCACGCCCTCGGAGCGTGAGGCGCGCGGCAGATCGACCGGGATTGCCTGCGGCGTGACGATGTACTTCGCCGTCACCATGAAGATGATGAGGAGCACCAGCGCGATGTCGACGAAGGGGGTGACGTTGATCCCCGTGATCGCGCCTTCGTCCTCTTGCGCTCCGCCGGCCATGTCAGTTCTTCTCCTTGGTCTTGTCGGAGGCGGCGGGCTTGTCGGCCTTCTCGGCCTTCTCCGTCGTCGACACCTTCTCCGACGTCGCAGCCTTCACTTCCTTGGCGGGCGGCGGCACGCGCGACGCCCGGGAGGGGTGCGCCTCGGCGTCGTCGCGGGCCGCGAGGTCGGCGATGACGATGTGCGTGAGCGTCTCGGAGGTGGAGAGGATGCCCTTCACCCGGCGCTGGAAGTAGTTGTAGGCAGCCACGGCGGGGATGGCGACGAGGAGCCCGATGGCCGTGGCGACGAGCGCCTCGGCGAGCGTCCCCATCACGGCGCCCGTGTCGAAGGTCGCGGCGGCGGCGCCTCCGCCAGCCTGGGCGGCGCGGCGGGCGGCGTCACGAACGGCCGCGTCGCTGGCGCGCAGCTTGTCGAACGCCTGGATGATGCCGATGACCGTGCCGAAGAGACCGACGAAGGGCGCGTTGTTGCCCACCGTGCCGAGGAAGGCCAGGTAGCGCTCGAGGTTGATGCGCACGCGGGCGACGGCGCCGGCCATGGCCTCCTCCGCCGCGCGCATCCCGCTGTCATACTCGTCGAGGCCGGCGAGGGCGACGACGGCCGCAGGCGACGGCGAGCGCCGCAGACGGGCCAGCGCCCCTTCGCGATCACCCGCGCGCAGCAGCTCGCGGAGCTCCCGGGCGAGGGTCTCGAGGTCGTCGTCGAGCGACCGGTAGTACTTCGCGCGCTCGAGCATGAAGGCCACCGACGCCACCGAGAGCGCCACCAGGACCCACATCACCCACTCCGCGCCGAGCATCGCGAACGACTTGAACAGCTCGATCAACGAGAAGCGACCACCATGCATTGTCACCAGCCTGCGCCCCGGCATCGCGGGACGCGAGATCGTTCAGACGTGTTGAGAACGTGTTGCAGAGAGGGATGCCACCGGGGGGCGATCGGTTTCAACCATCATCCTCGCCCTTCAGCAACTCCCGCATCACCACCGTGGCGTAAGCGCCCGCGGGGAGGGTGAACGCGCAACGCAGGGCGTCGCCGTCCTGTTCCACCGAGAAGTCGTCGAGGCGGACGCGGACCAGACGTCGCGTCCCCTCCCCGAGGGCCTTCACCTTTTCGAAGTGGGCCACGGTGAGCCCCGACGCGTCGAGCACCGCCGCCTCGCGCGCCAGCGCCTCCCCCGTGGGCGAGAGCATCGACGCGCCGAAGAGCGGCCCCGTCGCCGAGGTCACCCCCGCGTCGTAGCTCGCCTGCGCCTCCGCCGCGTCGATCGCCCAGGGCCGCCCCCCGGGGTGCTTCGCCGCGAGGTCGCCCGGGATGTACCGCCCGAGGAGCCCGTCGCTCACCCGCGCGGTGAGGTACCGGTTGAAGAGCTCCGACTGCACCGCCGACACGTACATCTTGCGGAGAAACGGCTCACGCGGCGCCCCGGTCTCCCCGCGCAGCCATTGCGCCCCGCGGGTCGCGTTGTCGCCCTCCCGCCCGAAGCGCTGCTCGCCGAAGTAGTTGGGACACCCGTTCATTCGCAACACGGTTGCGATAACAGAGGCCCGGGCGAGCGCCAAGGGGAGATCGTCGATTCCCGTGACCCGCAGGATGAAGCGGTTGCCCTGGAGGTGGCCGGTGCGGAGCTTGTTGCGGTGCTTCGACACCTCCAGCACGCGCACCCCGTCCACCTGGAGGGCCTTCACGGCGTCGACGGAGACGCGCGGGAGGCTCACCCATTGGGTGGTCACCGCGTGGCGGTCCTTGAGGCCAGCGTAGCCGACGTCGCGGGGGTGGATGCCGAGGGCCTTCGCGATGCGGTCGACGGCGAAGGGGGTGGTGAGGTCGCGCTTTTCGAAGCGGAGGTAGGTGTGCTCCCCCTCGCCCGCGGGCTCGTACGCGGGAATCTCCTCGACGCGGAAGTCGTCGAGCGTGGCGCGGAGCTTCCCGCCGATGCCAGGGAGCTGCGCGGTCAGGTACGGGAGGGGGGCTTCGCTCACGGGGCGCGGACCCTATACCCAAGCGCCCTCGCTCTGGTAGGGGAGACCGCGCCATGACGACCCTCGATCGACCGTGCGTGTGTGTGTTCTGTGGGGCCTCGGCCCGGGTGGACGGGCGCTACCTCGCCCTCGCGACCGACGTGGGGCAGCGCCTCGCCCGCGCGGGCTGCGACGTGGTGTACGGCGGCGCCGGGGTCGGGCTCATGGGGGCGCTGGCCGACGCGGCGCTGGCGGGCGGGGCGCGGGTGACGGGGGTGATCCCGGCCTCGCTGCGCAACCGCGAGCTGGCGCACCAGGGGCTCACGGAGCTCCACGTGGTGGAGGGGATGGCGCCGCGGAAGGCGCTGATGTTCGAGCGGGCGACGGCCTTCCTGACGCTGCCGGGGGGCTTCGGCACGCTCGACGAGCTCTTCGAAGTGGTGACGCTGCGGCAGATCGGCGAGCACGAGAAGCGCAGCGCGGTGCTGGAGGTGGACGGCTTCTGGGCGCCGCTGCTGGCGTGGTGCGCGAAGGCCGTGGCGGAGAGGTTCGTGCCGGAGAACGTCGCGAGCGCGATCGAGGTGGTGGACGGGGTGGCGGGGCTCGACGCGTGGCTGGCGTCGCTGCGGGGGTGAGCGCGGCGCTCAGGGGAGGCCGAAGACCGGGAGCGCGGGCGAGGGCGCGGCCCGCGCGTTGCGCGAGCCGTCGCCGAGCTGCCCGAACTCGTTGTCGCCCCAACACCACACCGCGCCGCTCGCCCGCCGCGCGCACGTGAACGCCTCGCCGAGCGAGAGGCCCACCGCGTCGCTGAGCCCCAGCACCGCCACCGGGCTCGGCCGCGGCGTCCCGCTCCCGTCGCCGAGCGCGCCCACGCGGTTGGCGCCCCAGCACACCACCTCGCCCGTCACCCGTCGTGCGCACGTGTGGCTCCCGCCCGCGCGGATTTCCACCACGTCGCGCAGGCCCGGCACCGCCGTCGGGAGCAGGCGCTGCACGCGGGCGCCGTCGCCGAGCTGCCCGTCGCTCCCGTAGCCCCAGCAGAGCACCGCCCCCATGCGGAGCGCGCAGGTGTGGGAGCCGCCGGCTGTGATGGCTGTCACGCCCGTGAGCGACCCGCCCCCCGCGTCGGGCGAGCGGACCGCCACCGGGAGCCGTCGGGCCATCGCCGTGGCGCCGGTCCCGAGTTGCCCCGCGTCGTCGGTTCCCCAGCACCACACCTCGCCCCCCGTGCGGAGCGCGGAGGTGTGCGACTCCCCCGCCGCGAGGGCCGTGACCCCTCCGAACGGGACGCGCCGCCGCCGACCAGCGTCGGAAACGGGCGGTCGCCTGCGCTCCCGTCGCCGAGCTCCCCCACGCTGTTGGAACCCCAGCAGCGCACCTGCCCCGAGCGGAGGCGCGCGCACGCGTGGTTGAAGTTTGCGAGGAGCTCCTCGGCGTCGGTGACGCCCGACGCGCCAACGGGGACGAGGCTCGCGGTGGTGGTCCCGTCGCCGAGCTGCCCCGACCCGTTGGCGCCCCAGCAGCGGACAGCGCCCGACGTGAGGCGCACGCAGGTGAAGGCCGCGCCGCCCGTCACCTGCGCGACCCCGCTCAGGCCCGCCGCGGGCCAGGCTGCGGCCCGCGCGACGGTGGTCCCGTCGCCGAGCACGCCGTTGGAGTTGGCGCCCCAGCACGCCACCGTCCCGCTCGGACGAATCGCGCAGGTGTGATTGGCGCCGCCGCCGATCCCGAGCGCGCAGGACGCGCCGACGCAGGTCTCGCCCGCGGGGATGCCGAAGATCGCGCGGTCGGCCGTGGGGCGCCCGAGGCGTCGCCCGTCGCCGAGCTCGTCGATCGCACCGCTCCCCCAGCACACCACCGTGCCGTCGGTGCGGCGGGCGCAGGTGGAGAGGGCGCCGCCGTCGATCTGCGCGACGCTGGTGAGGCCGCTTACCGCCACCACAGCGGTGCGCGCGGCGTTGGTTCCGTCGCCGAGCTGCCCGTCGTTGTTGTCGCCCCAGCACACGGCCGTCCCGCCGCGCCGACGCGCGCAGCTGTGCACCTGCCCGGTGGTGATCTGGTCGGCGTCGGTGAGGCCGCGCACCTCGACGGGCGCAGGCTGGTTGCCGCCGCCGCCGTTGGCGCCGACCTGGCCGCGGCTGTTGAGCCCCCAGCAGGCCACCGTCCCGTCGGCGCGGAGGGCGCAGGTGTGGTCGACGGAGGCCGAGACGGCGGTGACGTTGGCCACCGCCACGCGCGTCGGGACGAGGCGGCGCGCGGTGTCGCCGACGCCGAGCTGACCCGCAGCGTTGGCCCCCCAGCACCACACCTCGCCCGCGCGGAGGAGCGCGCACGTGTGGCGGAGCCCGGCGGTGATCTGGACGACGTCGGCGAGGCCCGGCACCTCGCTCGGGACGGGTCGGACGGCCGTGGTCCCGTCGCCGATCTGGCCGTCGGTGTTGGTCCCCCAGCACACGACGCGCCCGCCGCGGAGCAGGGCGCACGTGTGGATCGTGCTCAGCGCCACCATCGTCGCGTCGGTGATGCCGGGCACGGCGACGGGGGTCTCGCGCGAGAGCCGCTCGCCGTCGCCGAGCTGGTAGTTGATCCCCTGCCCCCAGCACACGACGGCACCGCCCGCGCGGATCGCGCAGGTGTGGACGATGCCCGCCTCGACATCGACGGCGTCGGTGAGCCCGGTGACGAAGGTGGGGGCGCCGTAGTCCGTCATCGATCCGTTGCCGAGTCGACCGAAGGTGTTGGAGCCCCAGCACACGACGCGCCCGCCGGGCATCAGCGCGCACGCGGCGCCGCCCACCGAGACGTCGATGCCGCCCGGGGTGACGCACGCGCCCATCACACACGCCTGCCCGGTGCCACAGCGGAGGCCGCACGATCCGCAGTCGGTGGTGGTGGAGAGCGCGGCCTCGCAGCCGTTGGTCGGCGCGCCGTCACAGTCGCCGTAGCCAGGGGTGCAGCCCACCACCGCGCAGGCGCCCATGCGACAGGTGGTGGTCGCGTTCGGCAGGGGGCAGTTCATGGCCGTGACGCCGTCGTCGAGGGCGCCGTCGCAGTCGTCGTCGACGCCGTTGCAGCGCTCGGGGGTCGGGAGCACCTCACCCGTGCAGACGTCGGCCCAGCGGCGATCGGGGAGGCAGGTCTGCGTGCCCGCGCGACAGGCGCCGCGGGCGGCTGTCGCGGCGGGCCCGGTGTAGCAGGGACGCGTCGCACCGGGGGTGCAGCCGTCGGGAACGTCGGGCGTGACGTCGGGCGCAGGAGCGTCGAGCGCGGAGACGTCGAGCGCGGGAGCGTCGGTGATGTCTGGGGAGGGAGCGTCGGGCGAGGGAGCGTCGGGCGAGGCGTCGGGCGAGGCGTCGGGCGAGGGAGCGTCGGGCGAGGCGTCGAGTACAGCGTCGAGGGACGCATCGAAAAACGTGTCGGGCGCCTCGGAGAAGTCGGTCGCGACGTCGTCGAGAGCGTCGGGTGGGACTACGGATTGCCGCGGCTCGCCGCAGGCAACGAGCAACGAGGTGGCGAGGACAAACGCGCGGGGGTGTCGCATCAGCGGAGGGTCCCTTCGTCGCCGCGGGAGCGTGAGCGCTGCGGCGGCGCGACGATGCCCGGGTTGGGAGAGCGCCGCCAGTCGGGCATTGATGAGACAGCGTGTCTGAGACAGCCCCGCCGCCGAGGCGGGGCGGGCGGCGAGCGACCCGCTACGCCGCGAAGACGTCGCGCGCGCTCGCGGCGGTGGGCGCCGCGCGGATCCAGCGGTCGAGCGACGCGATGTCGTCGCAGGCGTCGATGCGACGCTGATCGTCGTCGGACAGCGTGATCGCCCCCAGCAGCATCCGCAGCACCTCGCGGCGAGCGGCGACCACGCCCTCTTTGTGGCCCTCCTTGTGCCCCTCCTCGCGCGCCTTGCCACGCTCCTGGTCGATCGCGGCGGTGATCACACGGTTGTTGCTGGCGAGGAGCGCCGTGGCGACGGTGTCGTCGGCGAGCACGCGGTCGACGAGCGCCCGCGCGGGGACAGGGACCCGGAAGCAGCGGTCGACGATCTCGGCCTCGGCGCTGAGGGCGAGCCAGTCACCCGGGTCGTGGAGCCACTCGTGGAGCGTGCGCGTGTCGACGTCGATGTAGAAGAGCCGGCGCACCCCGCGGGCGGCGAGCTTCTTCACCTTCTTCGTCACGTGGGCGTAGCGCTCGGTGTCGCACACCTCGAAGGCGATCTCTTCGAGCTTGCGGCCGCCCGTCCTGCGGTCGCGGCGGCGGGGATAGACGCTCACGTCGGGGGCCGCGTCGGTGTCTTCGTCGGCGCGGGTCAGCATGTCGACCGCGGCCTCGTAGCCGCTCGCGAGGCACCCCGCGAACACTCGCGCCACCTGGAGGTGCAGGTTGGCGTGGGGCTCCTTCGCCCCCATCGTCTCGTACACCACGCCGTCAATCATCTCGGTGTGAGACTCGGGGACCACGATGTGGTCATCCACCGCGGGGAGCTCCCGGCGCGGCGTCGGGCGACGATCACCCACGCCCGGCGCGTAGGCGGCGTGAGACGACGCCCCTGGGGCGAAGATCATGGGGGGTGACGACCTTGGTGGGCTCATGCGGCCGAGTGTAGCCGAGGATGGGGGCTGCGGACCCGCTCGCCTCGACGGAAGTGTTCCGTCGGGGTGGTGCGACGGCGGGAGATGCGTCTGGAGGGGCTCCCGCGGGGACGACCGCGCGCGAACACTCGCAGGGAGCGCCTCCCTTCGGGTGTGCAGCCGCGGAACTTCCCTTCGGGAGGCCTCCAGACGCGATTCCCACGCGAACGGACTCGCCGGGAGCGCCTCCGTCGGCGTCTTCCGCGTGGCGCTGCGGGGTTGCGGGGGCGTGCGGCGAGTTCAGCCGGGCGTGGGGTCGTTGGCGGGCGACGGGGCGGGCTCTTCGGTGACGTTGTCGTTGGAGGCGGTGGCCACCGGGCGCTCCAGGCGGTCGGCCTCGGCGTCCATTCCCCCGAAGCGCAGGAGCCCTTCGAGCAGCTCGCTCGCCTTCGGCGCGAAGGCTTCGAAGGCGTCACGCCGCTGGTTGCGCGCGCTGAGGGCGGTGACGGCCTCCGCGGCTTCGCGGTCGACGTCCCCGAGCGCCTCCTTGAGCTGCCCGACGGGCTTGCGCAGCACCGCCGCCCACTTCTTCGTCGTCGGCTTCGCCCCCTCGATGCGGCACTCGGGCAGCGACTCGGGCTTCGTCTGCTCAATCGCGGCCGCCGCGCGCTCGATCCAGGTGACGAGCTGCTTCGTGTCCTTGGGGGCCGACCCCGCGAGGAGGAAGGTGGTGAGGACGCCCATCTCTGCGTTGAGCGACGCGACCTTCGCCGCGGGGCGAGCGTGAGGGCCTCAACCGCGGCGCCGTGGGGGTGCCGAGCGCCGCCGCGACGGCGTTCGCGATGGCCGACGCGTGCTGGCGGGCCATGGCGGCGAGGCGGTCGCCGTGGGCGCAAGGCGCTCAACGAGGAAGGAGCGGACGCGTGATCGAAAGCAGAGGGGAGGTGTGGCGGGGCGAGACAGGGAGGCGGAGCGGGTCGGCGCGGCGTCAGGAGGCGGTGGATCGGGCGCAGCCGCGCGTCGGGAACGTCAGGGCACGCAGACGCCGGCGACGCAGTTGGGCGTCGCCCCCATGCAGCGGGTGCCACAAGCGCCGCAGTTCTCGGCGCTGATCTGCCGGTCGTAGCAGACGTTGATGGGCGTCCCCATGCTCATCGCCGGGCAGGAGTTGAGCCCCGCGGTGCAGGCGGTGCCCGAGGCGCAGGCGAGCTGCGTGTTGCCGCCGCAGGGCGCGCAGAGCTGCGGCCCAAAGGTGGTCGGGTCGGGCGTAAAGCCCGCGTTGCAGGTGCCGCCCGCACACACCGCCTGCCCGTTGCCGCCGCAGATCTGCTCGCACGTCGCCCCGTCGGTGCTGATGCGGAAGCCCGCGGCGCAGGCGGTGGGGCGGCAGGCGCCGGTGGTGCACGACACCGCGGTGCTGTTGCTCACGCGGGACGTGTTGCAGGCCATCGCGCAGCCACCGCAGTTGGTGGCGGTGTTGAGCGCCTCGCATCCGTTGCGCGCGTTGGAGTCGCAGTTGGAGAAGCCCGCGCGGCACACGATCGAGCAGGTGCCCGCCGCGCACGAGGGCGTACCGCCCGTGCTGGAGCAGGCCATCCCGCAGCCCCCGCAGTGGCTCGTCGCGGTCTGCGTGTTGACGCAGCCGGCGCCGGCCGACGAGCAGTCAACGGTGGGCGTGGGGCAGGTGGAGGTGCACGATCCTCCCGAACAGCGCGTCCCCGCCGCGCAGACCGTGCCGCAGCCGCCGCAGTGGTTGTTGTCCGTCGCCGTGTTGACGCAGACGCCGCTGCACGACACCTGACCCGACGGGCAGGCGCACGTCCCCGCCACGCAGAGCTGGCCGCCGGTGCACGCCCGACCGCAGGCGCCGCAGTTGGCGTTGTCCGAGGCCAGGCCGGTCTCGCAGCCGTTGGTGGCGTTGCCGTCGCAGTTGCCGAAGCCCGACGAGCAGCTGCCCAGCGTGCAGGCGCTCGACACGCAGGAGGCCGAGGCGTTGGGGAAGACGCAGCGGTTGCCGCACATCCCGCAGTGCGCCACGGCCGTGCGGTGGTCGACCTCGCAGCCGTTGCCCACGTTGCCGTCACAGTTGCCGAAGTTGGCGCTGCACGTGATGGCCGCGCACACGCCGCCCGAGCACGTCGGGATGCCGTTGGTGGCGTTGCACGCGCGCCCGCAGGCGCCGCAGTTGGCCTCGTCCGTGCGGGTGTCGACCTCGCACCCGTCGGTCGCCTGCGCGTTGCAGTCGGCCAGCGGCGCGGGGCAAATCCCGCCCGCCGTGCACGAGCTCGACACGCAGATGGCCGTGCGACCGACCGGGGCGGTGCAGCGGTTCATGCAGGCGCCGCAGTTGTTCGCGTCCGCGCGCGTCTCCGTCTCGCAGCCGTCGATGGGGTTCCTGTTGCAGTCGGCGAAGCCTGAGTTGCACGCACCCATCACGCAGAGCCCACCGGAGCACGCCGCCCCCGCGTTGGCGAAGCGGCAGCGGTTACCGCAGGTGCCGCAGTTGGCCGCCTCGGTCATCAGGTTGACCTCACAACCGGTGGCCGCGTTTCGATCGCAGTCGCCGAAGCCCAGCCGACACGCCGTCTGCACGCATCGGCTCATGTTGCACGCGCCGAACGCGTTCAGGAACGTGGTCTCGCAGTTGACCCCGCAGCCCGAGCAGTGGGTGTTGTCGCTCGTCAGGTCGACGCAGTTGGTGCCGCAGAGGGTGAGGCCCGTCGGGCAGCGGCACGTCCCGCCGCCGCACACCTGGCCCTCGGGGCAGCGGCGCCCACACATCCCGCAGTTGTTGATGTCGGCCAGCAGGCTGGTGCAGCCCGTCCCCATGCAGAAGCTCTGGCCCGTGATCGGGCAGGTGCACGCCCCCGCCCGGCACGCCTCGCCGGGGTTGCAAGCCCGCGCGCACGCCCCGCAGTTGGTCTGGTCGTTCTGCAGGTCGGCGCACCGGCTGATCGCAGGGCAGAAGCTCGTCCCAGCGCCAGGGCACACGCAGCGCCCCCCGACGCAACCCTCGCCGGGTCGGCACATGTTTCGACACGCGCCGCAGTTGGTCGGGTCGGTCTGCAGATCGGCGCAGCTCGCGATGGCGGCGCAGAACGTCTGGCCCGGCGCCGAGCACGAGCACCCGCGCGCGGTGCACGACTGGCCCGCCGGGCAGGACGTGCCGCAGGTGCCGCAGTTGGTCGGGTCGGTCTGCAGGTCGACGCAGCGGTTGATGGCAGAGCAGTACGAGAGGTTGCCCGCTCCGGGGCACACGCAGCGACCGCTGGTGCACGCCTGACCGGCGGGGCACACGTTGCCGCAGGCGCCGCAGTGGGCTGGGTCGGTCTGCCGGTCGACGCAGCGCATCGCCGTCGGGCAGAAGGTGAGCGCCGCGTTGGAGCACGAGCACATCCCGCGCATGCACGCCTGGCCCGGGGGGCACGCTGTCCCGCACATCCCGCAGTTGTTCGAGTCGGTCTGCAGGTCGACGCAGCGGCCGAGCGCCGGGCAGAAGGCGAGCGACGCGTTGGAGCAGGTGCACATCCCCGCCACGCAGGCCTGGCCCGCCGGGCACGCCGTCCCGCACGTCCCGCAGTTTGCAGTGTCGGTCTGGAGGTCGACGCAGCGGTTGATGGCCGAGCAGTACGAGAGGTTGCCCGCCCCTGCGCAGACGCACCGGCCGCCCGTGCACGACTGGCCCGCCATGCAGACGTTGCCGCACGCGCCGCAGTTGCTGGTGTCCGTCATCCGGTTGGCGCAACCGCGGCCCGGGCAGAACTCCTGGCCCGCCGGGCACATCTGCCGGCACACCGCCACTGACCCCGTCGTCCCGCCGTCGCGCACGCCCGCGTCCGCGCCCGTCGACGGGGTCGCCATGCAGGTCTCGCCACCGGCGCACTGCGTCCCGCACGCTCCGCAGTTGCGGGAGTCCGTGCGGACGTTGACGCAGGCGTTGTTGCACACGTCAGGATCGCTCGCCGGACACCGTCGACACACGCTCCGCGAGGACGGCGCCGCGGCCACGCCGCCGTCCATGCCCGACGCCGCCGCGCCCGTGGTGCAGACGTGGCCCGCGACGCAGCCGGGCGAGGGCAAACGCATCGCCGCGACCTCGTCGGGGCGACAACAGCGCTGGCCCTCCATCCCGCAAGGCCCCGGCAGCACGTCAGTGTGGTCGAGCGCGCAGCCCGCCACGCCGAACACGCCGAAGACCACCGCCATCATCCATCGTTGGAAGTTCATCCGCGCCCTCCCTCAGAACCGCACGCCCACGACTGCCCCGCCGCCGCCCCGTAGAAACACCGGCGCCACCGTCACGCGCTGCGCCTCCGGGCTCGCCGTGGGGCGCGCGACGATGAGGAGCACCGCCCCCGCGGCGGCGAGCACACCCCCGCCGATGCCAAACCCCAGCGCGAGCGCCCGCGACGTGCTGTTGGAGTCGCAGAGGTTCTGCGCGGTGGCGGCGTCGGGGTCCCTCGATGCATCGGCGGCCGCGCGCTCGCACACCTGCTCGACGGTGAGCGTCCGAGCGCCGCCGCTGGTGGGAAAGGCCACCGCGTTGTCGTAGCGAGCCCAGGCCGCGCCCTCCTCGCCCGTGCCGCTGCGCGCGTCGCTCACCTGGTTGGAGGTCACGATCGCCTGCCAGATGCCGATGCCGCCCGCGACGACCCCGAGGCCCAGCAGCGACACCCCCGCGACGCGCGCGACCGTCCCCGTCGTATCAGGCGCTTCGGGCAGCGGGGTGAACACCGGCGGCAGTACATCGGGTGTGCGCGTCGGCGCCGTGGGCTGCTCGCGGGTGGTCCGCACCTCGCCCCGCGCTGGGAGCGTGACGGTGACGCTCGCGGAGGCCCCCTCGCCCAGGATGGCCGTGTGGCGGAAGGTCCCGTGCTGCGGGGCCGTGGCCTCGACGACGTAGGTGCCAGGGAGCCGCAGCGCCTCCGTGCCGTAGGCCACTGCGGGGAGCGTCTCCCCGTTGACCTGCACGGCAACCCCCGGCGGCGGCGTGGGGACGTTCACGGAGAGCCGCGCCATCCGCGCCTGGGTGCGATTCCGCACCGCGGCACAATCGCGCAGGATGCGGTCGCGGCCATCGAGCGAGCGCTGGTCGGTCGCCTCGTTGAAGCACAGGCTCGCCAGCCGCTCGGCGTCGGCGAGGTGAGCGACGCCCTCCGGGGCGCGCGAGAGAAATTCATGCTCCTCGGCGAGGAAGAGCCGCACCCCCGGCGTCATCAGTGTGCTCGACGCCTCCTCCGCGAGCTGGAGCGCCACGGCGTGCTGCCCCTCGTTGCTCTGCGCGAAGGCCTGCTGCAACAGCGCGCGCCACCGCGCCTGCTCCACCGCGGTGAGCGGCCCACGCGTGGTCTGCGCCGTCGCCGGAGCGCTCGACAGCGACACCGCCAGCGCGACCGCTGCCCATCCGTACCTTCCCGGCGCCGAAGCAGACCCCCGACGCGAACACCCTTGCTCCCCGGTCATGGCCCGGCATCACAACCGATGCGCGCGTGTCGCGTCAAGTTGTCCGCGCGGTCACTCCCAGGGATTGTGGCGACGACCCGCGGTCGCGGACGGGCGGTTCGCGCGGGGTTCGCCGGAGGCGGTCCGGCGCACGCCGCCGTCGTGGCGCGACGACGCTGTGGGTCGTGCGGGCGGCGTCGCCGTGGGCGCAGCGGGGGCTGGCGGTGCCGCGACCGCGGCGACGGGGGCCGCGGGCGGCGTCGGCGGCGGGGGGGGCGCCACCGCGTGAACGGCTGTCTCGGCGCGGAGCGTCGCGGCGACGGGCGGCGGTGCGGCCGGCCTGGTCGTGACGTTGCGGAGCGCGACGGCGGTCACGGCGGTGAGGGCGACGAGCGCGACGACGGCGCCGATCCGCGCCGGTCGACGGGCGGCGGCGGCGGGGATCGGCACCTCCGCGGGCGCAGTGGTCGACCCCTGGACGCCGTCGACCAGCACCTTCGGCACATCGATCGGCAACGCCGGAACCGCCGCGATCGGCCTCGCCTCGGGCACGTCTGCCTCCAGCGCGGCGAGGAGCTCCTCCGCGTTGGCGTAGCGCTCGGAGGGGCGGAGCGCGAGGGCCCTCGCCAGCACCGCCTCCCACGGCCCCACGTCGAGGCCGAAGCGCGCGGGGGTCGGGCGCTGGGCCTGCATCACCTGGATCTGCAGCTCCATCTTGTCGCCCGTGCGATAGGCGGGCGCGTCGATCAGGAGCTCGGTGAAGATGAGGCCGAGCGCGTGGACGTCCGTCCACGGTCCGGTGCGCGTGCCGCTCGACTGCTCGGGGGCGGCGTAGCGCGGGGAGTACGACGCCATGAGCGAGCCGGTCTGCGTCTGACCGCTCGACGGGCCGTCGTTGTCGTCGAGCACCTTCGCGATGCCGAAATCGAGGAGCCGCATCCGCGGGGCGGCGTTGCGCGCGGCCCTCCCCCCTTGCACGCCCGCGAGGGCCGGGTCGGGCGCCGGGAGCATGAGGTTGCCAGGCTTGATGTCCCGGTGGGCGATCCCCTTCGCGTGAGCGACCGCGAGCGCTTCGAGCACCGGCGTCATGAGGGCGAGGCACTCGCGGGGCGAGCGACCGCCGCGGCCCCGGCGGCCTTCGAGGTCCTTCGCGAGGGTGATCCCGTCGATCCACTCCAGGGCCATCCAGGGGGACTGGTAGCCGTTCTGGAAGGTGATCACGCCGAAGTCGGTGACCCGCACGATGGCGGGGTGCTGGAGCTGCGAGATGATGCGGGCTTCACCGAGAAACTGCTCCGTGAAGGGGCCACGCAGGTGCTCAGGCAGCGTGTCGGGCACCTTGAGCACCTTCAGCGCGACGGGGGAACCGAGGGCGGTGTGGGTCGCGTGGTACACGACGCCAAAGCCCCCTGCCGCCACGACAGCGTCCACGGCGTAGCGGCCTTCGATCTGGTGTCCGACGAGCCCGAAGAGGTCTTCCATGGGTGGGAGGTCCCCGCTCCGTAGCGAATGAGACGCGACGTCGGCGCCGCGCGTCAAGGGGGAGATGGGGTGTTGCTGTCGGGAGGGTGGGGGCTCGGCTGAGCGGTCAGGCGCTGCAGACGCCGGCGATGCAGTTGGGCGTCGCCCCCATGCAGCGGGTGCCGCAGGCGCCGCAGTTCTCTTCCGAGGTCTGGCGGTCGTAGCAGACGTTGATCATCGTCGGCCCGCTCATCGCGGGGCACGAGTTGAGCCCCGCACCGCAGGCGGTCCCAGAGGCACACGCGAGCTGCGTGTTGCCGCCGCAGGGCGCGCAGAGCTGCGGGCTCATCGTGGTCGGGTCGGGGGTGAAGCCCGCGTTGCACATGCCGCCCGAGCAGACCGCCTGCCCGTTGCCGCCGCAGATCTGCTCGCAGGTCGCCCCGTCGGTGCTGATGCGGAAGCCCGAGGCGCAGGCCGTCGGCCGACACATGCCGGTGGTGCACGACACCGCGGTGCTGTTGCTCACCCGACCCGTGTTGCAGGCGGTCGCGCACGCGCCGCAGTTGGTGGCGGTGTTGAGCACCTCGCAGCCGTTGCGCGCGTTGGAGTCGCAGTTGGCGAAGCCCGAGTTGCACACGATCGAGCAGGTGCCCGCCGCGCAGGACGGCGTGCCGCCGGTGCTGGAGCAGGCCATGCCGCAGCCGCCGCAGTGGCTGGTGGCGGTCTGCGTGTTGACGCACCCGGCGCCGGCCGACGAGCAGTCCACCGTGGGGGTGAGGCAGGTGGTGGTGCACGAGCCACCCGAGCAGCGCGTCCCCGCGGCGCAGACGGTGCCGCAGCCGCCGCAGTTGTTGTTGTCCGTCGCCGTGTTGACGCAGACGCCGCTGCACGACACCTGACCCGTCGGGCACGTGCACGTCCCCGCCACGCAGAGCTGGCCGCCCATGCAGGCGCGGCCGCAGGCGCCGCAGTTGTTGTTGTCCGACGCGAGGCCCGTCTCGCAGCCGTTGGTGGCGTTGCCGTCGCAGTTGCCGAAGCCCGAGGTGCAGGTGCCCAGCGCGCACGCGCTCGACACGCAGGAGGCCGAGGCGTTGGGGAAGACGCAGCGGTTGCCGCACATCCCGCAGTGAGCGACGGAGGTGCGGTGGTCGATCTCGCAGCCGTTGCCCACGTTGCCGTCGCAGTTGCCGAAGTTGGCGCTGCACGTGATGGCCGCGCACACGCCGCCCGAGCAGGTGGGCGCGCCGTTGGTGGCGTTGCACACGCGCCCGCAGGTGCCGCAGTTGGCCTCGTCGGTGTTGGTGTTGACCTCGCAGCCGTCGGTCGCCTGGGCGTTGCAGTCGGCCAGCGGCGCCGCGCACATCCCACCCGCCGTGCACGAGCTCGACACGCAGATGGCCGTGCGACCGACCGGGGCGGTGCAGCGGTTCATGCAGCCGCCGCAGTTGTTGGTGTCGGAGCGGACGTCGGTCTCGCAGCCGTCGATGGGGTTCATGTTGCAGTCGGCGAAGCCGACGTTGCAGGTGCCCATCGCGCAGAGCCCGCCGCTGCACACCGCGCCCGCGTTGGCGAAGCGGCAGCGGTTGCCGCAGGTGCCGCAGTTGCCCGCGTCGTTGGTGAGGTTGATCTCACACCCGTTCATCGTGTTGCGGTCGCAGTCGCCGAAGCCGAGCCGGCAGGCGGTCTGGGTGCACCGGCTCATGTTGCACGCGCCGAACGCGTTGCTAAACGTGGTCTCGCAGTTGACCCCGCAGCCCGAGCAGTTGGTGTTGTTGCTCGTCAGGTCGACGCAGTTGGTGCCGCAGAGCGTGAGGCCCGTCGGGCAGCGGCACGTCCCGCCGCCGCACACCTGGCCCTCGGGGCACCGCCGCCCGCACATCCCGCAGTTGTTGATGTCCGCCAGCAGGTTGGTGCAGCCCGTCCCCATGCAGAAGCTCTGGCCCGCGATCGGGCAGGTGCACGCCCCCGCGCGGCACGCCTCGCCGGGGTTGCACGCCCGCGCGCACGTCCCGCAGTTGGTCTGGTCGTTCTGCAGGTCGGTGCAGCGGTTGATGGCGGGGCAGAAGCCCGTCCCCGTCCCCGGGCACACGCAGCGCCCGGCCGTGCAGCCCTCGCCCGGGCGGCACGCCGTCCCGCACGTCCCGCAGTTGGTCGGGTCGGTCTGCACGTCGACGCAGCGGTTGATCATCGAGCAGAAGGTGAGGCCCATCCCCGGGCACGAGCAGCGCCCCGCGAGGCACGACTGACCCGCCGGGCAGGTGGTGCCGCAGGTGCCGCAGTTGGTGGGGTCGGTCTGCAGGTCGACGCAGCGGTTGATGGCCGAGCAGTACGAGAGGTTGCCCGCGCCGGGGCACACGCAGCGGCCCATCACGCAGGCCTCGCCCGTGCGGCACATGTTGTTGCAGGTGCCGCAGTTGGTCGGGTCGGTCTGGCGATCAACGCAGCGCATCGCCATGGGGCAGAAGGTGAGCGCCGCGTTGGAGCACGAGCACATCCCGCGCATGCACGACTGACCCGAGGGGCACGCCGTCCCGCAGGCCCCGCAGTTGTTCGAGTCGGTCTGCAGGTCGACGCAGCGGCCGAGGCCGGGGCAGAAGGCGAGCATGGCGTTGGAGCAGGTGCACCTGCCGGCCATGCACGCCTGGCCTGCCGGGCACGCCGTCCCGCACGTCCCGCAGTTGGCGGTGTCGGCCTGGAGGTCGACGCAGCGGTTGATAGCCGAGCAGTACGAGAGGTTGCCCGCGCCCGCGCACACGCACCGGCCGGCCGTGCACGACTGACCCGTCATGCAGACGTTGCCGCACGCCCCGCAGTTGTTGGTGTCCGTCATCCGGTTGGAGCACCCGCGGCCCGGGCAGAACTCCTGCCCCGCCGGGCACATCTGCCGGCACACCGCCACCGGCCCCGTCGTCCCGCCGTCGCCCGCGGACCCGTCGCGCGCCGTCCCCGCGTCGCCGCCCGTCGCCGCGCTCGACATGCAGATCTCGCCGCCCGCGCACTGCGTGTTGCAGGTGCCGCAGTTGCGGGTGTCGGTGCGGAGGTTGACGCAGGCGTTGTTGCACACGTCGGGGTCGCTCGCCGGGCACCGTCGGCACACGCTCCGCGAGGAGGGCGCAGCGTCCATCCCGCCCGCGTCGGCGCCGCCGTCAGCGCCGGCGTCCATGCCCGTCGCCACCGCGTTGGCCGTGCAGATGTGGCCGACGCCGCAGCCGTTGGTCGGCAGCGACATCGCCGCGACCTCATCCGGGCGACAGCACCGCTGACCCTCCATCCCGCAAGGCCCCGGCAGGGTCTTCGGATTCTCGAGGGAGCAGGCCGCCAGCACGAACGTGAGCGCGACGAGAAGATAGTTTCGCAGAGGGCTCATCACGGCGCCTACGGTACCACCACCCCGGCCGGAATTGGACACCCTTTGTTGTCCCCTCACTCCGCGCTCCCTTCCGCCTGCGGAGCGCTGTATCGTCGCCCCGATGACCTCGTCCCCGCGCACGCTCCATCGCCTCTCCGTCGGGCTCTGCCTCGCCGGCTGCGCCTTCGGGCTCCCCTCGATCGCGCACGCCCAGTTTGCCGAGCGCCTCTCGCTCAGCATCGAGGGGTCGGCGAGCACGCACCTGCTGGCCCCGCAGTCGACCGAGTACGGCTTCGGCTTCCTCGTCGGCGGCCGCGGCGCGATCCGCCTCGCGGGGCCGGTGGCCCTCCAGGTGTACGGCTCGTACGGGCGCTGGGGGGCGAGCGACCCGCAGCTCAAGGCGGGGGTGCTCTCCATGTTCGGCGGCGGCCTCAGGCTCGCCCCCGAGGTGTCGCGGAGCGCCGGGCGCTTCGTCCTCGACGCTGACGTGGGCTTCACGCTGACGGGCTCCGACGACCCGGCCACCGGGGGCGTGAAGGCGTCGGCGCTGGTGTTCAGCGGCGGCCTCGGGTGGCTCTTCCCGGTGGCGAGCGTCGTCTCCATCGGGCCGATGGTGCGCGTCCACTACCTCACCAACCTCGACGCCGGGCAGGCGGGCGACCGCGACCGCTCGCTCTTCTGGAGCGCGGGGGTGAGCTTCACCTTCCACGGCGCCCGTGCGGACGAATCCGCCCCGCGCCCCGACGAGGGGGAGCCCACCGTCAACGTGCGGCGCGCCCCCTCGGACGACACCGACCGCGACGGCGTCCCCGACACCGACGACCGCTGCGTCACCGAGCCCGAGACGCGCAACGGCTTCCGCGACGACGACGGCTGCCCCGACACGCCCTCGTCCCCCGACGACCCCGACAACGATCAGATCCGCGGCGCCACCGACCAGTGCCCCGAGCAGGCCGAGGACTTCGACGGTCACCTCGACACCGACGGCTGCCCCGAGCCCGACAACGACAACGACGGCGTCCTCGACGCGCAAGACCAGTGCGGCGATCAGCCCGAGACGCGCAACGGCTTCCAGGACGACGACGGCTGCCCCGACACGGGCGGATCGGGCGGCGGCGCGAGCATCCCGCTGCCCGGCGTGGTGGAGATGGACGGGCGCGACGTCTCGGCCGCCTCGCGGGCCACCCTCGACGCGGTGGCGCAGCAGTTCGCGCAGCACCCGGAGATCCTGCGGGTCCAGGTGGAGTGCCGGACGGACGCGGGCGGGAGCGATCGGCGCAACGTGCGGGCGTCGACCGCGTGCGCCCGCGCGGTGGTGCGCTACCTGCGGCGCGCGGGGGTGGCCAAGCGTCGCCTGCGGGCGTCGGGGGCGGGCTCGCTCCACGCGGCTGCGGGCGCTCCCCAGACGCAGGTGACCCTCACGATCGTCGAGTCAGCGAGCGCGCCCGCCGCGGGGCCGACGCCGACGGGCGGCGAAGAGGGCGGGCGGCGCGGGCGTCGTGGGCGCCACGGGCGGCGCCGTCACTGAGCGGGAGGGGCGCTACGCGCCGTCGTCGCCGAGCAGCCGGTCGAGGATGATCGACACCGCGGAGCGCACCGCGAGGTGGTTGTACCCGCCGGGTCGCACCGGCGCGAGGTGCACGTCGGCGGCGTCGAGCACCTCCTGCGCGAGCCCATACCCGGTGCCGAACACGAGGAGCACCGGGGTCGTTCGGTTGCGAACCATCGCGGTGACGTCGGCGAAGCTGCGCGGGTCTTTCGACGAGCGGGCGGCGGTGGTGACGGTGGTGGGGCGCTGCCCCTCGGCGGCGGTGATGGCGGCGACGGCGTCGGCGAGCGACGGCACCTCCCGCACGATCGAGAGGGCCTCGGCGCGCTCGGGCACGCGCTTCGAACCGCCGCCCTCGCGCCAGTAGCCCATGATGTGCCGCACGAGCGCGCGCTGCGCCTCGATGGGGGTCACCACGTAGTACCCGCGGAGGCCGTAGGTGCGGGCCGAGCGGGCGAGGTCGTGGACGTCGAGGTTGGTGACCGACGTGGTGATGGTGCCCCCCGCCCGGTCACGGATGGGGTGGTGGACGAGGGCGAGGTAGACGCCGGGGCGGTCGGTCATGGTTCGTCTCCGTCGAGCCAGGCGAGCTCTTTGGGCGTGAGCGTGAGCTTCGCGAACAGGTCGGGGCGGCGCTCGCGGGTGCGGCGGAGCGCGTGCCACCGGCGCCAGCGGGCGACGCGGGCGTGATCGCCCGAGGTGAGCGTGGCGGGGACGGGCGCCTCGCGAAACACCGCGGGCCGGGTGTACTGCGGGTACTCCAGCGTCTCGTCGTCGCCGTGAGACTCGCTGACCGCGCTCTCCGCGTTGCCGAGCACGCCTGGGATGAGCCGAACGACGGCGTCGATGACGGCCATCGCCGCGGGCTCACCGCCCGTGAGGACGAAGTCGCCGAGGGAGATCTCGTCGTCGACGTAGGTGCGGATGCGCTCGTCGAAGCCCTCGTAGCGGCCGCACACGAAGGCCAGCGCGGGTCGGCCGGCGAGCTCGCGGGCGACGCGCTGGTTGAAGACCCGCCCCTGCGGGCACAGCAGGATCGTGTGGGGACGCGCCCCCGTCGCCTCGTCGCGCGGGAGCGACTCGATGGCGGCCACCACGGGGGGCGCCATCATCACCATGCCGCTGCCGCCGCCGTAGGGCGTGTCGTCGACCGTGCGGTGCTTGTTGGTGGAGAACTCCCGCACCTGGTGCGAGTGGAAGCGCACGAGGCCCTGCTCGACGGCGCGCCCGACGATGCTCAGGCGCGCGAAGCCGTCGAGGATTTCGGGGAAGAGCGCGACGACGTGGACGTCCATGCGCCCTCCCGCTCAGGGCTCGAAGGCCGAGAGGTCGACGGTGGCGACGCGCGCGGTGAGGTCGAGCGAGTGGAGGACGGCGTCGGTCATGGGCACCTCGATCTCGCCGTCGGCGGTGGTGACCACGAGGGCGTCGACCGTGGGGTACGCCTCCACCCGAGCGACCGTGCCCACCTCGCGGCCCGACACGTCGACCACGCGCAGCCCCGGGAGGTCGCAGTGGTAGAACTCCCCCTCCGCCAGCGGGGGGAAGTCCTGACGCTGGAGCGCGACCGTGGCCCCGACGAGCGCCTCGGCCGAGACCCGATCGCCCGCCCCCTCGAAGCGCAGGCAGCGCTCGTTGCCGTGGAGCGCGGCGGCGGCGACGGCGCACTTGCGCTGCGAGCCGTCACGGAGCGTCAGGCGCACCGTCACGCCCGGCGCCGCCGCCTCGCTGGCCTCGTTGTACGAGCGGAACCACACGTCGCCGCGGAGGCCACGCGCCTTGCCGAGGACGCCGAGGGCGATCCACTCCGTCGGTTCGGGCGCGCGGCTCACTCGTCGGCGATGTTGAGGACGAAGCGACGCCCGCCGCGGAGGCAGGCCGCCGCGAGGACGGCCCGCAGCGCCCGGGCGGTGTGCCCACGGCGGCCGATGACCTTGCCGAGGTCCGCGGGGTCGACCCGGAGCTCGATGATCTTCGAGGGGCTCCCGTCGAGTTCACGAACCTCCACGGCGGAGGGACGGTCGACGAGCGACTCGGCGAGGTGCTGGATGAGGGTCGCGGGGGACATTCAGGTGCTGGCGCTTTGGAGCGGGGCCGTGGAGGCTCCCCGCGGCTGCGAGCTCAGGCCTTGGCGGTCGCGGCGTTGCGCGCGACGAGGCGGCCGACCTCGCCCGAGACCTGCGCCCCGAACCCCTGCCAGTAGGCGAGGCGGGTGAGGTCGATCTTGAAGCCCTGCACGCCTTCCTTGGCGCGCGGGTCGTAGGTGCCGATGTTCTCCAGGTGGCGGCCGTCACGGGCCGCACGGGAGTTCGCGACCACGATGCGGTAGAGGGGGGACTTGTTGGTACCAACGCGCGACAGACGAACCGTGAGCATGGAAATGCCGTCCTTCAGAGGGAGTCGATAGGGCGGCGGACGCTACACACGCCCGGCGGGGTCGTCAAGCCTCGCGGTGCATCCGTGAAGTGACAGGCAACCGCCCCCTCGCCGAAGTCTGTGATCGGAGGCGGCGGGGGTCTCGTGATAGGGTGGTCCGCAGGATGGTTACTGGCGCGGTCGCACCCCCCTCGCACCAACGCGTGGTGACGGTGCGCGCGCTCGCCGAGCGGGAGGCGCTCTCCATCCCCATCACGCTGGTGGCGGGGGCCGCCGGGCTCGATCGGGCCATCTCGCACACCCGAATCCAGAAGTCGGGCCTCGGGCTGGTGGGGCACTTCGAGGGGATGTCACCGCACCGGGCGCAGATCCTCGGGCAGACGGAGATGACCTTCCTCGCCAAGATGGACGCGGCGGAGCGGGCGCGGGCGCTCGACGGCTTTCTGTCGCAGGGGATCCCCTGCGTGATCGTGACGGCCAACCAGGAGCTCTTCCCCGAGCTCATCGCCGCGGGCGACCGCCACGGGTGCCCGGTGCTCTGCTCGCCGGGGCGGAGCTCCGCGACGATCAACGCGATCCACGCGTGGCTCGACGACCAGCTCGCGCTGCGCACCCGCGTCCACGGGGTGTTCGTCGACGTGTTCGGCGTGGGTATCCTGCTGCTGGGCAAGAGCGGGATCGGCAAGAGCGAGTGCGCGCTGGAGCTGGTGCAGCGGGGCCATCGCCTGGTGGCCGACGACGTGGTCGACTGCGCGCTCAAGCCCCCCGACCACGTGTACGGCTCGGCCACGGAGCTCTTGAAGAACCACCTCGAGGTGCGCGGCCTCGGGGTGCTCAACATCCGCGACCTCTTCGGCGTGGCGGCGGTGCGCGACCGCAAGCGCGTCGACCTGGTGATCCGACTCTTGAGCTACGACGACGACGAGAGCTGGGATCGTCTGGGCATCGACGACGAGTGGTACGACATCCTCGGCGCGCGCATCCCCATGCGCCGCCTGCCGGTGCGCCCGGGGAAGAACACCGCGAGCACCGTGGAGGTGGCGGGGCGCAACGAGCTCCTGCGCACGGCGGGGGTCCACTCGGCGCGGGAGTTTCACGCGCGGCTGGCGCGGGCCCTCGGGCTCCCCGACCCGAGCACCACGGGCGGTCACGACGCGGGGGGCGGATCATGATGTCCGTCCCGCCGCCGGTCAGCGACGCTGCCCCGCACGTCGTGGTGATCACGGGGATGTCGGGCGCCGGCCGCACGACGGCGCTCCACGTGCTCGAAGACCTGTCGTTCTACTGCGTGGACAACCTCCCGACGCCGCTGCTCATCACGGCGGTGTCGCTCTGGCGCGAGTACCCCTTCATGCGCCGCGTGGGGGTGGGCATCGACGTGCGGGTGCGGGCCTTCCTCGACGGGGCCGACGACGCCGTGCGGGCGCTGCGCCACCAGGGCGAGCGGGTGACGGTGATCTTCCTCGACGCGGCCGACGAGGCGCTGGTGCGGCGCTTCAGCGAGGCGCGTCGGCCCCACCCGCTGGCGGCGGAGTTCCCGGGGGTGGAGCTCCTGCGGCTCATTCACACGGAGCGCGAGCGCCTCGGCGACCTGCGGGGCCTCGCCGACCAGGTGATCGACACCACGCGGCTCAACGTCCACGAGCTGCGGCGCGTGCTCATCGACCACTTCCGCTCGGCCGACGGCACCACGCTCCGCATGCAGACGCGGGTGCTCTCCTTCGGCTTCAAGTACGGCGTCCCGGTGGACGCCGACCTCGTCTTCGACGCGCGCTTCCTCGCCAACCCGCATTTTGTCCCCGAGCTGCGTCCGCGCTCGGGGCGCGACCCGGCGGTCGCCGACTTCGTGCTCGGTCAGCCCGAGGGGCGGGAGTTTCTCGCGTCGCTCGCCGGGCTCGTCGGGCCGCTGCTGCCGCGGTACGCGCGGGAGGGCAAGGTGGTGCTCACCGTGGCCGTCGGGTGCACGGGCGGGCGGCACCGCTCGGTCGCGCTCGCCGAGGCCCTCGGCGAGCGGCTCCGCGAGGGGGCCCCGGGCGAGGTCACCGTCAACCACCGCGACATCGACCGAGGCGGGTGAGCACCCGAACGCCATGAGCGAGAACGCAGAGAACACCTTCGAAGTCCTCAACGAGGCGGGCCTCCACGCGCGCCCCGCCACGAAGATCGTCCAGACCGCCGCCCGCTTCAAATCCGAGGTGGAGCTCGAGCGCGAGGGGCAGCGGGCCAACGCCAAGAGCGTGATGGGCGTCCTCCTCCTCGGGTGCCACAAGGGCTCGCGGGTGGTGGTGCGCGCGCACGGCGGCGACGCCGAGGGCGCCGTGACGGCCATCGGCGAGCTCTTCGCCAGCCGCTTCGGGGAGAAGTAGCGGGGGCGTGACGTGACCGCAGGTGTGACGCGACGACTGATCGGCATCGCGGCCTCCCCCGGGGTGGTCACGGGCCGCGCTTTTGTCGTCGACCGGCGGCGCGTCGCCACCCCGCGGCGACACCTGGAGGAGCACGAGGTGGAGGGCGAGGTGCGGCGCCTCCACGAGGCCTTCGCCAGCGCGCGCCGCCAGCTCGAGCAGATCCGCGAGCGCATCCTCCCCGAGGCGAGCGAGCACTCGGTGATCCTCGACGCGCACCTCCTCATGCTCGACGACACGCTCCTCACCGACCAGACGGTGCAGATCATCACGGGCGAGCGCGTCAACGCCGAGTGGGCGCTGCGCCGCACGGTGGAGAAGATCAAGGAGCTCTTCGACCAGGCGGGCGACGAGTACTTCCGCGAGCGCCGGAGCGACGTGGACTTCGTCGGCGAGCGCGTGCTCCGGCAGCTCATGGGGGCGCCGACGGAGCTGCCGAAGCCGCAGGACATGGAGGGTCCGGTGATCCTCGTGGCCCACGAGCTGTCGCCCGCGGACACGGCGGCGCTCGCGCGGAGCGACATCCTCGCGTTCATCACCGAGGTGGGGTCGAGCACGTCGCACACGGCCATCATGGCGCGGGCGCTGTCGATCCCCGCGGTGGTGGGGGCGGCGGACGTGACCCGCGTCGTGGCGACCGGCGACATCCTCGTGGTCGATGGGCTCCGCGGCGTGATCACACTCTCGCCGAGCGAGGGCGACGCCGACGCTGCCAAGGATCGCGGGCGGCGCTACATGGCCTTCGTCCGCTCGCTCCGCACCAACCGCGACACGAGCGCGGCGACGCGCGACGGCGTGCCGATCCGACTGCGGGCCAACATCGAGCTGCCCGCCGAGGTGCCCGTGGCGATCGACCACGGGGCCGACGGGATCGGGCTCTACCGCACGGAGTTTCTCTACGTCGACCGGCGCGAGCCGCCGTCCGAGGACGAGCAGTTTGAGACGTACCGACGCATCGTGGAGACGATGGCGCCGCGGACGGTCACCCTGCGCACCTTCGACATCGGCGGCGACAAGTTCTCCACCGCCTTCCGCCTGCCGCGGGAGATGAACCCCGCCCTCGGGCTCCGCGCGGTGCGCCTCGCGCTGCGCGAGCGGGAGGTGTTTCGCGCGCAGCTTCGCGCGATGCTCCGGGCGGCGTGCTTCGGCTCCGTGCGGGTGATGGTGCCGATGATCTCCACCGTGAGCGAGCTGCGCGAGTCGCGGGGAGAGCTCCAGCTCGCGCAGCGGGAGCTCACGGCGCAGGGCGTACCGTGGGCGGAGGTGCCCTTCGGCATCATGGTGGAGACGCCGAGCGCGGTGCTGATGGCCGACTTCCTCGCGCGGGAGAGCGCCTTCTTCTCCATCGGCACCAACGACCTCATCCAGTACACGCTCGCCTCCGACCGCGGCAACGAGCACGTCGCCCACCTCGCCCGCTCCCTCGACCCGGCGATCCTCCGCTCGCTCTCGGCCATCACGCACGCCGCCGCGCAGCAGGGCATCCCCTGCGGCATGTGCGGCGCGATGGCCGGCGAGCTGCTCGCGCTGCCCGTGCTCGTGGGCATCGGCGTGCACGAGCTCTCGGTGGAGCCGACGGCCGTCCCCGAGGTGAAGACCGCCCTCCAGCGCATCGACTACGCCGAGGCCGTGACCCTCATCGAGGACATCCGAGGCCTCGCCACCGCCGAGGAGGTGGAGAGCCTCGTGCGAAGCCGGTACGAAGATGTCTTCTCCGACCTGCTGGCGAGCGGCGAAGAGGGGATGCTCACCGCGACGGGCACCTTCGTCCTCCCCGAAATGCGGTAGAAGCCCCCCGCGACGATGGAGAACGAGCAGGAGATCGACGAGCGTGCCCTGTGCCCCGACGGCGCGTGCACCGGGCTCATCGGGGACGACGGGCGCTGCGGGACGTGTGGGCGCGCCGGAGAGGCCCCTGCGGCGCGTCCGGCGGAGGTCGCGGCCCCCAGCGAGGCGGCGGCAACACCGACCGCCGACCTGCCGCCCCCGCAGGGCGCACCCGATGACGACGCGCGCGTCCCCTGCGACGACGGGATGTGCGTCGGGGTGCTCGGCGCCGACGGCTGCTGCGGAACGTGCGGGAGACGCGCGGCCGCCCCTTGACCCGGTCGCCCCCGGCGCGTGAGGCTCCGCGACCGATGACTCCTCCCGCTGACGTCCCCCTCGCGCGTCTCGCCGCGTGCGCCCTCCTCTCGCTCGCCGCCTGCACCGACCCGGCCCCCGCACCCACGGACGCCGCCGCCGACGCCCGCTCGGACGCCGCGGAGGTGGCGGCTGACGTCGCTCCGCCGGAGGACGTCCCGCCGATGGTCACGCAAGACCCGAACGACTGCGACCCCCTCGACGAGGCCCAGTGCGCGTTTCCGTGGCCGTCGAACCTCTACCTCCAGCCGGTGGCGTCGCGGCCGACGGGCCACGCGCTGCGCTTCGGGCGGACGAGCCTCCCGCGCAACCGGACGGGGGTGTTCATCGACGCGTCGAGCCTCGCGCACATGGACGGCTACGGCCTCGGGACGCCCATGATGACCGTCTTCCCCAACGTGGACATCTCGATGATGGCCGACGAGAACACGCTGGAGCGCTCGATGGCCGCCGACGCGCCCGCGCTGCTCTTCGAAGTGGTGGGGACGACGCTCCGGCGCGTTCCGTACTGGGTCGAGCTCGACAGCCAGGAGCAGGACGTCGCCCGC
The DNA here is from genome assembly GCA_044375895.1 of Polyangiales bacterium. GTDB lineage: Bacteria > Myxococcota_A > Polyangia > Polyangiales > CAISKJ01. Next base: position 99,490 of record JBILLV010000001.1, on the reverse strand, counting down.
AAGACCTTCTTCCTGCACCCCGCGGTGATCTTGAAGGAGGCCACGCGCTACATCGTCGCCTTCCGCGGCCTGCGCACCACCGCCGGGGCCGCCATCGCGCCGTCGCGGGCCTTCGCCGCGCTGCGCGACGGGATGACCGCGGGCGACGCGCGCCTCGCGCCGCGGCAGGCGCGCTTCACCGAGGTGCTCGGGCTGCTCGAGGGGGCCGGCGTGACGCGCGCCTCGCTCACCCTCGCCTGGGACTTCAACACCGCGTCGAGCCGCGCGCTCCACGGCCGCATGCTCGCGATGCGCGACGACGCGCTGATGCGGGTGGGGCCGATGGGTCCAGAGCTCCAGATCGATGACGTCCGCACGTTTCTCCGGGCCGACGACGGTTCGAACCGCCCCGTCGACGCCAACATCGCGGTGGAGCTCGGGGGCAGCATCACGGTGCCCGACTACACCCGTGAGCAGCGCATCCCGACGGCGGCGGCGGCGGTGCGGGTGATGAACCTCGACGAGTCAGGGCGCCCGCTGGCGCAGGGGACCACGCGCGTCCCCTTCATCGTGCGCATCCCCCACAGCGCGATGGGCGGCGACCCGCACGGCATCGTGCTCTACGGCCACGGGCTCCTCGGCTCCAACGAGGAGGTGCGCGCGAGCAACGTCGGGACGCTCGCCAACACCCACCGCCTCATCGCCGTCGCCGCCAGCCTCGCCGGGATGAACGAGGAGGACGTGGGGACGGTGTTCGGCGCCCTCCAGGACATGACGTGGTTCCGCGCGGTGGGCGAGCGGTTGCACCAGGGGATCGTGCAGTGGGTGGTGCTCGCGCGGGCGCTGCGGGCGCGCCTCGGTTCGCAGATGGCGCTCACGTCACGCAACGTCCGGGTGAACACCGACGAGCTCTTCTACGCGGGCAACTCGCAGGGCGGCATCTTCGGCGGCACCTTCATGGCCGTCACCCCCGACGTGACGCGCGGCTACCTCGGCGTGCCGGGCAACAACTACGGGACGCTGCTGCACCGCTCCACCGACTTCACCTCGTACTTCACCTTCCTGCGGATGTCGTACCGCGACTCGCAAGACCAGGCGATCCTCCTCGCGTACACGCAGCTCCAGTGGGACGGGACCGACCCCGTGAGCTACCTCCGGCACATCCAGGCCGAGCCCTTCCCGGGGAACATGCCCCACGCGGTGCTCCTCGCTCCGGCGAAGGGGGACTACCAGGTGTCCGTGATGACCAACGAGATCGCGGCGCGCACGGACATCGGCATCCCCCTCATGGCCAACTACGACCGCGAGCGGATGCCCTACGGCTGCACGCAGGCGGCGTATCCGCGGCGGGGCTCCGGGGTGGTGCTCTTCGACTACAACAACCCGTGGCCCGCGCCGGGCAACCGGCCGCCGACGGTGATGCCCCCGGGCGACCCCCACGGACGGCCGCGCGCCGCCCCGCACCACCAGCGCCAGATCGCCACCTTCTTCCGCACCGGCGAGATCATCGACGTGTGCGGCGGCGACGGCTGCCGGCCCGACTGACGCGCCCGAACGTGCTACGCGTCTCCGTTGTGCGACTCACCGCTACCTTCCTCGCGCTGATGTTTCTCACGACGGAGTCCGTCGCCCAGCCGAGGCGACCGGCGGCGCGGCGACCGACCGTGGCAGAGATCGTGGCGAGCGCGCGAACGCAGGTGGCGGCGCACCATCCGGCGGAGGCCCTGGCGGCGCTCGAAGGCGTTCCGCCGCGGTCGCGGGCCACGGCGCCGGTCGCTGCGGCGCGCGCGCTGGCGACCTTCGAAACGCTCGGGGTGCGGCTCGAACCCATGGCCGCCCGGGCGCTCGCCCCCTCCGCGCGGCGCGACCTCGACGGCATCGTTCGTACGTTGACCGCGTGGGTGCAGGGGCACGGCGACGACGCCGCCGCGCTCCTCACGCTCGGCCGGGCCCTGATGGCGCGCGGCGACCTCGACCCCGCCGCCACCCGCCTCGACGCCGCCGCCCGCCTCACCCCCAACGACCCCATCCCCTGGAACGATCAGGCCATGGTGCTCGTCGCCCTGCGTCGCCTCCCCGACGCCGAGCGCTGCCTCACGGAGGCCACGCGCCTCGCGCCCCACGACGCCGAGCCCTGGAGCAACCTCGGCGCCGTGCGCCTCGCCCGCGGGAGCGCCGACCGCGCGGCGGAGGCGTTTCGTCGGGCGATCGAGGCGGCCCCGACCGAAGCGCGGCACCACTCCGACCTGGGCTCGGCGCTCCTCGCGGCCTCGGACGTCGAGGGCGCCATCGCCGCCTACCGCCGCGCCGCGAGCTTCGCGCCCGAGAACGGCGTCGTGCTCGCCAACCTCGGCTACGCCCTCGCCCACGCCAACCGCCTCGACGAGGCCATCGCCACGCTCCGCCGCGCCGTCGAGCGGGCCCCGCGCAGCGTCACCGCGTGGAACAACCTCGCCACCGCCTACGCGCGCCACGGCGACCGCGCCCTCGCGGTGGAGGCGCTGCAGCAGGCGCGCGCAGTGGATCCGAACGACCCGCGCGCCACCGCGGCCCTGGAAGCGCTTGGCGCAGGGAGTGTCGCCCGATAAAACGCCGCGCGGGCGGTCGCACTGGAAAATGCATCTTTCCCCCGTGCGGGACTTTGATAGAGTGCCTCGCGACATGCCGCGCTACCGCTCGCACGGCCTTACCGACGTAGGCCGGGTCCGTAAACATAATGAAGACTCCTATCTCAACGACGACACCCTCGGGCTGTACGTCGTCGCCGACGGGCTCGGTGGTCACGCCGCGGGGGAGGTAGCCAGCGAAGAGGCGGTCCACCAGGTGCGCGCCTGGGTTCGGCGGGAGCGTGCGCGCTTCGAAGCGCTCATCGAAAACCCGTACGACACCGAGCTGCACGGCGGCGCCGAGCAGATGATCCGCAGCGCGATCATGTCGGCGACGTACCTCATCCACTCGATGGCGGAGTTCGACGACTCCAAGGCGGGGATGGGCACGACGCTCTCGGTGCTGCTGCTCATGGGGCGCGTGGCCGTGGTGGGTCAGGTGGGCGACAGCCGCATCTACCTCACGCGCGACGACCAGATCGCGCAGATCACCGACGACCACACCCTCATCGCGGCGCAGATTCGCGAGGGGATGATCACCGAGGAGGAGGCGAAGTTTGCGCCCCACCGCAACGTGATCACGCGGGCCGTCGGGAGCCACGAGTACGTCGAGGTCGACACCCGCGTCGTCGAGACGGTGCCGGGCGACCGCTTCCTGCTCTGCACCGACGGGCTCCACGGGTACATCGAGAGCGAAGACGAGGTGCTGCGTCACCTCGGGCAGCCGCTCGACGAAGCCACCCGGACGCTCATCGACCTCGCCAACACCCGCGGCGGCAAAGACAACATCACGGCCATCGTGGTCGAGGTGGAAGAGGTCTGAGCCCACCGTCGGGGCGCTCGCCATGAGACCCCTCTCCCCCGCGCTCCTCGCCGTCTTCCTCCTGGGATGTGGCGCCCGCACAGGGCTCGCCGATGAGCCCTTCGCGGTCGACGCGCTCACCTGCTCGGAGGTGGCGGTGCTCGCCCGTCCGGGTCGGCCGCGCGCCCTGCAGGTGACGTTGCCGCGTGGCGCGGGCGGGGCGGCCCGCTGGGAGGTGGTCGGCGCGCCGGCGGGGGTGACGCTGCGCGACGCGACGGGCGCGAGGGCGACCTTCGAGTCGAGCGTGGAGGGGCGCTTCGTGGTGCGGGTGACCGCGTCCGATGGCGACGGCGGGGCGGCGTCGTGCGCGCTCACGGTGGTGGTGCGGGCAAACGGTCCGGTGGCCTCGTGCCCCGCCGAGCTCGTCACGGCCCCGCTGCGCGCGGTGACGGTGCGCGGCGGCGCGCAGAGCGACCGCGGGATCGCGAGCGCGACCTGGTCGGTGGAGCGCGTGCCGACGACGAGCGGGCGGCCGCAGCCTCGCCCCACCGACCGACCGCTCACGTCGTACACGCCGGACGTCGCGGGCGAGTACGGGCTGCGGCTCCGCGTGGTGGACTCGGCGGGCGCGTCGGACGAGTGCACGACGGTGGTGCGCGCGGTGCCGCAGGAGGGCCTGCGCGTCGAGCTGGTGTGGGATCCGCCAGGACGCACGTGTCCGCGCGAGCCGGGCTCGGCCTGCGATCGGAGCGACGTTGACCTCCACCTCCAGCGCGACCCGGGCACGTCGACGCGGTGGCGCTCGGACGACGAGTGCTACTACTTCAACTGCAACATCGCCGCGGGGCGGAGGCTCTCGTGGGGCGCGCCGGGCACCGCCGACGACCCCCGCCTCGACATCGACGACGTCGACGGCCACGGCCCCGAGAACATCAACATCGACCGCCCGTCGGCGCGCGCGTACCGCATCGCCGTCCACCACTTCGACGCGCACGGCGCGGGCCCGCAGGCGGCGACGGTGCTGGTGTACTGCGGCGACGCGACGCCCGCGGCGCGCTTCGGCCCGGTGACCGTGTCGTACCGCGGCACCGCGGAGGCGAGCGACTTCTGGATCGTCGCCGACGTGCTCCCGCGGGCAACGGGGGGTTGTGACGTTCGGCCGATCGCGCGCGCGGGGGCGCCGTGGGTGGTGAGCTACGGCGACGCGGTGCGAGGCGACGCGCCGCCCGCGCCCTGAGCGCTCAACGACGCCCGCGCCCGCAGCAGACGTGCGCGCGCCGCCGGGTCGGGGTGCGTCGAGAGGATGGACGGCACCGGCTGCGTCCCCAGCGACTCCAGGAAGCGCGCCAGCCCTTCGGGGCTCTGTCCCATGCGCTGCAACAGCGTCGCGCCGAAGTCGTCGGCCTCGTCCTCCATCGCGCGCCCGTAGCGCAGGCCCTCCAAGCCCGCCGCGAGGGCCACCACCTGGCCGCTCGCCCCGGCGATGTCGCCGAGCACCACGGAGGCGGTGAGCATCAGGATCTGGTCGCCGACGATGCGCCGCATCCCGTGGCGCCGCACCGCGTGGCCGAGCTCGTGGGCGAGCACGCCGCGCAGCGCCTCGTCGTCGTCCTTCACGCGCGTGAGGAGCCCCGTGAGCACGAACACCTCGCCGCCCGGGAGCGCGAAGGCGTTGGGCGTGTCGTCGCGCACGGCCGTCACGCGGAGACCCGGGAGCGCGGCCCGCTCGGCGGGGGTGAGGGCGGCGACGACGGCGTCGAAGGCGCGTTGGATGCGCGCGGATTGTGCGGCGTCGACGGGGGCGTCGAGGCGGTGCGCCTGGCGCTGGAGCTCCCCGAAGGCGTGCCCGAGCTGCTGGTCGGTGGCGGCAGGGAGGCGCGCGACCACGACCCCGGTGAGGGCGCCCTGACAGCTTCGAAACGACAGGGCGAGGACGAGCAGCGGGACGACGAAGATCGCGATCTCGACGAGCGAGCGGCGGCCGCTCTGGCGAAATCCGCCCGCGGCAGGCGCGGGCGCGCTGGGAGGGACAGGAAATGGCGCGGGGGCTTTGCCGGGATCTTCCATCGGGGCTCTCGGGGAGGGTATACCGCGCCCGCCGAGGCGATGGTCGCTTCGCGTGTAGCGTTCGTCGGAAGGGTCGTCGATGCAGTCCATCGTCAAGCACGAGCCTGCCTTCTCCCTCCTGCAGGTGAACCTCGCCCCCGGCGAGGTGATCACCGCGGAGGCGGGGGCCATGGTCGCGCGTTCGAGCAACCTCACCATGGAGGTGAAGCTCAACGCCGACCCCAACGCGAGCTTCTTCGGGAAGCTCAAGTCGGTGTTCATCGCCTTCCTCCGCAAGTTGATCGGGGGGGAGTCGTTCTTCGTCAACCATTTCACGGCGCCGCAGGGGGGCTGGGTGTGGCTGGCGCCGCCCACCAGCGGCAACATCCGCGAGATCCCGCTCCAGGGCCGCTCGATGCTCTTCTCCGCGGGGGCCTACCTCGCGAGCGCGGGGCCCGTGTCGCTCAAGATGCGCTTCGGGGGCCTGCGCTCGCTGCTCGCGAAGGAGGGGGCGTTCTTCGTCGAGGCCAGCGGGGCGGGCAACATCTTCATCACGAGCTACGGCGGCATCGATGAGGTGTTCTGCAACGGCACGTACATCGTCGACAACGGGCACCTCGTGGGCTTCGACTCCAGCCTCGACTTCGAGATCAAGTCGGCCGGCGGCGGGATGATGGGCTTCCTCGCCTCGGGCGAGGGCCTGGTGTGCGAGTTCCGCGGCACGGGCCGCATCCTCATCCAGTCGCGCAACATGAGCTCGCTCGTCGAGTGGCTCACCCGCCTGCTCCCCTGAACGCGAGAGACACCACGATGCAGATCAACGTACTCTATCGTCCCTCCCAGGCCCTCGCGCAGGTGTGGCTCCAGCCCGGCGAGGCCGTCATGGCCGAGACCGGCGCGATGGTGGGGATGACCCCCAACGTCAACATGCAGACGCAGGCCGGCGGCGTGGGCAAGAGCCTCATGCGCATGCTGGGCGGCGAGTCCTTCTTCCGCAACACCTTCACCGCGCAGGGCGGCAACGGCGAGGTGCTCTTCGCCCCGCCCCTCTGCGGCGACCTCGCCGTGCTCGACGTGGGCCAGCAGCAGTGGTCCATCACGCAGAGCTGCTTCGTCGCCTCGTCGCCCTCGGTCGACATCGAGAGCAAGAGCGGCGGCTTCAAGGGGATGTTCTCCGGCGCCGGGCTCTTCGGCCTGAAGACCAAGGGCCAGGGCCAGGTGATCGTCGGCTCGTTCGGCGCCATCGAGCAGGTGATGGTCGACGGGTCGATGGTGATCGACACGGGGCACCTCGTGGCCTGGGACGCCAACCTCCAGTACAAGGTGGGCAAGAGCGGCGGCGGCTGGATCGCGTCCATGCTCTCCGGGGAGGGCCTCGTGTGCCACTTCCAGGGGCAGGGGATGGTGTACCTCCAGTCGCGCAACGCCAACGAGTACGGACAGGCCGTGGGGGCGCTGCTCCCGCCGATCGAGCGCTAAGGGAGACGACACCATGCAGCAGCAGATTCGACACAACCCCGATTTCGGCGTCGTCCAGGTGATGTTCGACCAGCCCGGCGAGAGCCTCATCACCGAGGCCGGCGCGATGGTGGGCCGCGACTCGGCGATGCAGATGCAGACCAACATGCAGGGCGGCCTCGGCGCGGCCCTCAAGCGCAAGATGCTCGGCGGCGAGAGCATCTTCCAGAACACCTTCACCGCCACGGCCCCGGGCCAGACGCTCTGGTTCGCCCCCGCCTCCGAGGGGTCGATCCAGATGATCGAGATGCAGCCCGGGATGGAGCTGTTTCTCCAGTCGGGCGCGTACCTCGCGTCGACGCCGGGCGTGACGCTCGACACCAAGTGGCAGGGCGCGAAGGGCTTCTTCTCGGGGGGCCTCTTCCTGCTCCGCGCGACGGGCCAGGGGCTCCTGTGGTTCTCCACCTACGGCGGGTGCCACACGGTGGACGTCGGGCAGCAGTACCCGAGCTACATCGTCGACAACACGCACATGGTGGCCTTCACCTCGGGGCTCCAGTACCAGGTGCAGAAGGTCGGCGGGATGAAGAGCCTCTTCCTCTCGGGCGAGGGGCTCGTGTGCAACTTCCAGGGCCGCGGCCGCGTGTGGCTCCAGACGCGCAACCCGAGCTCGCTGGCGTCGTTCCTCAACGCCTTCCGCCCCGTGAAGTCGCGGGGCTGATCGCCGCGACGACCTCTGGTAGTCTCCGTCGGCTCTCGCGATGACCGACGCCGCCCCGCCGCCACCCGACGATCCGCCTGAAGACGACGACGAGTACGAGTACGTCGACGAGGACGAAGACGACGCGCCCGTTCCCGCCGCCGCGGACGTCCCCGTCGCCCGCTCCCGCGTCGCCGAGCTCCTCGCGCTGAGCGCCTTCTGCGTGATGCTCGGGGGGATGTTCGCGGGGGCGGTGCTCGGCGTGGTGTACGCCCCCGCCCGGCGCCCGCCGCCGCACGGGCTCAACGCGTCGCTCGCCGCCGCGCCGCGGGCCGACGGCGCGGTCGCGCTCGCCGCCGACGCCGCGTGCGACGCCGATGAGGCCGGCGTCGCCCAGGAGGCCGACCCCGAAGTCGCGGGCGACGGCGTCATGGACGACCTCGACGACGGCCCGGCCGAGCCCGTCCCCACCGCCACACCGACCCCCGCGCCGTCGCCGCGCCCGATGCTCGCGCGCACGACGCCCCCGTCGGCCACGCCGACGCCCGCGCCGACGCCCGCGCCGACGCCCCGCCCGCCGACGCGCCGGGTCATCACCTCCGACGACGTCCCCGAAGGCCCCGCGCAGGGCTACGTGCACGGTCGTCCGCTGCGCATCACGGTGACCCGCCTCGACAACAAGCCGGTGGAGGTGCACACCGCGGCGGCCTACCGGCGCATGCGCGAGGCGGCGCAGCGCGAGGGCGTCGCGCTCCGCATCGCGAGCGGGTTTCGCACGATGGAGCACCAGCAGGCGCTCTACCGCGCGTACCGGCAGGGGCGCGGCAACCTCGCGGCCGTGCCCGGGCACTCCAACCACCAGAGCGGCCACGCGCTCGACCTCAACACCTCGTCGCCCGGCGTGCTCCGCTGGCTCACGCGCAACGGGCGACGCTTCGGCTTCCGGCGCACCGTGCCCACCGAGCCGTGGCATTGGGAGTGGTGGTGAGCGGAGCGGCGGGGACGGTGGGACTACCGCGCGCCCTCCTTGCGCAGCGCATGGACAGGTCGGTCGTCGGCGCGTGACGTCGTTCCGTCGACATCGCCGCGGGGGTTCTGATATGTTCGTCGCCCCTCCGCGGACGGTGTTGGAGGCGCTGGACCCCGATGGATGTCGTCTGCGAGCGCTGCAAGGCCGAGTACGAGTTTGACGATGCCCTCGTCTCCGAACGTGGCACCACGGTCAAGTGCACCACCTGCGGGCACCAGTTTAAAATCTACCGACCCGCGGTAGGTGAAGGCGGTCGCTCGTGGCACCTGCGCCGCCCGGACGGCACGGTGATCCCCTTCGACTCCCTCGCCGTGCTCCAGAAGTGGATCCTCGAGGGTCGCGTCAGCAAGGTCGACGAGATCTCGCGCCCGGGCGAGCCGTGGAAGCCCCTCGGCGCGATCGCCGAGCTGGAGAGCTTCTTCGTCACGGGTGAGATGCGCGCCGCCCCGAAGCCGGCGATCCCCTCCAACCGCCCGCCCCCGCCGCCGCTCGCCACTCCCTCGCTCCGTCCGCCGACGCCCCCGCGCGGCGCCCCCGCGGCCCTCCCGCGCGCGCCCCACTCGGTGCGCCCGCCGCCGCCTCCGGGCGCCTCCGCGCAGCGCACCCACCCGGGCGACCTCCACGAGCGCACCGCCACGTCCGGTACGCCCGTCCTCCCGCCGCCGCCGCGGCTCCCCACCGACGCCCCGCGCGCGGCGGTCAGCACGGTGGAGGGCTACGCGCTCGGTGACGCGGCCATCGGTCCGCCGAAGGTGCCGCCGACGTCTCCCGTCGTCTCGATGCCCCCGCCGTCGCTCCCGTCGACGCCCGCGCCGACGCTCGATCGGCCCCCCGCGCCGATGGTGGACGACGACACGTCGCTGCCGCCGGTGGTTCCCGCGTCGGGGGGATCGCGCGGGATGTTCATCGGGCTCGCGCTCGGGCTCGCTGTGACCATCGCGCTCGGCGGCGCCGCGTGGCAGCTCGGCTACCTGCACCCCGCGGCGACCACCACCGCGCCGACGCCCGCCGCCGCGAACGCGACCGAGGTGACCGCCCGCCTGGACGCCGCCCGCCGCCTCGCCGTGCGCCACACGCCGCGCGCCCTCGAAGACGCCCGCGAAGAGCTCACCCGCGCCCTCGCCCTCGCCCCCGACGACGCCGCCACGCTCGCCGGGCGGGCCCAGGTGATGGCGCTCTGGGGCGAGCTCCTCCGGCAGCGCGCCGACGACCTCGACGCCCGCGCACGGGGAGCCACCAGCGCCGACGCCAGCGCCGTCGCCCCCGAGTCCGCGGCCCTCCGCCGCGACGCCAACGAACGCATCGAGCGCGCCCGCGCCGACCTCCCGCGCGCCGAGGCTGGGGTGTCGTCGCTCCGCGGGGAGGCTCGCGCGCAGGCCGAGGCCGCCCTCGCCGACGTCGCGCGCATCGCCGGCGACACGGCGGCGGCGCAGCGTCACCTGGAGGCCGCGCGCATCGTCGGCGGTGGTGTCGACGCCGACCTCGCCGCGGCCCTCATCGCGCGCGACACGGGCCTCGCCAGCGCGGCCGCGGAGGGGCTCCGGGCCGTGGTGGGTCGCGCGGCGGATCGTGCGCAGGCGCGCCTCGCCCTCGCCCGCGTGCTCGCCGCGCAGGGAGACGCCGCCGGGGCGCGCCGCGAGCTCGACGCGGTGCTCCTGAGCTACGCCGACCACGACGACGCCCGCGCGCTGCTCGCGGCGCTGGAGCACAACGAGGCCCCGATGCGCGGGGCCGTCGCGGCGAACACGCCCACGCCCAACGCGCCGACACCCAACACGCCGACGCCTCCGACGCCGCCCACCCCCAGCGCGCCCGCTCCCAACGAGCCGTCGACGGCCTCGACCAACACCGCGCGACGGAGCGACGCGCCGCCGACCTCGGGGCGCTCGTACGATCAGCTCATCGAAGACGGCGAGCGACTCCTTCGCGATCGGATGGAGGTGACGCAGGCGCGCGAGCGGTTCCGCGCGGCGCTCGCGCAGCGCCCCGACGGGTGCGAGGCGCTGGTGGGCCTCGGCGACGTCGAGCTCGAAGGGGGCAACCTGTCCACGGCCGTGTCGCAGTACCGCCGCGCGCTCTCGCTCTGCCCGCGGGCGGGCGACGCGTGGGTGGGCCTCGGTCAGGCCTACACCTCGATGCAGAACTACGACCAGGCCATCACCGCCTACACGCGCTACCTCGACGTGAACCCTGGCGGCGGCCACGCCAACATGGCCCGCCGCCACATCGAGCAGCTCCGCGAGCGCATCGCCGCCTCGGGCGCCTCCCCCACCACGCCGACCCCAGGGCACTGAGCGCGATGGTGGTGGCGGTTCCGCAGGAGGTGCAGGCGGGGTCGGAGGCGGCCTTCGACCTGTCGCGCCCGTCGCCCCTCCCGCCGCCCGCGTCGCCCGATCCCGACGTTCGCGACGAGGTCTTCGAAGCCGAGCGCGCCGTCGCCCGCGCCGATCAGTTGACCGCGGTCGACGCCCGCATCGCGGCCCGCGTCGCCCTCGCCGACCTCTGGCTCGCTCGCCACGCCGTGGGCCCCGCCATCGAGGTCCTCCGCGCGGCCGAGAAGCTCCAGCCCGGCGCCCTCGCGGTGGCCGACGCCTTCGCCCGCGCCCTCACGCACGTCTCGCTCCTGCGCGAGGCCGCCCTCGCCCGGCGCGCCATCGCCCAGCAGCGCCCGAGCCCGCAGGCCTTCTACGCCGCCGCGTGCGCGTGGCTCCGCACCGACGACCTCGGCGAGGCCACGCAGGCCCTCGACGAGCTCACGCGCGTCGCCCCCGACGACGCGCGCACGGCCTCGCTCACGGTCACCTTCGCGCGGCTGCGCACCTCGGCGCAGGGCGGGAGCGGGCTCCTCGCGACGCTCCTCGACTGCGCCGTCCGCGCGCGCCGCCTCGACGACCGCGAGCGCTGGCGGGAGTACGCCCTCGACGCGTGGTTCGAATCGCGCGGCGCCGACGGGGGTGAGCTCCTCGCCGAGGCGCTCGCCGCCACGGGGCGCCCCCGCGCGGCCGTGTACGTCGCCGCCGAGGCCGCCGCCCGCTCGCTCCAGGCCGAGCCCGCGGACATCGCGTCGGCCGCCCGCGTGCTGGTCCGCTGCGCGCGCCTCGCGGAGACGGCGGGGCTCCCGGGCGAAGCCACCGCGGCGTGGATGGTGCGCGCGCTGCTCCCCGACGACCGCGCCCGCGACGCCCGCGAATCGCTGCGCGACCTGCTCGCCGAGCGGGGCCTCGCCGTCGACCTCGCCGCCCGCCTCCGCGCCGACGCCCGCCGCGCCGCCCCCGCCGCCCGCGCCGCCGCGTGGAAGGGCGTCGCGGCGACGGAGATCGGCGCCACCCCCGTGATGGCCGCCTTCGCCCTCGCGGAGAGCCTGCGCCACCAGCCCGACGACACCGAAGCCCTCGACCTCCTCGCCTCCTTCGCCGAAGACCCGAGCCTCGCCCCGGCCGTCCGCGACGCGCTGTGGGTGCTCGCGCGGGCGCCCGTCCCCGCCCCCGAGAAGGGCTCGCGGACGCGGGTGCTGCTGTGGCTCGCCGCCATCGAAGAGGCCGCGGGCGACCTCGCCTCCGCGGAGTCCGCGCTCGCGGCCATCGACGAGCCCGTCCCCGAGGTGTTCGAAGCCATCGCGCGGGTGCACGAGGGGGCCGACGCGCAGGCCGCCCGCGTGCAGCGCGTGCTCACCGCCATCGACGCCGCCGCGGCCGACGACCGCGACACCCTCTACGAGCACCTCCTCGCGGATTTCGCCGACACGCCCGGCGCCCTGCGCGACGCCCGGCTCAACGCCCGGGTGCTCGGCCCCCGCGCCGCGCGCGACGAGCGGGCCGCGACGCTGTGGGTGCGCGCGGCGCGCCGGAGCGATGAGCCCACCCAGCTCCTCACCACGCTGCGCCGACTCGCGACGCGCGCGGAGGAGCCCGTCATCCGCGTGCGCGCCGCCCTCGCCGCCGCCGAGGAGCTCGACCAGGCCGGGGAGACCGCCGAGGCCGCGGAGCTGCTCGCGCTGGTGCTCGACGAGCTGCCCGGCGACGCCTCGCTCGCCGCCGCCCTCGCCGCCCTCGCCGAGCACAGCGAAGACCCCACCCTCGCCATCGACGCCCTGCGCGCCGTGGCCCGCGCCGCGCCCGACCCGTGGGAGCGCGATTTCCTCCTGCGCTTCACGGGCGCCACGGAGGGCATCTTCGCGACCTTCGCGTCGTGCCTCTCCACGCCCGCTCCTTCGCAGCAGCGGTGCGACGACCTCGCGCGGCTGCACGACCTCGTCGGCGACGCCACGTCGATCCTCGCGGCCCGCACCCGCGCGCTGATGGCGCAGGGCGGCCCGGTGTCGCACGCGCTGGAGGTGTCCGAGCGCTTCGCGGCCTTCGCCCCCCACTCGCCCGAGGCCGCCATCGCGTGGTTCGGCGCGGCCAACGTGGCGGGCGACCGGGACCAGATCGCGGCCTCCGCGGTGGCCGTCGCGCGCTCGCTCGCGTCGGTGCGCGATGTGAGCGCGGTGACGCGGTCGGCGCTGGCGCGGCTGGAGTCGTTCAACGTGCCCGAGGCGGCGCGGGCGGTGGCGCTGGAGGCCGCGGGCGCCGTGGGGCTGAGCGACCGGGCGCTGCGGGCCGCGGTGCTGGAGTCGGTGCGGCGCAACCCCGACGCCCCCGAGGCCCTCCCCCTCCTGGAGCACATCGCCGCCAGCGCCGGCGCCATCGAGGAGCACGTCCCCGCGCTCCAGCTCCTCGCCGACGGCTACGCCCGCACCGGCGCGATTGCGCTGGAGATCGCGGCCCTCTGGCGCCTCCGTCCCCACGCGCGCGACCGGGCGTCGGCGCGGCTCGCGACGCTGCTCCCGCGCGTCGGCGACCGCACCCGCTACGCCCGCCTCCTCACCGAACAGCTCGCCTCCGCCACGGGAACCGAGGAGCGCCGCGCGCGCCTCCTGGCGATCGCCGCGGAGTACGCCGCCGCCGACCCGCCGCGCATCGACGACGCGGTGGAGTGCATCGACCGCGTGGCCCAGGAGGGCGGCGGGGCCGAGGCGCAGGGGCTGGTGGTGCGAGCCTTCCTCGCGCTCGGGCAGCCGGAGGCCGCGCACGGTCGGCTGATGCGTTGGGCGGCGGAGTCCACCGCCGACGTCGACGCGTCGCTTCGCATGCGCTGCGCCACCCGCATCGCCCGCGACGTGATGCGCGCGCCGGCGCGGGCGCTCACCACGCTCCGCACGCTCCTGCGGCGCATCCCGGGCGACCACGCGGCGCTCTCGCTCGCCGAGGAGCTCGCGCTGGAGGGCCCCTCGCTCGACGCGATGTTCGCGATCTACAACGACCTGACGGCGGCCGCCGCGGGGGAGCACGCGCGCCACGCGGTGGCCTACCGCCGCGCGGTGCTCCTGGAGCGGGCGGGTCGGGCCGGCGACGCGCTGGTGGAGCAGTTTGGGCTGTTCTTGAAGTCCCCCTCGCTCGGGGCGTCGTTCAGCGCGGTCGAGCGCCTCGCCGCGCGGGCCGGCCGAGACGACGTCCTTGTGCGCGCGCTCGGGCTGCTGGCCCTCCAGGCGACCGCCCCGGAGACCCGCTCGCGCTACCACCTCGCCGCCGCGGACGTGGCGCGCGACCGCTGCCACGACCTGCGCCTCGCGCTCCTCCTCGAGCTCCTCGCGTTTCAGAGCGCCCACGACCCCAGCGTCGAGGCGTCGCTCCGCCGTCACCTCCGCGCGATGCGCGCGGAAGACCCCGAGGTGGCCCGCGTCGCCGCCGAGGTGCTCATCGACGACGCGCTCAACGCCGCCCACCAGACCTGGGACGACAACCTCCGTCGCACCCACAGCCTCAACGCCCTCGAGCTCTGTGTCAGCGAGGTCGACGACGCCGCTCGGGTGGCCGAAGCCTCCTCGCTCTTCCTCGCCAACCACGACGACCCCGCCACGGCGCGCCGCACGGTGACCGACCTGCTCGAGTGCTCGACGCCCACGCCGAGCGTGCGTCGGGCCGTTCTCGCTGCGCTCTCGGGCCTCTCGTCCGAGCTCCCGCCGCGCCCCTCGCGCGATGCCGAGTCCTTCGTCTCCCTCGACCTCGACGACCTCTCCGCCCCGCTGCCGGCGCGCGCGCCCGATCCGCCGGCGGTCACCAGCTTCGCGTCGGAGGTGCTCCCTCCCCCGCCCGATCCCGCCGCGCCTGCCGACGAAGCCCTCGAACCGCCGCTCGCGCCGCCGCCGACCCCCAGTCCACCCGCCCCCACGGTCGCCCTCGAGCGCCCCTCGGAGCGTCCGCGCGTCGCCACCCGTAACTCGCTCAAGCCCTCGCGCCCGCCCTTCAACCCGAAGGCGGCGATGCAGGCGGGCTACGCCGTGCGCACCGCGACGCCGCTCTACACCCCGTCTCCGCCACGGGGGTCGCAGCGCCCGCCGAGCCCCTCGCAGCGCCCGATGCCCTCGTGGAGCGGCCCGCCGCAGGCGCCCGCGGCCCTGCAATCCACGCCGCCACCGCCCGTCGAGCCGCCCGTTGAGCCGCCGAGCGTCGAGCCGCTGAGCGTCGAGCCCTCACTCCCCGACCCGTCGCCCTCTGCCCCCGAGGTCGACGTCGAGTTCGATGGCGTGGAGATGATCGTCTCCCTCTCGCCGCACCTCGTCGACGACGACATGGAGGAGACCGTCGAGCTGGTGTCGTCGGAGCCTCCCACCGAGGTCACGCCACCCCCGCTGCCGCCGCGACCGCCGCCCGCGCCGCCGCGTGTCGAAGCGACCCCGGTCGAGCCGCCTCCCGTCGTGCAGTCGCCGCCGACGCGAACGCTCCCCGAGCTGCGCGAGGCGGCGGACGCGGGTGACGACGCGGCGGCGGCGCAGCTCGCGACGGAGCTCGCCCGCGCCCCGGAGTCGCGCGACGAGGCGCTGATGATCCAGCGCCGTCGCTTCGACGCCGACCCCACGCGGCTCGACGCGCTCGAGGGGCTCGCGGACATCTACGCCTCGCTCCGGATGCGCAACGAGAGCGCGGCGCTCGCGTCGGTCCACGCGGTGCTGTCGGGCCGGGCCATCACGCACTGGCCCGAGGCCCCGGCGCTGGTCGAGCTCGCCGACCCGCTCGACGGCGTGGCCCGGGTGCTGATGCCCGCTCACCTCGGCCCCTTCGCCGAGCTCGGCGCCCTCGTCTGGGAGGCGCTGCTCGGCCCCAAGGGCGGGGCGCGCGCGGCGCTCGCGGCGGACAAGGCGGCGCTCAGCCAGGGAGAGTTCGGGCGGATGTTCGCCGCCGCGGTCCGCCTGCTCCAGCTCCCGAAGGGGACGTCGCACACGCTCCGCACAGACATGGCCGACGGGATGGACATGGCCACGGCCAGCACGCCGCCCACCGTCCTCGTCGCGGCCTCCCTCGGGCGCGACACCGCCCGCGGTCGCTTCCTGTTGGGCCGCACGCTGGAGGGAACGCGCGTCGGACACCTCCCCCTCACCGCCGGGTTGGAAGACGGCGAGCAGCTCGTCGGCGCGATCCGCGCGGCCTTCGGTCGCTCCACCCCGGGGCGCCTCGACGGGGGCGTCGGGCGCATCGCCGGTCGGCTCTACGAGGGCATCGCCCCCCGCGCGCTCCGTCGCCTGCAAGACCTCGTCGAGCAGCTCGGCCCGCGGCTCACCTGGACGGCCTGGCAGGGCGCGGTCACCATCGCGCGCAACCACGCCGCGATGCTCGTGTGCGGCGACTTCCGCGCGGCCACCGAGACGATCCTCGACGAGGCCCCCGCGGGCACCCCGCGCGACGCCCCCACCGCCCTCGCGCACCACGAGCCCCTCCGCGACCTCGCGCGCTTCGCCGTCAGCGAGGAGTACCTCCTGCTGCGTTGGCAGCGCCTCCGCGTCGACCGCTGGTAGGCGCCTTACCCCGCGTCGAGCGCGATGCGGTACCGGAGCTCCGCCGCGTCGCCGAGGCGCGCGTCGAGCTTGCGCGCGCCGTCGGCGACGAAGCCCTGCGCCTCGTAGAAGCGCCGCGCCGCCGCGTTGGCCTCCAGCACCCACAGCGTGACGACGCGCCCGCCGCCCGCCGCGACGCCGCCGAGCGCCGCGCCGAGCAGCATCGCGCCATAGCCTCGCCGCAGGCTCGCGGGGTCGACGTAGATCGCGTACAGCTCGGCCGCGCCCGCGCCGTCGTCGTCGCGCGAGGCGCCCGTCGACGCGAAGCCGCGCACCCGCCCGTCCGCCGCGAGCACCACGGTGCGCGCATCGCCCGTCGGCGCCGCGAGAATCTCTCGCCAACGCAGCCCCCGCACCGCCACGGTGAACGCGTCGAGCACGGCGTCGGGCATCATCCCCCGGTAGGTGGCGTGCCACGAGGCGACCTGCACGGCGGCGATGGCGTCGGCGTCCGCGGGGGTCGCGGGGCGGAGGGTGATCTGCTCCATGGCGTGAATCGTTGGCCTACGGAGCGACGGGGGCGCTCTGGGCCTCGAGGATGTGGATCTCGACGCGGCGGTTCTGCGCGCGGTGATCGGCGTTGGTGTTGGAGACGCGGGGGCGCGAGAGCCCGTAGCCGCGCGCGACCACGCGGGCCGCGTCGATGCCGTGCTCGATGAGGTACTGCCGCACGGCGTCGGCGCGCCGCTGCGAGAGCTGGAGGTTGAAGTCGTCGCCGCCGCGGTCGTCGGTGTGCCCCTGCACCTCCACGCGCGGAATCTCCGCGTGGGCCGCGAGGATCCCCACGAGCGAGTCGCAGAGGTCGTAGCTCCGCGCGCCGACGATGCGGTCGCTGTTGCTGGCGAAGTTGATCGTGCCGAGCAGGCGGATCACGCCCTCGCCGAGGGTGACGAGCGAGGGGCGGTCGGGGCACCCGTCGCCGTCTTCGTAGTTGTTGAAGGTCTCCGGCCGGTCGGGGCAGCGGTCGACGGAGTTGGGCAGGCCGTCGTGATCGAGGTCGGCCTCGGGGCAGCCAGGACGCGCCGGGTCGGGGCGGGCCCCGCGGGGCTCCCCGCGGCAGAGATCGTCGTGGTCGGGGACGCCGTCGCCGTCGTTGTCCGGGTCGGGACAGCCGGGCATCTCGGGGTTGGGTGACATGCCCGCGGGCGTCGCCGGGCAGCGGTCTTGCGGGTCGTACACCCCGTCGCCATCCGCGTCTCCCTGCGGACAGCCCGGGCGCGCGGGGTCGGGGTGCGTGCCCGCGGGGACGGTGGGGCAGTGGTCGTCGGGGTCGAGCACCGTGTCGCCGTCGTGGTCGGCGGGGCCGCGAGGCACCTCGATCACCGAGACCGTGGGCGGCGGCGGAGCGACGGGCGGCACGCGCAGGGTGAGCGCGAGGCCCGCGGCGACGTAGCGGGCGTCGTCGTTGAAGCGCTCGGCGGTGCCGTCCGCGCGCACGTCGGGCTGAACGATCTGCCCGTAGCGCACATAGGGACCGAGGCCCACCGCCTGCGTGATCTCGAACTCGAAGCCGAGGCCCACGTCGAACGCGAAGCGGCGCGCGAGGCCGGAGAAGCCGACGCCCGCGTTGGCGTCGAGGTAGAGCCGACCCGTCGAGCCGACGCGCGGTTCGAGGCGGAGCCCGCCCGTCGGCGTGAACACCCACCCCGTCGTCCCGTTGCCCGACGGGAACACCCAGTTGCTCACCGACACCTGGAGCGAGAGGGGTTCGAACAGCCGCAGCGCGAGGCGCGCCGAGCCCTCGAACCCTCCGAGGCGATAGCCCTTCGCGTTGCCGTCGTAGCGCTCGGCGTCCGTGTTGCGCTGATAGTCCGACACCATCACGCACGCGCCCGCCTCGACGTGAAACGCGAGCCGATCGACGAAGCGATCCTGCGCGTCGGCGCGGGACGGAGCGGCCGCGACGACGACCACGGCGGCCGCCGACCACCCGAACCGCGCGCGCATCGACGACACCTTCCGCATGGCCACTCGCGAAGGAATGGTGCGCGCAAATCGCCCTCGGGCACAAAACAAAACGCCGAGTTTCAGAGCCCCTCGATTGCTTGACCCCGAAGGGTCGGCGCGCCTACCGTCGCCCCGTCGGCGATGTCGCGTGTGATCGCTCCGAGAGTTGACCGTAAACGCAGCCTCTTGCAGCGCACGCTGTGTTGCCTCGCCACGCTCGCTGTGGTCGCGGGCTGTGATGACTTTCAGTTCGCGGGTTCGGTGGTGGGCGGCGACGCGAGCACGGACGACGTGGCGACGCTCGACCTGGGCGACCTGGACATCGCCGACGGCCTCGACGTCGCTTCTCCCGACGCCGACGTCGCCCCCGACGTCACCGACGAGGGTTGCCGCGCGAGCGCCTCGTGCACCGACCCGGCGGCCCCCGTGTGCGACCTCGCCACGGGCCGCTGCGTCGCGTGCACCACCGACGACGACCGCTGCCCGCGCGGGCGCTACTGCAACGCGGTGACGCGCTCGTGCACCGACGGCTGCCGCAACGACGACGACTGCGCGCTGCCGGTGAGTGGCGACGCGGGCGCGGGGCCGCGGCGCTTCTGCGACGTCGGGCGACGCGTCTGCGTGCAGTGCCGCCGCGACGCCGAGTGCCCGTCGGGGCAGTTCTGCGCGGGCGGGGTGTGCGAGGCGAGCTGCTCGCCCACCATCCCCTGCCCCGCGGGCCGGACGTGCTGCGGCGGCGCCTGCGTCGACCCGCTCACCAACCGCGCGCACTGCGGCGCGTGCGGCGTCTCCTGCGCGCTCGCCAACGCCGCCCCCGCGTGCCGCGACGGCCGCTGCGCCATCGGCACCTGCATGGACCCGTACGGCGACTGCGACGGCCTCGTCAGCAACGGCTGCGAGACCGACCTCCGCGGCGTCAACAACTGCGGCGCCTGCGACCGCGCGTGCCCCGTGCGACCGGGCGCCACCGCCGCGTGTGACGCCACCGCGCGCGCCTGCCTCACGCGCTGCAACGGCGGCTTCGAAGACTGCAACCTCAACCCCCTCGACGGGTGTGAGGCCGCGCCCGCCACGGACGTTCGCCACTGCGGCGGCTGCGGGCGCGAGTGCCGCCTCGCCAACGCCACGTCGCAGTGCGCCGGCGGACGCTGCGCCATCGCCGCGTGCGCCCCGGGCTGGGGCGACTGCGACGGCAACGCCACCAACGGCTGCGAGGTCAACCTCGAGTCCTCCACCTTCCACTGCGGGATGTGCGGGCGCGCGTGCCCCGTCCGCTCGGGCGCGACGCCGAGCTGCGCCGCCGGGGCGTGCCGCTCCACCTGCGACCCCGACCGGGCCGACTGTAACGGCCGCGCGGACGACGGCTGCGAGACCGAGACGCGCGTCGACCTCCTCCACTGCGGCGGCTGCGCCCTCGCCTGCCGCCCCGCCAACGCGACGGGCCAGTGCCTCTCGGGCGTGTGCGAGATCGCCGCCTGCGACCGGGGCTTCCTCGACTGCGACGGCAACCCCGCCAACGGCTGCGAGACCGACCTCGCCACCTCACCGCGCAACTGCGGCGCGTGCGGGCGCTCCTGCGCGACGGGGCAGGTGTGCCTCCTCGGGGCCTGCGTGGTCGACTGCGGCGCCCTCACCCGCTGCGGGTCGAGCTGCACCGACCTCCGCGCCGACGACCGCAACTGCGGCGCCTGCGGCCGCGCCTGCGCCCCCGATGAGGCCTGCGCCGCGGGCGCTTGTACGCTCGTGTGCCGCGCCCCGGAGACGCTCTGCGCGGGCCGCTGCGTGGTCACCGCCAGCAACAGCGCGCACTGCGGGGCCTGCGGTCGCGTCTGCGCGGGCGCCCCCAACGCGACGCCGGTGTGCACCGCGGGAGCGTGCGGCTTCGCGTGCCTCCCCGGCTTCGCCGACTGCGACGGGCTCGCGGCCAACGGGTGCGAGGTGAGCACGGTCAACGACGCTCGCAACTGCGGCGGCTGCGACGTCGCGTGCGCCTTCCCCAACGCCGCGGCGACGTGCTCCGCGAGCCGCTGCGTCCTCGGCGCGTGCAACGCGGGAGCGGGCAACTGCGACGGCATCGCCAGCAACGGCTGCGAGGTCACCCTGGCGAGCGACGCGCGGCACTGCGGGCGCTGCGGCAACGCGTGCGTGAGCACCTGCCGCGACGCCACCTGCGCGCCGGCCGTCACCGTCGACCGCCCCACCGTCATCAACACGACGGCGGCGCCCGTGACGGGGACGCGAGGCACCCGCGAGGTGATGATCGTCACCGCGGCGGGGCTGGTCGTGCCCGTCGGGGCCCGCGTGGTGCTCCACCAGACGCAGGGGTCGGCGGCGGTCGCGGGGGCCTACGAGTTCAACACGGTGACCGCGGCGGCGGGGGCGACGTTGCAGCTCGCGACGCCGCTGCGCAATGACTACACCACCGCGGGGACGGCGCGCGCCCAGCTCGTCGTCGTGCAGGCCTACAACGACCTCGTCATCGGCCCCACCGGCGAGCTCACCGCCCCCGAATGGAACGGCCGCACCGGCGGCATCCTCGCGGTGGAGACCACCGGGGTCGTCCTCGTCGAAGGCGCCATCCGGATGAACGGTCGCGGCTTCCGCGGCCCCTTCCGCGGCTGCACCTCCAGCGGCGGCAGCAACCGCTGTCGCTACGGTCAGCAGGGCGAGTCGTGGTCGGGCCTCGGCGCCACCGGACCCACCCCCAACGCCGGCGGCGGCGGCGGCGGCGGCCAGGGGGAGGACTGCGGCTCGGGCGGCGGCGGCGCCTACGGGACGGGCGCGAGCGCGGGGACACCCGGCGACTGCGGCCGCGCGGGCTCGGTGAGCGGCTTCTGCGCGCTCCAATGCCCCAACGAGGGCGGCGCGGCGGGCGGCCCGTACGGCGTCAGCTCGCTCGCCGGGACGATCCACCTCGGAAGCTCCGGCGGCGAAGGCGGCATGGACGAGGACGGCGGCCTCCCCGGCGCCGGCGGCAACGGCGGCGGCGTCATCCTCCTGCGCGCCGACGGAGCGGTCACCGTGCGAGGCGCCATCACCGCGAGCGGCGCCGACGGGCTCAACGGCAACCAGACCGCCTGCGGGGGCGTCGGCTGCGGCATGGGCGGAGGCGGCGGCGGAGCGGGCGGGGGCGTGTGGATCGCCGCGCCCAGCGTCTCGCTCGGCACCTCGCTCGTCACAGCGACCGGCGGCAACGGGGGGCAGTGCAGCTGCCGGATCTTCGACGTGCGCCGCGCAGCGCCCGCGGGTCGCGGCGGCAACGGTCGAGTCACCGTCGTGGCCCCCATCGCGAGCGGCGTCACCACGCCCGCCTACAACCCCTCGTGACACCAGGCCACGTGAGCCGGAGCTCTGGAGCGGAGGTTCGGTTCCTCGTGCGTTCGTCCCCGGGGTGTGGGCAAACTTCGCCGGAAATGACGCGCTCCTTGGCGCGGTGGTGTCCAATGCAGGTCGCGAGGCGATGAGCGTGCTCGAGACAAACAGCAACCCAGGTGATTTTGCGCGCGGTGCCACCGTGCTGGGTCGCTATGTGATCGACCGGTGCCTCCGCCGCGAGCGCCTGGGATCGGTGTACGCCGCGCGCGACCAGAGCGGCCTGTGGGTGTCCGTCTGGGCCGCGCGACGCGACCAGATCACCCGCGGCGCCGACTCGCCCGACCGCTTCTCCCGCGCCGTGACGGCGCTGGCCGCGGCGACCCACCCGTCGCTCCCCTCGCTGCTGGCGTGGGACATCGAGCTCGACACCCCCATCATCGTGAGCGCCCTCAAGCCGGGCCGCTCGCTCCGGGAGCTCATCACCACCGACGGCTTCATCGCCATCGACGACGTCTCGCGCGTCGTCACGGCCGTCGGCGCGGCGCTCCACGCGCTCCACCACACGACCCCGCCCATCGCCCACGGCGGCGTGAGCCCCGAGCGGGTTCAGCTCAGCGACGATGGCCGCGTCTGGCTCGAAGAGGGCGGCTACCTCCACGCGCTCGTCTCCGCCGGGCTCGTCGCGCCGCCGCAGACGGTCGCCTACGCGTCGACGGGCTACGCGCTGCCGAGCGATCGCGTCGGTCGCCTCGACGCGCACGCCGACACCTTCCAGCTCGCGGTGCTCGCCTTCGAAGCGCTCACGGGGCAGCTCCCCTTCGGCGCGTCGCAGCCCTCCGAGGTGTCGGCCGCGCTCGCGGGGAGCAGCCCCCCGACGCCGTCCTCGCTCCGCCTCGGGCTCTCGCAGGAGCTCGACGAGCTCTTCCTCTCCGCGTGGCGGGTGGGCACCCCCGACGGCCCCGCCTCGCTCGTCGCCTTCACGCGCGACCTCACGCGCATCCTCGGCGAAGACCGCAACCGCCGCCCCACCTTCCCCGGCGCCGATTCTCCGTCCCGCCTGCGCGCGATCGACCCGCAGCTCGCGGGCCTCGTCGGCCGCAGCCGCGGCGCCTCCGCGCTCGACACCGTCGACCGGGCCTTCGATGCGATGCTCGCCCCCCACGACGAGCCGCCGCCGCTCCCCACCGCGGCCCCGTCGAAGCCCCCCGTGATCGAGTTCGGCGCGCCGGAGGAGCCCCCCTCCCAGCCGCTCGCCGTCCCGGGCGCGGTGGACGTCACCCCCGTCAAGCCCACCCTCGTCGGGGCCAACCCCGTCGACCCCAACGAGCGCCCCGCCGTGAGCGATCAGCCCACGCCGTCGGTGGGCTACGAGCGCTTGAAGCTCCTCGCGTCGGACGCCCTCCGCGACGTCGACACCGCCGTGCGCCCCACGCCCGTCGCGTCGGCGGAGCCCCCGACGCCCGACGCGACCACGCGCATCGAGGAGGGCATCCTCGACACGCTGCGCAAGAACACCCTCGCCGCCCGCGCGCAGCAGACGGGTGCGAAGAAGGACGCCCCGCGCGTCCCGAGCCTCGCCCCGCGCGGCGTCAAGGCGAGCGTGCCGCCGCCGCCGGAGTCGGCCACGCGCCCCTCCGCGAGCCAGTTTCCCCCGGGCAAGCGCCGCCGCACTTCGAAGCCGCCGCGCGAGGGAGCCGACGCCCGCCCCTCGTCCAACGCCCCCGAAGGCGACGGCATCGATTTCACCATCCCGAAGGCGCCGAAGCTCCCCGGGGAGGTGCACACGATGGTCGGCCACGCGCCGATGCCGCCGCGCCTGCCGTCGATCGGCCCCGAGGTGATCCTCGACGCCCCCGAGCCCCTCGACGAGGTGGCCGTCGTCGCGACGCAAGACATCCTCGACGCCGACCTCCCCGAAGGCGCGCGCCACAGCCCGGAGCCCATCAAGCCCGCCGCCCCCGCGACGGCCACGGTCAGCGCCTCGTCCGCGGAGTCGACGCAGATCACCGGGACGCCGCTGCCCCCGCGCCCCGCGGTGTCTCACCGCCCGCCGCCCGTCCCCGAGGCCGTTCCCGAGCGCCACGCGCCGCCGCCGCCGACGCCTTCGAAGCGCCCGACGCCCGCGGACGACGACGTCATCACGCGCCCGGTCGGCACGCCCCTGCGCGCGCCCCCGCCCCCCGCGCCGAAGCCCGAACCGCGCGAGACCCGGCCCCCCGGCGATCGCACGAGCGTCACGCAGACGGTCCGCGCCTCTGCCCTCCCGCCGCCGCCCCACGACAACTCCTGGGCGGTCGCGGCGAAGTGGTGCGCGATCTCCACCGTGGTGTCGGCGCTGCTCGTCACCGCCGGCTTCGCCTACCTGCGCGACACGCACCGCGAGCTCATCGAAGAGCTTCGCCTCGCGCGGGAGCAGGCGGCGCGCGTCCCCGTGGTCGACGCGGCGACGCCCGAAGACGCCGCGCCCGCGCCCGCGGACGTCCCGGTCGCCCCCGCCCCGCTCGACGCGCCCGCCGCGGACGCGGCCCCGGACGCCACCGTCGTCGCCGACGCCCCCGACGCCGCGGCGCGTGAAGCAGGCGCTCGCTCGGGTCCGCCCGCCGACGCGACGGCGGCCGGCGTCGCGCCGACGGGCGAAGGCGTCCCCGACGCGACCGCGCGCTCCCGCATGTCGGGGGCGATGCGCGGCGCCATCAGCGACTGCGTGGAGGGCGTGGAAGACCCGCCCTTCGTGCTCGTCGAGGTGCGCTACGACGGGCGGACGGGCGCGGCGACGCGGGTTCGGCTCCACGGCATCTTCCAGGAGGCCCCGATGGGTCCGTGCATCGAGCACGCGGTCCGGGAGGTGCGCGCCCCCACGTTCTCGGCGCCGTCCTGGGACGCGGAGTTCCGCTTCCCGGTGCCGCAACCGCGGTGGCGACCGGGCCAGACCCGCTGAGGGTGGTTGCCCCCGAGGCGAGCGCGACGTAGGTTCCGCGCCCGAACCATGTCGAGCGGCAGCCGCGACTACTACGAGACCCTCGGCGTCCAACGCGGCGCCACCCCGGAAGAGCTCAAATCCGCCTACCGGAAGGCCGCGCTGAAGTTTCACCCCGACCGCAACCCCGGCGACGCCACCGCGGAGGCGAAGTTCAAGGAGATCAACGAGGCCTACTCGGTGCTCTCCGACGCCGACCGCCGCGCCCACTACGACCGCTTCGGCCGCGCGCCGCAGGGAGCCGGCGGCGGCCCCGCCCCGGACATCAACATCGAGGAGATGTTCGGCGACATCGTGGGTGACCTCTTCGGTGGCTTCGCGGGCTTCCGCGGGCGCAAGCAGGGCGGCCGCGACATCGCCTACGAGCTCACCATCACCCTCGAAGAGGCCGCCCGCGGGTGCGAGAAGCCCATCGAGATCGAGCGCCCCGCCCCCTGCGAGCATTGCAGCGGCCGCGGCGCCGAGCCAGGCACCACCGTCGACCCCTGCCCCGCGTGCAACGGCCGCGGCGAGGTGACCTTCCAGCAGGGCTTCTTCCGCCTGCGGCGCGGCTGCAACCGCTGCGGCGGCAAAGGCTCGGTGCCCCGTGAGCCCTGCGCGAAGTGCAGCGGCTCGGGCGTCCATCCGCGCAAGGAGAAGTTCTCCGTCACCCTGCCGCCCGGCGTCGAAGACGGCGCCACGCGCACCGTCGCGGGCTACGGCGAGGCGCCCCTCAACGGCGCCCCCTCGGGCGACCTCCAGCTCACCGTCAAGATCGCCGAACACCCCCTCTTCAAGCGTGACGACAACGACCTCCTCTGCACCGTCCCCGTGAGCTTCGCCCAGGCGTGCCTCGGCGCCCAGATCGACGTCCCCACGCTCGACGGCAAGGTGAAGATGCGCATCCCCGCGGGCACCCAGCCCGGACACGCGCTGCGCCTCCGCGGCAAGGGGATGCCGCGCTTCGGAGGCTACGGCCGCGGCGATCAGATCGTCACCATCCAGCTCGAGGTCCCCACCGAGCTCACCGCCGAACAGCGCGCCCTCGTCGAGCAGTTCGCGCTGAGCATGGGCGAGGACACGCACCCCCAGCGACGGACGTTCCTCGAGAAGCTCAAGGGCCTCTTCGACTGAGACTGCACCGCGGCCCGCACCACGCCGCAGCGGAACACAAGCACCCATGTCAGCGAACAAGCGCGACTACTACGAAGTCCTCGGCGTCTCGAAGGGCGCCACCCCCGACGAGATCAAGAAGGCGTACCGCCAGTGCGCCATGAAGTTTCACCCCGACCGCAACCCCGACAACCCCGCGGCCGAGGCGAGCTTCAAGGAGGCCGGCGAGGCCTACGAGGTGCTCTCCGACGCCAACAAGCGCCAGGTGTACGACCAGTACGGGCACGCGGGGCTCGAAGGGCAGAGCTACCGCCCCTCGGAAGACGTCTTCGTGCAGTTTCAAGACCTCTTCTCGGAGTTCTTCGGCGGCGGGTTCGGCGGCGGCGGCGGCGGTCAGCGGCGCGGCCCCCAGCGCGGCGGGCCGAAGCGCGCGCAGCAGGGCCGCGACGTGCGCACCAGCGTCCAGGTGTCGCTCCGCGAAGCCGTCTTCGGCACCAAGCGCGAGGTCAACGTCGTCTTCCCCTCGGCGTGCGGCGAGTGCGAGGGATCAGGCGCCGAGAAGGGCAGCGCCCCCGTCGCCTGCAACACCTGCCGCGGCCGCGGTCAGGTGGCCCACGGGGGCATGGGCTTCATGGTCTCCATGCCCTGCGGCGACTGCGGCGGGAGCGGCCACGTCATCGGCAAGCCCTGCAAGGAGTGCCGCGGGCGCGGCGAGGTGCGCACCGAGAAGAAGGTGAAGGTCTCCATCCCCGCCGGCATCGACCACGGCCAGGCCGTCCGCGTGCAGGGACACGGCGAAGGCGGGTCCTTCGGCGGCCCCCCGGGCGACCTCCTCGTCCTCATCGACGTGCAGGCCGACGAGCGCTTCGAACGGCACGACCACAACCTCGTCACCGAGGTGCCCATCCCCTTCGTCACCGCCGCGCTCGGCGGTGAGGTCACGCTCGCCAACCTCGACGACCAGCCCGTCAAGCTCACCATCCCCGCGGGCACGCAGCCCGGCGCCACCCTCACCGTGCGCAGCGCGGGCGTACCCCACGTGCGCGGCAACGGCCGCGGCAACCTCATCGCCGTCGTCCGCGTCGAGGTGCCCAAGAAGCTCAACGCGAAGCAGAAGACGCTCCTCCAGGAGTTCGCCCGCAGCCTCGACGAGCGCTGACCGTCCGAGGTCCGTCCCCGCCGTGTTCATGCCCGGGCACGGTGGCGCCGATGACCCTCTCGGCCGTGCCCCTCTCCATCACACCAACCGCCGCTCCGACCGACCGCGCTCCTCCCGCGGCCGAAGCCACCCCACGCCCGCACGAGATCCTCTCGATCCTCAGCGTCAACTGCTACGGCTGGCTGGCGTTCGGGTCCGCCTACATCGCGCTGGGACGCTGGATCAACGGCTCCATCGACCTCGTCGTCTGCGCCTTGTGCTTCGCGTTGCGCGCGTGGATGTCTCGGCGCTACCGAGGCACCGCCGCGCGCCCAGGCGACGACCGCGGCCTCTTGCGCGCCGTCCACGCCTTCATGGGCGTCACCTACGTGGGCATGATCGCCCTCTGCCTCGACACCGGTCAGTCGTCGGCGATGGCCCTGTGGTATTTCGTCTGCTTCCCCCTCTTCGCGGCCTACGTGGGCGGCGTCCGGATGGGCGTCCGCTGGACGGTTCTTGCGACCCTCGGGGTCAGCGCTGTCCACGCGAGCGAGTACGTCGCGCACATCCCCCGGGAGTTTGTCCCCCTGCCCGGCGAGCTGCTCGTCGACAAGTGCGCGCTCATCGTCATCGGCATGGCCTTCGCGGGCGCCTACGTCCGCGCCACCGAGGCCCACCTCGCCACCCTCCGCGCCCGCGAGGTGGTGATCACCGCGCAGGCCCGCGAGCTGGTGGTGGCCCGCGACGCGGCCCTCGACGCCGCCCGCGTCAAGAGCGACTTCCTCGCCAACATGTCCCACGAGATCCGCACGCCAATGAACGCCGTCCTCGGCTACGCCGACCTCCTCCTCGCGGCCGACCTCTCCCCGCAGGTGCGCGCCGAGCACGCCCAAACCATCCGCGCCAACGGCGAGCACCTCCTCGCGCTCCTCAACGACATCCTCGACCTGTCGAAGCTCGAAGCCGGGCGCATGTCTGTCGAGTCGATCGCCTTCGACCCGCGCGAGCTCGTCGCCGAGGTCGCCGCCATCATCCGACCGCGCGCCGAGCAGGCCGGCCTCACCCTGGAGGCCCACGCGGCGAGCGAGACGCCCGCCCTCGTCCGCAGCGACCCGACGCGCCTGCGCCAGATCGCGCTCAACCTCGCCAGCAACGCGGTGAAGTTCACCCGCGCGGGCGGCGTCCGCATCGAGCTCACGTGCGACCCTCCGAGCGTCTCCGACCGCCACCTCCGCGTCGCGGTGAGCGACACGGGCGTCGGCCTCACCCCCACGGAGCAGGGTCGGCTCTTCCGGCCCTTCTCGCAGGCCGACAGCTCCACCACCCGACGCTTCGGCGGCACCGGGCTGGGGCTCTCCATCTCACAGCGCCTCGCGACCCTCCTCGGGGGCGCAATCACCGTCCAGAGCAGCGCCGGCCAGGGCAGCACCTTCACCGTGTCGCTGCGCCTCGAGACCCCGCCCGACGTCGCGACGGTCGCCGCGGGCCCCATCCACCTCACGGCCCCCGAGCCCGACGTCGTCGCCCCGCCGCGCGGGCTCGGCGGCCGCGTGCTCGTGGTCGAAGATGTCGCGGTCAACCGTCGGCTCATGGCCATCCTCCTCGAGGCCCTCGGCGCCACCGTCACGGCCGCCAACGACGGCGCCGACGCGGTGGAGCGCGCGCTCGCAGGCGACGCCTTCGACCTCATCCTCATGGACATGCAGATGCCCGTGCTCGACGGCTACGACGCCACCGCCGCGCTCCGCCGCGCGGGCTACGCGGGCCCCATCGTCGCGCTCACCGCCCACGCCATGGCCGACGACCGGGCGCGCTGCCTCCGCGTCGGCTGCGACGACTACCTCACCAAGCCCATCGACCGCGGCGCCCTCGCCGCCGTGGTCCACCGCTACCTCCGCCCGGCGTGACGTCCGCCGTGCGCGCGGCGCCCCCACGGGCTAACGTGCCGCCCCCCTCCCGCAGGATCAACGCGTCCATGAACCCCCTCCTCATCCGTGACGACCTCACGCTGCCACCCTCGGATTTCACCTGGGACGCGGTGCGCGCGAGCGGCGCCGGCGGTCAGAACGTCAACAAGGTGGCCTCGAAGGTCGAACTCCGCTTCGACCTGCCCGGCACGCGCGCCCTCGCCGACGACGTCAAAGACCGCCTCCGCACGCTCGTGCGCAACCGCCTCGACGCGTCGGGCTGGCTGGTGGTCACGAGCCAGCGCACGCGCGATCAGTCGCGCAACCTCGACGACGCCCTGGCGCGCGTGCGGGCCTTCGTGCTCGCCGCCCTCGACCCCCCGACGCCGCGCAAGGCCACGAAGCCCTCGCGCCGCGTGCGCGCCCGCCGCCTCGCCGACAAGAAGCACGTCGCGGACAAGAAGCAGAACCGCGGTCGCCCCGGCAGCGGCGACGACTGAGCGTTGCCGCGCCCGCGCCCGTGACGCTATGGTCGCGGCCATGTGCGGCATCGCAGGCATCTTCCACTACGCCGACCCGAGCCGGGCCGTCGACCGCGCCACCCTCACCCGGATGACGCGCGCCCTCGCCCACCGCGGCCCCGACGCCGAAGGTCTGCTCGTCGACGGATCCCTCGGCCTCGGGCACCGCCGCCTCGCCATCGTCGACCTGTCGCCCACCGGCGCGCAGCCGATGGCCACGCCCGAGCGCGAGCGCTGGATCGTCTACAACGGCGAGTTCTACAACCACGGCTCCTTCCGCCCGGGGCTGGAGGCGGAGGGCGTGCGCTTCCGCGGCACCTCCGACACCGAGACGCTGCTCCACCTCCTGGCCTCGCGCGGTCCCGACGCGCTCGCGCAGGTCGCGGGCATCTTCGGCCTCGCCTTCTGGGAGCGCGACGCGCGGCGCCTCACGCTCGCCCGCGACCCGCTCGGCGTGAAGCAGGTGTACTTCCACGACGACGGCCGCTCGATCGTGTTCGCCAGCGAGATCAAGGCCCTCTACGAGTGCCCCGAGGTGCCGCGCGAGCTCGACCCCGAGGCGCTCAACCAGTACCTGCACTTCCACACGCCGCTGTTCGAGCGCACCTTCCTCAAGCACGTGCGGCAGCTCCAGGCGGGGGAGTTTCTGCGGGTGACGGGCGGCGGCCACGCGCGGCGGCGGTACTGGGAGGTCACCGATTTCTCCCCCCGCGGCGGCTCCCCGCAAGAGAACGTCCGCGCGCTCGAAGACGAGCTCCGCCACGTCGTGGGCGAGCAGCTCATGTCCGACGTGCCGGTGGGGTCGTTCTTCTCGGGCGGCATCGACTCCACCGCGGTGGCCTCGATGGCGACGCGCGCGGGCCTGCGCCCCCGGTGCTTCGGCGTCCATTTTACGGGTCAGGGCGTCATCGACGAGCGCCCCTACCAGGAGGCCGCGGCGAAGGCCCTCGGGCTCGACCTCGACCTCATCACCCTCGACGGCGCGGCCTTCCCTGACGACATGGCGCGGCTGATGTTCTTTCAAGACCAGCCCGTCATCGGGGCGGCGATGCTCCCGATGTTCGCCGTCGCGGGCCTCGCAGCGAAGCGGGTGAAGGTGTGCGTCGGCGGACAGGCGGCCGACGAGGTCTTCGGCGGCTACGCCCGCTACGCCCTCGCCCACCCGTGGAAGGTCGCCTCGCAATGGGTCAGCGGTGCGCCCGCGGCCCTCGCCGGCCGCCTGCGCCGCCGCGGCAGCAGCGCCCCGGCCGGCCCCGGTCGCCCCGGCGGCAACGTGTGGAAGCAGTTCGCCGAGCGGGGGACGCTCCTGCGCATCGCGCGCAACCTCGGCGCGGGCGCCCGCGCGATGAGCGACTGGCGCGAGCGCTACTTCCACAACTTCGCCAAGGTGCCCGAGGCCACGTGGCAGGCGATCCTCCCGACGCGCGACGTCGTCTCCCGCGACCGGGCGCGCGCCGTCTACCACGACACGCTGGCCCGCTCGGCCGCCACCGACCCGGCCGACAAGGTGATGCACTGGGACGCCCAGACCTACCTCACCGGGCTCTTCCAGCAAGACGACCGCATGAGCATGGCGCACAGCCTGGAGTCGCGCGTCCCGCTCGCCGACCCCCGCGTGGTGCGCTTCGCCTTCCGCTCGGGCTTCGACCTCAAGTTTCGCGACGGCGCTTCGAAGTGGCTCCTGCGTCAGGCGGTCGCAGACGTGATCCCCGCCGAGGTGCTCAACCGCCGCAAGGTGGGCTTCGACACGCCCGCGGTCCGGTGGATGCAGTCGCTCCACCGCGACTGGGTGCGCGACACCCTCACCTCCTCCGCCGCCCGCTCTCGCGGCCTCTGGAACACCGCCGCCCTCACCCGCTGGCTCGACGACCCGCGCGACCCGCTGTGGTTCGACGTCGCCTGGAAGGCCCTCTGCATCGAGGTCTGGGCCACCCTCTCCCTCGACGGCGGGTGGCGCGCCCACGGCACGGGCAACGCGCCGCCGCCCCCCTCGGGCTCGACCCTCATCGACCTCGACGCGCCCTGAACCGACTCTCTCCGGCGCCATTTCCCTGACGTGGGGCGTCGGTTTCCTGACGACAGCGCCCGGCGTATTTGGGGTACGCTCGGATTTGCCCGAAAATCGTGCATGGCACCCGCCGTGCTGCGTCGCCCTGTCTCACTCGCCAACGACAACGCGGCTCACCGATGGCCGCGAGGAGGTTCCATGAGTCCCCGTGCAAGCCTGAGGATGCTGTGGTTGATAGGGGCGGCCTTCGCCTGCGCAGGGCCGGCCGTGCCGGGCTGCGCGGTCGAACGCGACCCGATCGTCCGCGTCCAGCCCGACTACATCAAGAAGATGGACGTGATCCCGTCGCAGTTCGCGGCGATTCAGCGGGCCGGGGACAGCTGGCGCGACCGCACGCGCCCGCCGACGCTCGACCCCAACACCATCCGCGCCGAGGCGCAGTGGTACCACCAGATCACCGTCCTCGATAAGCCCGCCACGACGGGCGGGGGCGGGGTGTCTTCCTACACGCAGGTCGAGCGCATCTACTGGGAGGTCACCGAGAACCTCCTCATCGCGCGCCAGGCCTACGAGCGCCTGCAGGACGGGCAGAGCACGCCCGGCGCGGGCAACAGCGCGCGCCAGCAGGAGGTGATCGCGGCCTACCGCATCACCTCGCACTTCGACGCGCGCAACGACTACAACGCCACCACCGGCGAGCCCAACAACGTCATCGTCGAGAACACCACCGACCGCCCCTGGTACAAGCGCGACTTCATGCGCGTCGACTGGTCGCAGAACCTCGTCGGCAACTTCACCCCCATCACCTCGGTGGCCTGGGGGCGCATGCAGGCGGAGGCCCAGGCGTACATCAGCTCGCCGGACGACCCCAACCGCCCCGTCTTCGACTACGGCACCCACGAGGGCGCCGCCAACACGCTGCGCTACTTCGACGTCACCAACCGGATGATCCTCCACCCGGAGACGGTCAACCTCGGCGGCGCGACGGGCTCGGTCCCCGCGTGCCTGCTCTACGACCGGATCACGGAGTCGTGCGAGCCCGCGGACGTGCTCCTGCGCGTGTCGTTCCGCCGCGTCGAGCCGTCGCGTGACTACGCGCCGCAGCTCCTCGACGGCCACCGCCAGGAGCGCTTCGGCTTCTTCGCCGACACGCGCAACGGCTTCAACCGTCAGGTCGGCACCCCCGGCCAGCTCGAGCGCCGGCACTTCGCCAACCGCCACAACCTCTGGATGCAGCACCACGCGAAGCCGGCCAACAACGCGCTCGACCACCGGCCCGGCGACCGCGCGTGCCAGTCGGACGTCGACTGCCGCGACATCTCCGCGACCGCGAAGTGCGACGCGGGCACGCGCACCTGCGGCGAGGTGTACCTCCGCTGCGCGCCCTCGATGCGCACCTCCGACGAGGCCGCCCGCCAGCGTGAGGCCGACATGGCCTGCGCCTCGGTGGGCCCTGGCGCGCGCTGCGACCTCGACGTGGCGACGCTCCGCGGCGACCGCCTGGGGCTCTGCCTGCTGCCGTATCGCCAGCGGACGGTGCGCCCCATCGCGTACCACCTGTCGCCCAACTACCCCGACCGGATCATGCCGGTGACGCTGCAGGTCATGGCCGAGTGGCGGCGGGTGTTCAACGACACCGTCCGCCAGGCGCGCTACCGCGAGTGCCTGCTCGACAGCCGCTCGCCCAACAGCGGATCGCCCGCCGCCTGCGAGCGCTGGCGCAACCCGAGCGCGCCGGAGACTGCGGACGCGCGCGCCGTGTGGGCGGGCTGCCACAACCCGGTGTGGGGCACCGACCCGACGAAGCCCGGCGCGCACACCGCGGCCGAGCTCGAGGCGGCCCGCGCGGCCGGCTGGGACACCGAAGCCTGCGGCCCGCAGGGGACGAGCGCCCGCCTCGGCGACACGCGCTACAGCATGCTCGCGTCGATCAACGAGTACGACGCGCAGGGGCCCTGGGGGCTCGCGACCATCACCGGCGACCCGTCGACCGGCGAGCTGCTCTCCGCGCGCGGCTCGGTCTGGCTCACCGTCACCGAGTCGCAGACGGCCTTCGCGACCGACATGATCCGCATCCTCAACCGCGAGGTGACGCCCGAGCGCTTCGCCCTCGGCCAGACGGTGTATGACGCGTACGACTACGTGCGCTCGCTCGGCGGCCGCGAGGAGCGCACGGGGGCCAACGTCCCCTACACGCCGCGGCCCGTCCACCGCGACTACCAGAGCGCGGAGGAGATCCAGACGGTGCTCGGGGCCACGACCTTCGACCACCTGCGGACGCTGCCCGCCGACGCCACGCTCGACACGCAGGCGCTCCAGCGCTTCTCGCGCGACGCGACCACCGGCCAGTCCAACGACTACATCATGCTGCGCAACGCCCTCTCGGCGTACCGCAACGACCTGCCGCACACCAACCCCGAGGACGCCGCCGCCCGCCTCGCGCGCCTCCGCGGGACGCCCATCGAGTCGCAGGTGGTCGACCGCGAGATGCTCCTCGGGCAGGAGATCAACCCCGACCTCCGCACCGAGCGCGCGATGGAGATGGCCTCGCCCTTCCGTGAGAACGGCATGGCGCACCGCCAGGTGCAGGAGCAGTGGCGCCGCGTGATGCAGGAGCACGAGTGCCGCGCGGAGGCGCAGTTCAGCGACGAGGTGATCGCGGTGATGATGCACCGCTTCCGCAAGAACGAGGTCCCCGCCGACGTCCGCTTCGGCCGCAACAACTGGAACTTCCACGCGGCCGGCGCCCCCGCCGTCTGCCCCGAGGTGGTGGAGGTCGACGCCGAGGGCCGCTCCAACTGCCCGCTCAACTACGACGAGGTCTACAACTACCTCCTCCAGTACATCCACTACGGCGTGACGCTCCACGAGATCGGTCACTCGGTGGGTGAGCGCCACAACTTCATGGGCTCGGCCGACGCGTTCAACTACTTCGACCGCTACTGGCAGCTCCGCCGCACCGCGGGCACGCGCCCCGGCGACCCCGTCCCGCCCGCCACGGCCATCCGCCCGCGCTGGGAGCACCAGGGCCGGGCGCAGCCCTTCTACTCCCCGCAGGAGGAGCAGGGCGGCGTCGAGGAGTACGCCTACTCCACCGTCATGGACTACGTCGGGTGGAACCAGGACTCTCACGGCCTCGGCCGCTACGACCACGCCTTCGTGATGCACGGCTACGTCGACATGGTCGAGGCCTTCGACCAAGTGGCCGAGCGCGGCGAGGCCCTCATGGCCGCGGAGAACTGGGCCGGCGGCTACCAGTCCGCCGTGCGCGTGCAGTACCTCGGCGACACGACGGCGCAGTCGCCGGTGACCTTCCACTACACCGACATCCCGCGCATCGTCGGCGTCGACGCGCAGGGCAACCCCCGCCTCGGCGACGACAACCGCTACCCCGTGTTTCTCCACGAGACGCGCCGCGAAAACTACGGCGCCTTCAACTGGACCCCCGACCACACCAACGTCGCCGTCGCCGACCGCAACGGCCGCGAGGTGCCCGGCGACACCGCGCGCCCCGTGCTCGTCCCCTACAGCTTCGGCACCGACGACTGGGCCAACGGCGTCTGGAACACCCAGCGCTACGACGCCGGCGCCGACATCTACGAGTCGATGCGCTACGTGGCCGTCCGCTACCAGGACTACTACTTCGCCAACGCCTTCGCGCGCAACCGCGCCACCTTCACGCGCAACAGCTACCGCGCGCGCATGACGGGCCGCTACCTCGACCAGATGTACTACTCGCTCCGCTCGGTGCAGTACATCCTCGGCATCTACGACTCGATCCTCGGCGGGCAGCCCCGCTGGCGCGACCTCTTCAGCCCCACCTCCACCTCGCAGTACTCGCGCACCATCACCGCGTCGCGCCTCGGCGTGGCCCTCGTGGCCGACGCCTTCGCCAACGCGGTGCTCATGCCCGAGGCCTCACCGCTCAACGAGTTCGGCGGCCTCCACTGCCTCTCCAGCCGCACCGACGGCACGCAGATCTACGTGCGCGCCAACGGCGGCAACAACTGCGTCAACATCCCCGTCGGCGCCGGCCGCGCCTTCGCGTCGAGCTACGACTGGGGCAGCGGCTTCTTCTGGCGCGACCGCATGCTCGGCGTGGGCTCGTACCACGACAAGCAGCTCGGCCTCGAGTACATGACCAACACCTTCCAGTGGATCCCCGGCCGCTACGTCATCGAGTTCGACGACGTCCACCGCCTGCAGATCAACTTCTACACGCTCTACCCCGGCGCGACGCTGCGCTTCTTCGGCTCGCTCCTCGCCCGCGACTACGACGACATCGCCCCGCAGGCGCGGCCCCGCCTCGACGGCGGTGAGCCGGAGATCTTCCGCACGCAGTTCGCCCGCCTCAACCTGCCCTTCGGCTCGGGGCTCAACACCAACGGCCGCTCGAACGGCAACGCGCGCGCCGTGTCGCCCAACCTGGGCTTCACGCTCGAGCTCGACGCCCTCGCCTACCTCCGCGGCCAGCTCGAGCTCACCTTCGACCGCAGCGCCCGCGTCTCCGCCCTCATGTGGCGCGAGGGCGATCACTGGGGCCTCCCCGACAGCGACGCGCGCACGCTCGTCACCTTCGTCAACCCCTACACCAACGTCAGCTACCACGCCGTCCACATCGGCGGGCGCGCGGGTGAGCTGGGCGCCACCACGGGCGTCTCGCGCCGCGACGAGGCCTCCAACGAGACGGGCATCGCCGCCCGCATGCTCGTCCAGGCCAACCGCCTCCGCGACCTCCGCGAGCGCACCCCCATCGCGCAGCGCGCCAACATCGACAACGAGCTGCACGGCTACATCGACCTGATCGACGCCCTGCGCGACGTCAGCCACCACTACAACTGACGCTCCCCCCTCCCCCGGCGCCGCCCCCACGTGGCGGGTGGCGCCGCTCCGTTTTTTCTCTTCCAACGCTCATGGCCCGATGGGGTTCCGCCGATCCAACGCGGTGCGCCCCGTCGTGATCGCCGCCCGACGCGGGACGTCCTCCCATTTCCCTTGCGGCGCGAGGATTGACACCGCCATGAAGCACTTGTTGCTCGCCTTGTTCGCGATGTTCACGATGGCTTGCGCCGCCGACCTGTCGGGCCCGGGGGCGACGACCTCCGGGGGTGGCCCACCAACATTCACCGGGCGACTATGGTCGCGCGCGGTTCGCCGCATTGTGGTCGAGGTCGATTATGGTCCCAACGCGACGCCCTACACGGGGGGGGTGCCCGTCATCGGTGACGTCTGGACGGTCTTCCGCGCCAACGCCACGCGGCTCTTCCAGGGCACGGGCAAGGAGCTCGTCATCCCCAACACCCTCGCCCAGATGGAGCGCATCGACGTCGCTTCGCGCGACTTCACCGTCCCCGACCTCGTGAGCCTCGCGCGCCGCACGCTCGACACGCCGCCCACGCCCGACACGATGGTCTTCCACGTGCTCATCCTCGACGGCTGGTACCGCGACGCGAGCGGCCGCCGCACCGACCTCCTCGGCGGCCACCTCGACGGCACCGGCGTCATCGTGCTCTTCCGCCCGGTCATCGACAGCACCCGCGCGTCGGGCCTCGGGTACATCCCGAAGGTGGTCGAGCAGACGACGCTCGTCCACGAGTTTGGCCACGCGGTGGGGATGGTGGGCAACGGCGTCGCGGCCCTCTCGGGCTCCCTCGACCCCGAGCACCGCCACCACTGCATGAGCGCCCACTGCGTGATGAACGCCTGGTACGAGGGCGCCCCCGCCGCGATGTCCTTCGTCGAGCGCTACGCGATGACGCGCGACCCGATCCTCTTCGGCGCCGAGTGCCTCGCCGACGCCGCCGCCGCGGCCCACGCCGCAACCCTGTAGTGGCCGCCGCGCGGGGCGTGTACCCTCGCGCGCCATGCTCCAAGGCAAACGCTTCGCCTTCGTCGGCGCCGGCAACATGGCCGAGGCCCTCGTCCGCGGCCTCCTCGCGTCGGGCGCCGTCCGCCCCGAAGACATCGTCATCTCCAACCGCCGCCGTGAGAAGGCCGAGCGCAACGCCGAGCGCTGGGGCGTACGCGCCGCCGCCGACAACGCCTCCTGCGTGCGCGACGCCGACGTCGTGATGCTCTGCGTGAAGCCCCAGGGGATGCGCGCCGCCCTCGAGCCGCTCGGGCGCGACGTGCCGCGCGAGGCCCTGGTGGTGAGCGTCGCCGCGGGCGTCCCCACCCACGCGATCGAGGCCCACCTCCAGGAGGGCGCGCGCGTCGTCCGGGCGATGCCCAACACCTGCGCCATCGTCCGCCAGAGCGCCACGGCCATCGCGGGCGGCGCCGCCGCGACGGAGGCCGACCTCGCCCTCGCCAAGGAGGTCTTCGATCAGGTGGGGCGCACGGTCGTCGTCGAGGAGCACCACCTCGACGCGGTCACCGGGCTCTCGGGGTCGGGGCCGGCGTACATCTTCCTCATCATCGACGCGCTGGCGGACGCGAGCGTGAAGGTCGGGCTCCCCCGCGACATCGGGCTCGAGCTCGCCGCCCAGACCGTCCTCGGCTCGGCGCAGCTGCTGCTTCAGACCGGCGAGCACCCCGGGCGGCTCAAAGACCAGGTGACCTCCCCCGGCGGCACGGCCATCGCGGGGCTCCACACGCTGGAGGCGGGCGGCCTCCGCACCACGCTCATCAACGCCGTGGAGAACGCCACCCGACGCGCCCGCGAGCTCGGTGAGGGGATGGCGAAGAAGCCGTGAGCGTCGACCCCGACATCGTCATCGACCGCGACGAGGCGCAGACCCCCGACGGCTGGTCGCTCGGGCTGCGCCGCACCACCCATCGCCGCCCCGAGCCCCTCGGCGCGCCCCCCGCGCGCCCCGTTCTCATCGTGCCAGGCTACGGGATGAACTCCTTCATCTTCGGCTTCCACCCCCGCGGCCGCTCGCTGGAGGCGCACCTCGCGTGGCGCGGGCACGAGGTGTGGTCGGTCGACCTCCGCGCCCAGGGTCGCTCGCGCCGCACGCTCGACACTGGCGGCTCCTTCGGCCTCGACGCCCTCGCGCTCGTCGACGTCCCCGCCGCGGTCGAACGTGTCCTCGCGCGCTCCACCACGGGCGCCGCGCGCGTCGACCTCGTGGGCTGCTCGCTCGGCGCGGCGATCATGTTCGGCTACGCGGTCCACACGCCTGACGCGCCCATCGGGTCGCTGGTGTCCTTCGGCGGTCCGCTGCGCTGGGAGCGCGTCCACCCGCTGGTGTCGGTCGCCTTCGCCTCGCCCCGCCTCGCGGGGGCCATCCCCTTCCGCGGCACCCGCGCCCTCGCCAAGGCCCTCGTCCCCGTGCTCTCGAAGGTCCCCTCGGTGCTCGGCATCTACATGAACCCCGCGTCGAGCGACCTCTCGCGGCTCGACGAGATGGTGCAAACCGTCGAAGACCCCGTCCCCCGCATCAACCGCGAGATCGCCGAGTGGATCGGCCGACGCGACCTCATCCTCCGCGGCCGCAACGTCACCGAAGGGGTCGCCTCCCTCGCCCACCCGCTGCTCTGCGTGGTGGCCCTCGACGACGGAATCGTGCCCCCCGACACGGCCCGGTCGCCGTATCACACGTCACGCGCTGAGGTTCGGGAGCTTCTGGAGGTGGGAGGCGGCGCGCTGCCCATCGCGCACGCCGACCTCTTCCTGGCGAACGATGCGCACGACGCGGTGTTCGACCCGCTCGCGCGCTGGCTGGGTCAGCGGACGTAGACCGTGGTGGGCTGCGGCTGCGCGACGTACACCGTCTGCGGCGCGGGCTGGGCGACGTAGACCGTCTGCACCGGCTGCGGCTGCGCGACGTACACCGGGCGCGGGGCGTAGTAGGTGGCGGGGCGCGAGCGCACGACGCACGCGGAGAGGCTCCCGAACGAGAGGAGCGCGAGGGTGACGACGAAGCCCTTGATCATCGAGTGCATGGAAACACCTCCTGTCGGAAGATCGATTGCGGGTAGACGGTGGTGTAACAGCGCCGATTCACGCTGCCAAGTGTGGTCTCCCGTCGACACATTCTACGGCCGCCGCGCTTCGGACATCACTCCCGCGGTGACCTGTGGTAGGGACGCACTCCCCCATGAGCCAGGAAGCGAAGGGCGGCGACAGCTTCGCCGCGTTGTTCGAGCAGCAGCCCAAGGCCTCTCAGCAGCAGCGCGCGCACACGTGGCGCGTCGGCGAGCGCGTCGAGGCCCGCGTCGTTCAGATCACCCACAACGCCGTCTTCGTCGACCTCGACGAGAAGCGCCAGGCGTGGATCG
Organism: Polyangiales bacterium; assembly: GCA_044375895.1. GTDB lineage: Bacteria > Myxococcota_A > Polyangia > Polyangiales > CAISKJ01. The sequence continues at coordinate 59,868 of JBILLV010000001.1, read as the reverse complement.
ACCCGATCGAGCTCCAGGGTCCCGCCGGGACGCTGGCGGTGAAGGTCGGCGACACCCTCGGGGCCCACGTGGTGGAGGTGGACAAGCGCTCCGGGTCGGTGAAGCTCGGTCGCTCGCTCGGCAAGGCGGGCAACGTCGCCGGCCTCGAGCTGGCCCGCGAGCAGAACATCCCCGTCGAGGGCAAGGTCACCGCGATCAACAAGGGCGGCGCCGAGGTGGAGATCGATGGGGTCAAGGCCTTCTGCCCCACCTCCCAGCTCGACAACCGCTACGTGGCCGACCCGTCGACCTTCATCGGGCGCTCGCTGCGCTTCCGGGTGACGGAGATTCGCGACGGGGGCAAGAGCGTGGTGCTGTCGCGCCGCGCGGTGCTCGAGGCCGAGGCCCGCGAGGCCCAGGAGCGCATCCTCAAGTCCCTCGCGCCCGGCGCGGTGGTGAAGGGTACCGTCTCGGGCATCCGCGAGTTCGGCGTCTTCGTCGACCTCGGCGGCGCGGAGGGCCTCGTCCCCGCGAGCGAGCTGTCGCACGACTCGATGGTCAAGCCCGGCGACGTGGTGAAGGCCGGCGACCTGCTCGAAGTCCAGGTGAAGGAGATCCGGCAGCACGAGGGGCAGGTGAAGATCACCCTCTCCCTCAAGGCCCTCGCCCCCGACCCGTGGACGGCCCTCGACGTGGTGGCCCCGGTCGGTCGCGTCGTCGCGGGCACCGTCACCCGCGTGGTCGACTTCGGCGCCTTCGTCCGCATCGCGGCGGGCGTCGAAGGGCTGCTCCACCGCTCGGAGCTCCCGGGCAAGGTCGACCACCCCTCCAAGGTGCTCACGCCGGGCCAGTCGCTGCTCGTCGCGGTGAAGTCCGCCGACGCGGGCACGCGCAAGATCGGGCTCGCGCTCGCGGGCGAAGGCGCCACGGCGGGCAGCACGGCGTCGACCTCCGTGGTGGTGCCGGGCTCGATCGTGAAGGGCGTCGTCGAGCGCATCGAGTCGTACGGCGTCTTCGTGCAGGTGGACGGGACGCAGGGCCGCGCGGGCCGCGGGCTCATCCCCAACATCGAGCTCGGGCTCCAGCGCGGCGCCGACACGCGCAAGCACTTCCCCGAAGGCGCCGCGGTGACGGCCAAGGTGCTGGAGACCGGCGAGGGGCGGCTGCGCCTGTCGATCCGCGCGGTGCGCGACGACGAGGAGCGGGCGGCCTACGAGGGCTACCAGCACGGCACCCGCGGCCCCAAGGCGGGGATGGGCACGCTCGGCGACCTGATGAAGGCGAAGCTCAAGAAGTAGCGGGCGTTACGTTCTGGGTCAGCGTGCGCGGGCGGGCATCAACCGCGACGGGCGGCGATTGACACCGCACACGAGCTGAGCCATGACTGCTGCGAAGCTTTCACGGGCGTCGTCAGGGGAGCGCCGATCGGGCGGCACATCCCCACGATGACGTCGTGATCGCGCGTGGACGTCCCCGCATGACCGAACGCACTCGCCGCCTCGACGCCGTCGTCAACATCCCCTGCCTCGACGGCGCCGTCGTGGTTCACGGCGTACGCGGCCGCGAGGCGCTCTCCGAGCCCTTTCGCTACGTGGTGGACGTCGCCGCGGGCGGGGCGGACTTCGACGCCGTCCGCGGGGGGCGCGCGCACGTCGAGCTGTCGAGCGACACGGGCGAGGTGCGGCACCTCGACGGCGTCCTCGCGTCGCTCGCCATGGTGGCCATCGACGAGGAGGCCGCCACCTCCGAGACGCGCCTCCGGGCGGTGGTGGTGCCGGCGCCGTGGCTCCTCACGTTGCGCCGGGGCTTCCGCATCTTTCAAGACAAGTCCGTCCCCGACATCGTGAAGAAGGTGTTTCGCGACGCGGGCCTCGACGACGCCCTCTTCCGCTGGACCGCCGGGCGGAGCTACGAGTCGCGGCCCTACTGCGTCCAGTACGACGAGTCCGAGTGGGACTTCGTCTCGCGCCTCCTCGAAGAAGAGGGCATCTATTACTGGTTCGAGCACTCGGCCGACGGGCACGTGATGGTGTTCGCCGACGCGAGCGACACGGGGCCCGCCATGGACCCGCCCGCCCTCGCCTTCACGCACAGCCCCGAGGCCCACGAGCACGGCGCCCGCGTGTGGGACTGGCGCGGCGCGGCGCGGGCCACCGAAGACGCCGTCGCCCTCCGCGATTACGACCTCGAACACCCCTCGCGCGACCTCCACGCCACCGCCACCGCCCCCGATCGCATCGGGCGCGAGTGGTACGGCTACCCCGGGCGCTACGTCGAGCCCGCGACGGGACGACGACGCGCGGCCGATCAGCTCGACGCGCTGCGGGTGGCGCGGCGCACCGCCACCGCGCAGACGAGCGCGATCACCGCGCAGCCGGGGCTGTACTTCACCCTCGACGATCACCCCGCGGAGACTGGTGACTTCCTCGTCACGGCCGTGGAGCTGACGGCGCGGCTGGAGGCCGACGACCAGCCCGGACCGCTCGTCGAGCCGGGCGAGCCTGCGTGCGCGGTGACGCTCACGGTGATGCCGCGGGCGTCGCGCTTTCGTGCGCCGAGGCAGACGCCGCGGCCGCGGGTGCGGGGGATGCAGACCGCGCGGGTGACGGGCCCCGCCGGGCAGGAGATCTACTGCGACGCGCTCGGGCGCGTGAAGGTGCAGTTTCATTGGGACCGGGAGGGCCAGCTCAACGAGCGGAGCTCGTGCTGGCTCCGCGTCGCGCAGGCCCACACCACGGGCGCCGTGATGATCCCGCGCATCGGGTGGGAGGTGCTGGTGGAGTTTGTCGACGGCGACCCCGACCGCCCCCTCTGCATGGGCCACGTGTGGAACGCCCTCGACCCGCCCCAGTACGCCCTCCCCGCGCAGAAGACCGTCACGGGCCACAAGTCCAACAGCTCGCCGGGGGCCGCGGGCATCAACGAGGTGCGCCTCGACGACGCCTCCGGCGTGCAGGAGATCGCCGTCAACGGGCACCGCGACATCACCGTCCACGCGGCCAACAACAAGCGCGCTTCGACGACGAACAACGAGAGCCACGCGGTCACCGTCGACCAGTCCATCGACATCGGCGCCAACGAGACCGTCGCCGTGCTCGGCAACGACGGCGCGCGCGTCGGGGGTGACGAGACCGTCCGCGTCGGCGGCAACCGCACGGTGAAGGTGAGCGCTGACACCAGCGACTCGGTCACCGGCGACTTCTCCCTCACCGTCGGCGGCCTCGAGAACCTCATGGTGGGCAACCCCGTCGACGCCGTGCTCCAGGTGATCGCGTCGCAGGCCATCGCCGCCTCGCAAGCCGCGGCGGGTGCGGCGGCCTCGCGCGCGCAGGCTTCTCTCCTCGGTCCGCTCCTGCCTGCGGTGGGCGCGGCACGCCAGGCGCTCGGCCCGGCGTCGCGCTTCCTCGGGCCGTCGGCGGGCCTGCTCTCGGGCAATCCCTCGGCGGCGCTCGGACTCCCCACGGACAGCGGCGGAGAGGCGCGCGCCACGCCGACATCGGGCGATGGAGCGCAAGCGGCGCAACCTGCGATGGCGATCGCCGACCCGAGCACCATGGCCGCCGGACTCGCCGGTGCCATCGCAAACAACGCGCTCTCGGCCGCGGGCGTCACGGGCGGTGGCGGTGGCGGTGGCGGCGGTGGCGGCGGCGGCGGCGGCGGTGGCGGCGGCGGGTCTGGCACCTGGGGCACCGTCGTGGGCGGCAATGTCACCGAGAAGATCGGCGCGCTCGCCGCGATCAACTCGGTCGCGAACGTCGAGGTCACCGTCGGCGGCAACGCGAAGGACTCGGTGGGCGCGGTGCGTCTCGAGCTCGTCGGCGGCGGGCGCTCCGAGAACACCGGCGGCGCGAAGACCGAGACGGTTGGCGTCTACATGGTCAACGTCTCGCAGGGCCTCTCCATCAGCGCGATGGCCGCCTTCGCCACCAACGCGGCGAGCCTGCGGCAGAACATCGGCGGCTCGCACAGCATCTCGGCCAAGGGGGCCGCGGCCGTCAACGTGTCGAAGTTCAAAGGCAAGGCATCCTCCTCGGTGACGCTGAAGTGCGGGCTCGCCGAGGTGGTGATCGACGACAGCGGCGTGAGCATCAGCGGGCTCAACGTCACGATCGAGGCGACCGGCAAGCTCAAGCTCGACCCGAGCGACATCAGCCCGGGCTGAAGGAAGAAGGAGAGGCGAACCCCATGGGAGCGGTACGGAAGATGGCGGCGCGATCGCCGCGACCCGCGGTGGCGGGGGTGGCGCTGGGCGTGGTGGAGGGCCGCGCGGGCGAAGGGCAGTGGCGCGTCCGGGTGGGGCCGGAGGTGCACGCGATGGCCTGCGACCCGTCCGTGGACCCGCAGGTGGTCGACGAGGCCGCGGCGAGCGGCGCCCGCGTGGTGGTCGACCTCGCGGCCGAGCCTCTGATCGTCGGCGCGCTGGTGACTGCGCGGCCCGTCACGGTCGGGCGCGACGGGGTGCTCGCCCTGGAGGTGAAGCGCTTCGTGGTCACCGCGGCGGAGGAGGCGATGCTGCGCACGCAGTCGGCCTTCGTGCAGGTGAAGGGGGGCGACGTGGAGAGCTACGGCCAGCGCGTCGTGAGCCGCGCCCGCGAGCTGCTCAAGGTGCTCGGGCGCAACGTGCGCATCAACTGAGGAGCCGTCGGATGAGCGTCACCGTGTTTCATAGCGACGTGGCCTGCGAGGATTCTGGGCACATGGTCTCGCCGGTCGCGCCCAACATGTGCATCACGCCGGCGGCCCCTTCGCCGCTGCCGCTCCCGTACCCCATCATGGGCTCGTCGTCGTCCCTCGACCCGGGCACCGAGAAGACGAAGATCAACGGCAAGAAGGTGCTCAACTCCAACTGCAAGGTGAAGAAGATGAACGGCAACGAGGCCGGCACGCAGAAGGACATCATCACCTTCCAGACCGGGGGCCACGCGTTTCCGCTGCCCGTCCCCGCAGTGGTGGTGCTCTTCGAAGGCGCGCCCGTGACCATCACGGGCAACCCCGGCTTCGGCAACACGATGTGACCTGGCGATGACGGGTCCCGCACAAACCCCGGTGCTGTTTCTGAAGAGCGGCGGGAGCGCGTTCTTCAGCGCGGCGTGCCAGGCCGCGCTGGTGTCCGCGGCGCTCAACCCCGACTGGTTTGGGGACTACGAGCACGTGTCGAAGAAGATCCGCGACGCGAAGATCAAGCGTGCCCAATGGGCCGCGATGACCACGGCCCAGCAGGACGCGAGGCCCGGCCGTCGGCCCACCCGCGAGGAAGTGTTCCTCAGCAACTGCACCGCGTCGCACCTGTCCCAGAACGGGGTGAACACCAACGCGCGCGTCCCCAACGCCGACGGCACGCCCGCGACGCCGCCCTTCCCTCCGAATGGCAGCCCGCTGAACGTCCCCGGCGCGCGCGGGCGCCCGAGGGGCGGCAACCCGTGCGCCTCGCTCGTCGCCGGCTACACCGAGGGAACCGCACCGTGCTTCCCGGGCGAGGGTTCGAACGACATTCCCGGCTCGATGGAGCAGCGCCTCGGCGATCGGGAGAAGGAGCAGATCGCGGCCCAGCGCGCGCTGACCGGCGATCGGTACCCCGCCGCCGCGATGCGCCGTGATGAGAACGACCGCAGCTCGATCGTCGTCGGGGGACAGCAGCAGCGCTGGAACGAGGTCCGCTTCGACCCCGCGCGCGGCGGAGACGGCGGCGGCGCGCTCGTCGGCTCGGGCGTGGCCGGGCGCGCGCGAACGCCCGGGGAGCAGGCGGGCTTCGCGAGCGCCGTGGGCGCGTCGAAGAACGGTCAGCCCACCGCCTCCGGCGACATGGTGATCTCCGGCGACAGCGCGGAGGCGTGCATCAACGCGTGGCGCGAGCGGGCCAAGCGGGAGATGAAGACAAAGGGGCTCGACGCCGAAGTGGCGCGCACGACCCGGGAGGCGCCCCCCGCCGCGCAGGCGGCCGCGCAGGCGAGGCACACGCGCGCGCAGCGGAAGCTCGACCGGACGCGCGCCGACACCGCCGCCGCGCAGGCGGCCGCAGCGGGCGGCGCGCCGGGCACCGCCGAGGCGCTCGCCCGCGCCCGAGCAGCGGAGAGCGCCGCGGGGCTGCGCGCGGCGAACGCGACGGACGCCCTCCGGCGCACGCAGAACGCGGCGCAGCGCCTCCCGTGCCTCCGCGCGATGCAGCCGGGCGGCTCCAACTCCACCAACCAGGATGGCCGCACCTTCCCCCCTTGACGAGCCCAACGATGAGCGACTTCTACTTCAAGATCGGCGCGGTGACCGGCGCCTCGATCGACGACTGCCACCTCCTCGTCTATCGCTCCGATCGACTCGAGTTCCTGGACGACGACACGACCGAGTGGCGACTGCTCCGGCGCGACGCGCTCGGGCTGCGCGAGCTCGGGCGCGGTGATGCGGTGCCCCGGCTGTGGGTCTCCCCGACGGGCAGGGTTCACCTCGTCGGCCGCCGCGACGGGGTCCGCGGGCTCCACGTCGGAAACCCCGCTGGCGACGCCGTCCAATGGACCTTCCTCCCCGCCGTCACGCCGCCCGGTGTCGGGCACCTCTCTGGGGTGTGGGGGCTCGACGACGACCTCGTGTTCGTGTGGGGGGGCGGCGCCTTCCGCGAAGTCCAGCGGGAGCGCCCGGGGTACCGCGCCGAGGTCGTCAGCGTGCCCACGATCTTCACCTGCGACGGCTCCACCTGGCGGCCCCACGAGGCGCCCGAGGTGGTGTACGCCATGCACGGCGTCCCGGGCGCGGTCCTCGCGGCCGGCGCGCACGGCGCGCTGGCGTGTTGGACGGGGTCGGGCTGGAGCGCGATGCGCCCCCCGGCGGACGTGAGCTTCAGCTTCCTCCACGTCGTCAGCGCGGAGGAGATGTACGCCGCGACCTTCGCCGGGCGCTTCTTCGAGGGCTCACAGCACGGCTGGCGCGAGCTCCCAGGCGTCGGCGCACACGTGTACGGCATGGCGTGGTGGCGCGGCGAGCTGCTCGTCACGACGCAGGACGCCGGCATCCTCGCCCTGGAGAAGGGGCGCTTCGTCGCCCGCCGCCCGGGCATGGCCCGCGGCCCCCATGTCGGCCGGGCGCTCCTCTGGATCGACGGGCACACCGTCGCTGAGACCGAGGACCTCGCCCGCGCGCGGTGGATCCCCGCCGACGAGCTACGCCGCGCGCTCGACGCCGAGCCCTCGCCGGCGTGACGGAGAACGACCGCGATGCGCAGCGCCCTCCCTGTTCCGACGGCCGTGCTCCGGGATCGCCCCGACGTCACGGTCGCGCGCGTCGGCCTCGGACTCACCGTGTACCTCGACGACCCGGAGCGCTGGGCGCGGGAGGGCGCGCTGGTGGCGCTCCGGTCGTTCCTCGCCTGCGCGCCGCGCGACCGCCTCGGCTGGTTCACCACCTCGGCGATGGCCGCGTGGGAGCCCCTCACCGACGCGGCGCTCGGCCGCATCATCGCGGCGCTCCCCCTCCCCTGGGAACGCACCCGTTTGCGCCACGCGTTCGAACTCCGCCTCGCGGACGTTCCGGACGCGCCGGGCTACGGGTTTCGCTACCGCGAGGTCGACGCCCCGCGCCGCCTGGGCGTCGGGTGGCTACAGCTAACCTTCCCCGAAGCGCACGACCCCGACGACCTCGCGCAGCTCGCGATCGAGCTCGCGCAGACGCTCCCGCTCCACGCCGCCATCGGCGGTCACCTCGGCGTGTGGAACGAGGTCGAGGCGCACCCGGCCCTCGCGGCGCTCCGACCCTGGTGCCGGCGCTACCTCGGCCTCGACGTCCAGCAGCCCGACGCGATGGGCCTCGCGCTGCACGGCGCGCTCCCCGGGACCAGTTGGCTGACGGTCCTCGGGCCGGCGCTCGCCGCCGCCGCCGACCTCGGCCCGCCCTGGCGAGAGCCGGTGACCGTGCTCCCGCTCCAGCACGGGACGCTCGTGCGCGCTGGGGCGCGACCCGCCCTCGGCGACGCGAACACCTTCGACCTCCCGCGCGCGTACGCCGAGGTGGCCCACCGGCTCGCGGCGCTGCTCCCCACGGAGCCGCCCGAGTTCGCGCCGTGGGAGCCCGGCGAGACGGCGGCCAGGATGCGCCGCTTCATCGAGCCCGAGGCGTGGCTGTGACGGGCCGCCCTCCCACCCCCGCGAGGCCCACGTGACGCTCTCACCCGAAGCCCTCCAGGAGATGCCCGAGATCGTCGCGGCGCGCGCGCTCCTCGACGACGCCCTCGTCGCCGCCCGCCTCATCGCCGACGACGACCTCCCCCGCGAGGAGGTCGTCGACGGGCTCGCCGAGGCGCTCCGTTGTGTGTACCTCGCGCTCTCCTCCCTCGGCGACGCCCATGGCTTCGCGGCGGCGCGGGGCCAGGCCGTGGGCGTCCTCGGCGGCGTCCTCGCGATCCTCCAGCACCCGGGCGTCACCGACCCCGCCGTCGGGGACGTCGTGCAGGTGGCGGCCCGCGCGCTCCGGCTCCTCGTGGGGGCGGCCATCCCCATGCTCGACACGCCGCCCGCGCTCCCACGGGTCGGCGAGCGGCGCCCGCCCGTGCGCGCGTCGGTGGGGCTCCCGACGCTCCTCGACCTCCAGCGCACGGTGCTCCGACCGTCTGTTCCGCTCCCCGAAATGCCGCCCCGCGAAGACGAAGACCGCGCGACGGATGTGCCCCCGCCCCCCGAGACCGACCTCGACGTGCTGCGTGCGGAGGGACGAGCCGCCCTCGCCGCGCTCGACGCCGACGACGAAGCGGAGGAGGACGAAGACGAAGACGACGAAGCGCCCGCGGCGTGGGAACCCGAGCGCGCCGAACGGGCCGCCTTCGGGGAGCGCCTCACCGCGATGGACGTGCTCTTCGAACGGGCGCGCGGGTGCCTCGAAGACCTCGGGACGCTCGGCCGCCAGCGACGTCCGATGGACGACGAGCCGTGGTGGGCGCCGCGCACCGAGGCGAGGCTCCTCACGCGCGTCGACGCCCTCGCGGCCTGCGGCGAGGCGGTGCTCCCGTGGCTCGTCCGCCTCCTCGAAGAGCGCCCCATCCCCGACACCGAGTACACCTGGGCGATGGTGCTGCTCTTCGCGTCGCTCGCGGGGGACGACGCCATCGACCAGGCCATGCGCATCGCCCGGCTCACGCCGGTCGAGCTCCCCGATCTCCGCGACGCGCTCGCGGATGCCTTCACGCACGCGCCCCACCCCGGCGTCGCGGAGCACCTCGCGCCCTGGCTCGACGACCGCCGCGCGGGCCGCCGCGTCGTCGCCCTCACCGCCCTCGCGCGGCGCGGCGCCCTCTCCCTCGCCCAGGTCGAAGCGCACCTGCAGGACTTCGATGCCGACGTCGTGCGCGCCGCGGTCGAAGCCCTCGCGTATGTCCCCGAGGAGCTCCCTCGCCCGATCCTCCTGGGCGTGCTCTACCACCCCGACGACGCCGTGCTCACCGCCGCCCTCGACCTCGCCGCGCGCCGCGGCAGCGCCCACGCCCTGGAGCGCGCGAAGGAGCTCCTCGCGGAGGGATCACCCGACCGCGGCGACGCGGCGATGCACGTCGCCATCGCGAGCGACGAGGCGGGCCTCGCGCTCCTCCACGGCGACGGACCCATGACGGAGGGGCGCTGCGAAGCCCTCGGCTGGTACGGCCACGCGGCGAGCGTCGGGGCGTTGTTGCACGCGCTGGAGACCGGTGAGAAGCCCGTCGCCGCGAAGGCCGCGGAGGCCCTCTGGCGCATCACGGGCGTCGCGCTGACGGACGAAGACCCCGACCCCGAGCTCGACGAGGAGCCCTTCGGCGAGGCCTTCTGGACCGACGACGCGCTGCCCGCGTGCCCGGAGTCGCTCTCGGTGAAGCGCGCGGTGTGGGAGGCGTGGTGGGCGAAGCGCGCGGAGAAGGTCGACCGCACCGCCCGCTGGCGCTACGGACGGCGCTGGCGCGTGTGCGACCTCGTGCGGGGGCTCGCGAGCCGTGAATCGTGGCCCCGCGAGCGTCGCTGGTCGGCGCTGGAGCTGGTGGCCCGCACCGGGTCGCGGCACCCCTTCGACGCGTGGCGCTTCCTCCCCCAACAGCTCGCGCAGATCGACACCTGGCGCGCGAGCGCCCGAAGCACCAACCCGGGCTGGAACGTCCGCGGAGGCTGGCGATGAACGTCCCCGAGCTGAAGAAGTCCACCGGCGCGACGGTGGAGGTGGTGCCCCAGTGGGGGATGGACGGCGCCGTCCTCGCGGTGGTTCTCATCAAGGAGGCCTTCGCGGTCGACCGTCGCGGGCGCGTCGTCCCCACCCATGACGCCGTCATCCACCGCACGGACGTCCCCTGGGACGAGGACGCCCCCGCGACCTCCAGCGTCCGCTTCCCCTGCGACGTGTGCGTGAACAAGCCGGCCACGGACGTCGTCGTCGTCGGCCACGCGATGGCCGCGTACGCCACGCGCCAGACCACCCTCGACGTCACCGTCGAAGTGGGTCCGCTCCGTCGCGTGGTGCGCGTGTTCGGCCCGCGCGTGTGGTACCGCGGCGCACTTGGGTTCGTCCTCTCCGACCCGACGCCCTTCGAGTCTGTCCCCGTGCGCTGGGAGCTCGCCTGGGGCGGCGCGGACTTCAGCGATCCGTCGCGCCCGGTGGAGGAGGCGCGCAACCCCGTCGGCCGCGGCGTCGTCGCCGACCCCGCCACGCTCGAACACCAGCCAGGGCCGCAGGTGGAAGACCCCGAGAACCTCATCGCCACCCACCGCACCGCGCCCGCCCCCGCCGGCCTCGCGGCCATCGGTCGGCACTACCACCCGCGCCGCACCTTCACCGGCACCGCCGACGAGCTCTGGCTCCGCGAGCGCATGCCGCTCCCGCCCGCGGATTTCGACGACCGCTTCCACCAGGTGGCGGCGCCGGGCCTCACCGCGCCGGGTCGCCTCCGCGGCGGTGAGGCCGTGCTGGTGAACAACATGGGCGCGCAGGGTCCGCTGGCCTTCGAGCTCCCGCGGCTCACCTTCTTCGCGGGCATGAAGCGCCGCGGCGAGCTCATCGAGCGCCCCCCCATGCTCGACACCGTCACCCTCCTGCCCAACGACCGTCGCGTGGAGATGACGTGGCGCGCGGTGTTCACGCTGCCGCGGCACCTCCGCGAGGTCGATTTTCTCCAGGTTCACGAGAAGGCGAGGCTCGCGTGAACGCCACGCTCCGCCGCTTCGGCGCGTCGCCCATCGCGCCGCTGCTCGTGTGCCACACGGGGGCCATCAACGGCCTCGCCTTCGACCCGTGGCAGCTCTGGGCCTTCCTCCGAGCCGAGCTCGCCGCCTTCGCCGAGACGCCCTTCCGCTGCGCCAACGGCACGCGCGCGACGATGGCCCACGTGCAGACGCTCCACCCGCAGTCGGTGGGCGTCGAGCGCCTCGTCCCGCTCGGCACGCAGCTCCTCCACGGCGTGACGGAGCTCCTCGCGCGCGCCCCCGCCGACCTCCGCCTCGCGCTCATCCTCTGTGTGCCCGCGCGCATGGCCGACGGCGGGGGCGGCACCTTCCCGCAGCAGCGGCGCATCCTCGAGCGCGAGCTCACGTCCTGGCTCGCGGCGGCCCAATCGGCGCGCGGCGCGCCCGACCCGGTGGTGCGCACCCTCGCGCTCGGTCACGCGTCGATGGCCTACGCGCTGGAGGAGATCGCGCCGTTGCTCGACCGCGGCGTCGACGCGGCGATCGTCCTCGGCCTCGACACCGCCTACGACCCGAACTGGGTGGAGCACCTCCTCGCCACCGAGCGCCTCTTCGACGGCGAGCGCCTCGACACGGCCATCGCGGGAGAAGGCGGCGCCCTCGCGCTGCTCGCCACCCCCGACGCCGTCGCCCGCTGCCGCTGGCCCGTCCTCGCGTCGGTGAGCGCCTCGGCCACGGCGCGCGAAGCGGCGACGCTCGACAACGACGTGCCGATGATGGGCCTCGCGCTCTCGCGCTGCGCCGTCGCCGCCACCGACGCGTTGGAGGCCCAGCGCCGCCCGCTCGACTGGTGGATCACCGACATGACCTCGGAGCCCTACCGCGTGCAGGAGTTTCAGCTCGCGTGGCCTCGGGCCTCGGCGCGGCGCATGACGGCCGACGGGACGCTGCACTTCATTGCGTCGCAGCTCGGCGACCTCGGCGCGGCGGCGATGCCCACGGCCCTGTGCCTCGCGTTGGAGGGGTTCGCGCGCGGCGCCCCGGTGGCCGACACCTGCCTCATCACGGGCAGCAGCGCGGGCGGCGAGCGCGGCGTGGTGCTGGTCGAGCGCGCCCGGTAGTTTCACCGCCTGCAACATTGCCTTGCACGGGCTTCGCTTGCCGAACATCCCCCCGGTGGCGACAGTTGCTCCCACACGAGCCGGCGAGCCGTTCGCCGCGCCGCGCCAGGGAGTCACGCGCATGAGCCTCATGGACCCGAACCCCATCCGCAAGGCGACGCCGAAGCGCGTCGCCATCATCATCGCCAACCCCGCGACCTCCACCACCACGGGATGGCCCGTCGGCTTCTGGTGGTCGGAGCTCACGCACCCCTTCCACGCCTTCCACGAGGCGGGCTACGAGGTGGAGGTCTTCAGCGCGGCCGGCGGGCGCTGCGAGGCCGACGCGATGAGCGACCCCCGCGACCCGAGCGGCTACTCGGCCAGCGACCTCATCAGCATGGGCTTCCTCGCGACCCCCGCCCTCGCGGCGCTCGTCGCCGACACGCGCCCCGCGTCCGCGATCGAGGTCGCGCGCTTCGACGCCATCGTCGTGGCGGGCGGTCAGGCGCCGATGTTCAACTTCGAGGGGGCGACGGCGCTGCAGGAGAAGTTCGTCGCCTTCTACGAGGCCGGCAAGGTCGCCTGCGCGCTCTGCCACGGCACCGCCATCCTGCGCTACGCGCGCCTCTCCACGGGCGAGGCGCTGGTGAAGGGCAAGACGGTCACCGGGTTCGCCAACGTCGAAGAAGACTTCGCCGACAACGCCGTCTGGAGCCTCGGCTACCTCCCCCGCGACAAGCACGTGATGCCGTGGCGGGTCGAGGACGAGCTGCGCGCGCTCGGCGCCAACTACGTGCAGGCGGGCCTCTGGCGCAGCTTCGCGGTCCGCGACGGCAACCTCGTCACCGGCCAGCAGAACTTCTCGGGCGCCGAGACCGCGCGCCTCATCATCGAAGCCCTCGGGCGCTGAAGGGACGCGCTGCCATGAGCCCGGACGAGCCCGTCACCGTCGGCGTGACACGGTGCGTCCGCCTCCTCACCTCACCCTCTACAACGGACCCAACCCATGAAGATCACGTTTCTCGGATACGGCAACGTCGGCGCGCCGCTCGCCGACCACCTCCAGCGCGCGGGCCACGCCGTCACGCTCGCGGCCAACGACGCGGCCTCGGACAAGCTCGCCACCGCCCTCGCGCGCAACCCCGACCTCCGCGCCGCCCCGGCATCGGAGGCCGTTCGCGACGCGGACGTCGTCTTCCTCACGACGCCCTTCGGCGCCAACGAGGCGGTGCTCGCCCCCGTCGCGGCGCTCCTCGCGGGCAAGGTGCTGGTCGACTGCACCAACCCCGTGGGCCCCGGCATCTCGCACGGCCTGCAGAGCGTCCGCTCGGGGACGGAGGCCGTCCAGGCGCTCGCCCCCGGCGCCCGCGTCGTGAAGTCGTTCAGCATCTACGGCTTCGAGAACCTCGAAGACAACGCCTACCCGAGCGCGAACGTGAAGCCCGTGATGATGCTCTGCGGCGCCGACGCGGCCGCGAAGGAGACCGTCTCGGGCCTCGCCGCGCAGCTCGGGTGGGAGCCCCTCGACGTCGGCGGCGTCGAGCAGGCCCTCCACCTCGAGCACATGACCCTCCTCTGGGTGCGGATGGTGCGGGCGCACCGCCACTCCGCCCACCTGGTGTGGGCCGCCCTCCGCCGATGACTTGACCCCTGCAACATCGGGCCTCCATCCTTGCACCGGATGGAATCCATCGACCTCAACCTCCTCGCGCCCCTCGACGCGCTCTTGCAGGAAGGCAGCGTCACCCGCGCCGCCCGTCGCGTCGGCCTCTCCACCCCGGCGATGAGCCACGCGCTCGCCCGGCTCCGCGAGCGCCTCGGCGACCCCCTCCTCGTCCGCGCCGGCCGTACGATGGTGCTCACGCCGCGCGCCGAGGCGCTCAAGGCCCGCGTGCACACCCTCGTCGTCGAGGCGCGCCAGGCGCTCGAGCCCGAGCGACCCTTCGTCGCCGCGACGCTCGACCGCGGCTTCACCGTGCACGCCACCGACTACGTCCTCGCCGTGCTCGGCCTGTCGGTCGATCGCCTGCTGCGCGCGGAGGCGCCGGCCGTCACGCTCCGCTTCGTGCCCAACACCCTCGACGACGCCGGGCAGCTCCGCGAGGGGGCCAGCGACCTCGCCGTGGGCATCTACGGCGACCTCCCCCCGGAGATGCGCAGCCGCCCGCTGCTCACCGACCGCTTCGTCTGCGTCGTCCGGGCGGGCCTCCCGAGCGTCGGCAAACGCCTCACCCTGGAGCAGTTTGTGAAGCTCACGCACCTGCAGGTGGCGCCGCGGGGCCGACCCGGCGGCTACATCGACGACGTGCTCGCCGAGCGCGGGCTCACGCGGCGGGTGGCCCGCGCCGTCCCGTATTTTCTCACGGCGTTGCAGCTCGTGGCGGAGACAGACTACGCGCTCACCGTGTCCGAGCGCATCGCCCTCCGCTTCGCCCCGGTCTTCGGCCTGCGCGTCCTCGAGGTGCCCCTCGCGCTGCGGCCCTACGCGCTGAGCCTGGTGTGGCACCCGCGCTTCGACGGTGACGCGGGCCACCGCTTCGTCCGCGAGGCCTTCGTCCGCGCCGCCGCCGAGGCCGCGGGCGACCGGCACAGCGCCCCCCGCACCCGCCTCGACCCGGAGCCTCGCCCGCGACGCCCCCGTTGACGCGTTCGGGCTGGTGTTCGAAGCGCGCGCGTTGCAAACCTCCGCGCCGCGAACCCCCTATGGCGACTCGATCCCCTGCGCCCCCTCCCGCCCACCTCGTCCGCGTCCGCGGCGCCCGCGAGCACAACCTCAAGAACGTCGACCTCGACGTCCCCCGCGACGCCCTCGTGGTCTTCACCGGCGTCTCCGGGTCGGGCAAGTCGTCGCTCGCCTTCGGCACCCTCTACGCCGAGGCCCAGCGCCGCTACCTGGAGTCCGTCGCCCCCTACGCGCGGCGCCTCTTCCACCAGCTCGGCGTCCCCGAGGTCGACGCCATCGACGGCCTGCCCCCCGCGGTGGCGCTCCAGCAGCAGCGCGGCGCCGTCACCACGCGCTCGTCGGTCGGCAGCGTCACGACGCTCTCCAACCTCCTGCGCATGCTCTACTCGCGGGCCGGGGACTATCCGCCCGGTCAGGGGATCCTCTACGCCGAAGCCTTCTCGGCCAACACGCCCGAAGGCGCCTGCCCCACGTGCCACGGCCTCGGGCGCGTCTACGAGGTGACCGAGGCCTCGATGGTTCCCGACCCCTCGCTCACCATCCGCGAGCGCGCCGTCGCGGCGTGGCCCATGGCGTGGCAGGGGCAAAACTACCGCGACATCCTCACGACCCTCGGCATCGACGTCGACGTCCCCTGGCGCACGCTACCGAAGAAGACGCGCGACTGGATCCTCTTCACCGACGAGGCCCCGACCGCCCCGGTGTACGCGGGTCTGACGCCCGCTGAGGTGAAGCGCGCCCTCGCCCGCAAGGACGAGCCCAGCTACATGGGGACGTTCATGGGGGCGCGGCGCTACGTGCTCCACACCTTCTCCAACTCGCAGAGCGAGATGATGAAGCGGCGCGTGGCGCAATACATGGTGAGCGCCGCGTGCGCGACGTGCGACGGCCGTCGGCTCAAGCGCGAGTCGCTCTCGGTCACCTTCGCCGGGCGCGACATCGCCGCGATGTCACGGCTCCCGCTCGACGCGATGGCCGCGCTCTTCGCCCCCTACGCCACCGACGACTCGCCCGCGTCGCCCGACAAGCGCGAGGTGGCGCGGCGCATCGCCGACGACCTCTGCGCGCGCCTCGGGGTGCTCCTCGACCTGGGCCTCGGCTACCTCACGCTCGAGCGCAGCACCCCGACGCTCTCGCCCGGCGAGCTCCAGCGGCTCCGCCTCGCGACGCAGGTCCGCTCCAACCTCTTCGGGGTGGTGTACGTGCTCGACGAGCCCTCCGCCGGGCTCCACCCCGCCGACACCGAGGCGCTCCTGCGAGCCCTCGACCGGCTCAAGGCCGCGGGCAACTCCCTCTTCGTCGTCGAGCACGAGATCGACGTCATCCGCCACGCCGACTGGATCGTCGATGTCGGCCCGGGCGCCGGTCAGCACGGCGGCGAGGTGCTCTACAGCGGCCTCCCCGATGGCCTCCGCGACGTCGCCCGCTCGCGCACGGCGCGCCACCTCTTCGGCGCCCACCGCGCGCCGTCACGCGCGCCGCGCGCCCCGAAGGGCTGGTTGCGCCTCCGCGAGGTGACGCGCAACAACCTCCGCGCGCTCGACGTCGACGTTCCGCTCGGGGTGTTCACCAGCGTCACGGGGGTGTCGGGCTCGGGCAAGTCGACGCTCGTGAGCCAGGTGCTCGTCGAGCTCGTGGGGCAGGCGCTGGGTCACGCCGTGGAGCCCGACGACGACGAGGGAGACTCCCTGGAGAACACCCCCGTGGAGACCCTCGGCGGCCACATCGAGGGCGGACTCGGCCCGATCAAGCGGCTCATCCGCGTCGACCAGCGGCCCATCGGGCGCACGCCGCGCTCCAACCTCGCGACCTACACGGGGCTCTTCGACCACGTCCGCAAGCGCTTCGCCGAGACGAAGGACGCGAAGGCGCGGCGCTACGATGCGGGGAGGTTCTCGTTCAACGTGGCGAAGGGGCGGTGCGCGCACTGCGAGGGGGAGGGCTTCGTGATGGTGGAGCTTCTCTTTCTCCCGAGCGTCTACAGCCCCTGCCCCACCTGCCAGGGGACGCGCTTCAACGCCGACACCCTCGCGGTGCAGCACCAGGGGAAGAACATCGCCGAAGTGCTCGCGATGACGGTCGACGACGCGTTCGAGTTCTTCGCGGAGGACGCGAGCGTGCGGCGACCGCTGGAGGTGCTCCGCGAGGTGGGCCTCGGGTACCTCCGACTCGGCCAGCCCGCCACCGAGCTCTCGGGGGGCGAGGCGCAGCGCATCAAGCTCGCCACCGAGCTCCAGCGGGCCGGGCGCGGGAGCTCGCTCTACGTGCTCGACGAGCCCACCACGGGCCTGCACCCCGACGACGTCGAGCGGCTGCTCACCCAGCTCGACGGCCTCGTCGCGGCGGGCAACACCGTGGTCGTGGTCGAGCACGACATGCACGTGGTCGCCGGGAGCGACTGGGTGATCGACATGGGCCCCGGCGCGGGCGAGGCCGGCGGGCGCGTGGTCGCGACCGGGACGCCCGCGGCGGTGGCAAAGGCGAAGGGGAGCCGGACGGCGCCCTACCTGAAGTCCTTCATGAAGTGAGGCCGTGGAGCACGCTACCCGTGCGCCAGGAAGTGCTCGAGCTGGATCTCCGCGTCGCGCACGGCCACGTGAGGGAGCTTCACGTCGAAGCGTCGCCCCCGCGATTCGAACCAGCTCGACGCGCAGACGGCCTTGAAGCCGAAGGGGTTTTCGCCGAGGTGCTGCCACGCGTAGTAGACAACCCAGGGCCAGTCGAAGGCGGCGGGGCGGGCGATGAAGGTGGCTCCCGCGTCGAGGTGCGGCGCCGCCCAGTCACGGAGCCGCGCCATCCCGACGGCGGGGTCGACGCCCTCCCGCAGCGCGCGCTCGTACGAGGCGCGGCTGGTGCGCACCGCGTCACCGATGGGCGTGAGGAGGACTTCGAAGCGGTCGATGACGCCCCGTTCGCGCGAGCCGACGGCGGCGCCGAGCTCGGTGAGGGAGTGGCGGCCGTAGACAGGCCCGGAGGTCTCCAGGTCGACCATGATCCAGAGGCGGTTGGCGAAGCTCATGGCGAGAGCATGCGCGCGGTGGCGTAGTGGGCGTGAGGACACGAAGCCGGACACGCACCGGGCCGCGTGATCTGCCGCCTCACATGAAGTTGCGCGTGTGGAGCGACGACAGCGCCTCGGCGTCGCGCGCGTCGAAGCCCAGCCGCCGCAGCCGCTTCTGCCGACTCTCGTCCATGTCGCGCTGGAGCGCGAGCACGGCGTCGTGCCCCGCGCCGATGGCCTCCGGCGCCCACCCCCCCGCGGCGAGGAGAACCAGCGCGTCGAACACCTCCTCGTTGAGCCCCGCGGTGTGCTGGAGCGCGTCGTGGCGCCGCGTCACCGCCGCCGCCAGCCGCTCGCGCACGCTCGGGTCGCGCTCGATGTGGCGCGCGAGGTGGGCCATCCCGAAGGCCACGTGGCGCGCCTCGTCCTGCCCGCTCCAGCGCGCCACCTCGCGCGTCACGAGGTCGGGCCCGCGCTCGCGCAAGAACGCCAGCAGCGACAGGAACGTCCCCTCCCCCAGCACCGACAAGAGAAACGACGCCGTGGCGAAATCCGGCTCGTCGACCAGCGTCTTCAGCGACGCCTGACCGCCTGCCGTGGAGAGCCCCAGCGCGTCCCTTCGAAGCAGCGCGCGCCGCGTGAACACCTCGATGTGCCGCGCCTCGTCGGCCGCCTGCACCGCCAGCAACTGCATCACCTCGCGGAAGTGCGGGTGCATCTGCGCGACGAAGCGGGCGGGGATCACGAGCGCCGCGGTCTCGTTCTCGATGAGGTAGGTCATCACCTGGACGACGGCGTCTTCCACCGCCTCGGGGTGCTCGAAGGGAGCCCCCCAGGGGATGGTCGTCGCCGGGTCCCACTGGGCCGCTGCCGCCTGCGCGTAGAGGCGCCCGGCGTCGTCGCTCCACACGTCGTCCTTGGCGTCGAGCGTGAAGCCGAAGGTCGGTGTCGACGCCTCCACCGTGGCCCCGCGCGGCGCGAGCCCCCACTGCGCGCTCGCCCGCTCCGCGACGCCCTCAGACGCGGCGCCGCCCGCACGCGCTGCCCCCCGCCACCGCCCGAGCGCGACGTCCGTACGGAGCACCATCGGCACGCCGCCCCGCTCGACGTAGCCGTGTCCCCGCTGCCGAGCCCACGCGCGCAGATGCACGCGGAGCCCGTCGTCGCCGCCCGTCACCGCCACCGCCTCCCCGACGGCCACCGCCCGCAGCGAACGCTCCACCAGGAGGTGAGCGCCCCGCTCGAAGCGGAGGCCGCCGAGGTCGACGGAGGCTTCGCTCATGCCCGCTTCCCGAAGCGCCCCGCGGCGCCCTCGAGCCACGCATCGAGGGTGCCGAAGCGGTCGCAGGCGCTCGCGAGGGCCGTGTAGCCCTGGAGCCGCCCCGGACGCCACGCCTTGAGCCCTTCGAGGTCCATGAGCGGGCGCACCGACGCGTCGTCGTAGCGCTGCGCCAGGAGCAGATCGGTGAAGCGCGCCACCGCGGCCTCCGGCGCCCCGTCGAGCACCGTGAAGTTGCAGTGGTCGTAGGGGGCGGTCTGCGTGAGCACACGGAGCGCGCCGTCGCGGGCGGTTCCGTCGCGCACGAAGGCGGCAGCGTTGCCGTCGAGGATGCACGCGGCGTCGACCTCCCCGGCGAGGAGGGCCTTCACCGCGTCGCGCTCGCCGCCCACGTGGTCGCCGTGCTTGCCGACGAGGACGTCGTGGGCCACCACGGCGAAGTCACGCCGCGGCTCGAGCCCCTGCTCCGCGAGGTGCGCGAGCGGGAGGATCGTGGCCTGCGGGGAGTCGTGCGCGCCGACGCCCACGCGCTTGCCGCGGAGGTCGTCCACGGTCTTCACGTCGCCGTCGCGGCGGACGACGACCACCGAGGTGAGGTCCTGGTCGGTGTCGCGCATCGCGACGGCGCGGGCGCTCCGGCCGAGGCGGGCGGCGAGGCGCTCGGACTCGATCCAGGCGAGCGGGGAGTTCCACGCGCAGTGGACGGCGCCGGCGAACTGGGCCTCCACCAGCCGCTCGTAGTGCGTGTAGAGCACGTAGTCGAAGGCGAAGCCCTGCGCCTCGAACCACCGGACGAAGCCGTCCCAGATCGTCACCACCTTGGGGTCGTAGGCCACGGCCCCGAGCACGAACGCGTCGCTCATCGTCGCCTCGCTCATCCGAAGAGGGGCTGGCCGCAGACGGCCTTGCCGATGAAGTCGTAGAGGGCGTCGCTGGTGGGGGCCATCACCGCGCCCGCGCGGGCGTCGCGGAAGTAGCGCTCGACGCCCACGTCGCCGCGGAAGGCCGCGCCGCCGCACACGCGCATCGCCGTGTCGCACACCTCCAGGGCCGCGTCGTTGCACGCGGCCTTGCACTCCAGCACGCGGAGCATCGCGTCGGGGCGGCCGGTCTCCAGCGCGGCGATGGTGTCGAGCCAGAGCGCGCGGGCCATGTCGGCCTTCACCCGCATCTTGGCGATGTACGCGCGCACTGTGGGCAGGTCGGCGGGGGCGCTCTGGCTGTGCTGCCAGCGGGCGCCCGAGGCGTGCTCGGCGGTGCGCGTGGTGGCCGACTCCATGAGGCCGATGGAGCACGCGGCGTTCATCACGGAGAAGGCCGGGAGCACCACCTCCATCATGGCGCCGAAGCCCGCGCCGTCGCCGCCGAGACGGGCGGAGGCGGAGACGCGCACGCCGTCAGCCTTCACGGGCGTCGAGTCGTTGCCGCGCAGCCCGAGGCCCTCGAAGGGACGGTCGATGGAGAGCCCCTTCGCGTCGCGCGGGACGAGCCAGAGCGTGCTGGCCTCAGCCCCCGAGGTGGGGCGCGACGACCAGACGTACGCCGTCGCCTCGTGGGCCGAGGTCACCCAGCTCTTGTGCGCGTCGAGGCGGACGTGGTCACCGTCGACCGTGGCCGTGGAGGTCGGCGCCCAGAACATGCTGCGCGAGCCGGCCTCGGAGAAGGCGAGCGTGCTGAGATGGCGGCCGCCCGCGATGTCGCGGCGCGTGGCCTCGTCGCCGAACTTCTCGATCACCAGGGCGCCCGCGTAGTGCATGCAGGTGATCATGGCGGTGGAGCCGCAGGCGCGGGCGAGGCGCTCGACGACGAGGGCTGCGGCGCGCAGGCCCTCCCCCTGACCGCCCACGGACGCGGCGGAGATGAGGCCGAAGAGACCTTCGTGACGGAGGGCCTCGATGGCCTCCTTCGGAAAGCGGCTCTGGCGGTCGACGGCGACGGCGTGCTCGGCGGCGACGGCCGCGACACGATCGAGGGGAGAGAGGGACTCGGTGGACATCGGGGGGTTGCTCCTGAACGGGTGTCGCCGCGCGTCGACGCGGCGCCCGATGGAGCGACGGTCACCCGCGGCGGGTGAAGCTCACGTCTGCCCGACAACCGTCGGGCCGACGGAGCAGTCAGAGACGGGGAAGCTCGGTCCTCATGCGCAGGACGCTACCACCCCATCGCACCCCTTTGGAACGGCAGATCAGACGGCGACGGTGGCGTCGGTGGCGAGGGCGAACTCCCGCTGGAGGAGGCGCTCGATGCGGGCGCGCAGCGGGCGCGCGAAGAAGGGGAGCTCCACGGTCGCGGTGAGGCTCGCGTCGTCGAAGGTGAGGACGCCGCCCCCGCCGCGGAAGCTGCCGCGCACCGTGCGGTCGCCCCAGGACACGCAGTCCCGGAGGGGGATGGCGGTGTAGCGGTCGGCGTAGTGCTCGAAGCGTCGGCGCACGCGGGCGCGGAGCGTCGGGACGTCGAGCGCGTGGGGGCGGGTCAGCTCGATCTTCACGGCCCGAAGGCTGTCTCGCCGGGGCCCATCCGTCGAGTTTTCAGCCGTCCGTGGCGCCGCGCCCCTGGGAGCGCGCGGCCAGCTCGGCGACGGCGGCGTGGAGCGCGTCTGACAGGTGCTTCAGTCGCATCATCGACCAGACGCGGGTGCGCAGCTCGGTGCCGAAGACGGGCTTGGCGGTGAACTCGTCGGCCCCCGCGTCGATGCACCGCTGGGCGTCGGACTTCTCGCTCAGCGCGGTCAGGATGATCACGGGGATGTCGCGCGTCCGCGGGTCGGCCTTCAACCGACGACACACTTCGAACCCGTCGATGCCAGGCATCATCACGTCGAGGAGGATCACGTCGGGCCGCTCGCTCAGGGCGGCCGCGATGCCCGTGAGGCCGTCGGGCGCGAAGCGAATCTCGTAGCCCTCGCGGGAGACGTGCGCCTCGGAGGTCGCCCGGGCGAACTCGTCGTCGTCGATGATGAGGAGGCGCCCTTTGGGGGAGACGGTCGTGACGGCATCGGTCATGGCGAAACGCTCGGGGCTGGCGGTGCTTGGGTGAGTCGGGCGATCGTCGCGAGGAGCTCGCGGAGGACCACGGGCTTGGTGAGGTACTCGTCGACGCCGGCGCGGAGGCAGCGCTCGCGGTCGCCGGGCATCGCCAGCGAGGTGAGGGCGATGATCGGCGTGCGCGTCGCGGCCTCCTGCGCGCGGATGCGGCGCGTGGCCTCGATGCCGTCCATCAGGGGCATCTGGATGTCCATCAAGATGATGGCGGGGCGGAGGGTGCGGGCGGCGGTCACGGCCTCGCCGCCGTCGTGGGCCACGACGACGCGGCACCCCTTGCTCTCGAGGTAGTCGCGGAAGAGCGCGACGTTGTCTTCGTTGTCCTCCGCGAGCAGGATGGGCGCGTCGAGCGCCAGCGTCGCCGTCGGCTCGATCGCCGCGGCCGCGGAAGGGCGGGCGGGGGGCTGGAGGGGCGCCCACGGGAGCGTGACGGTGAAGCGGCTCCCCTTGCCGAGCTCGCTCTCCACCGCGACGCCGCCGCCGTGGAGCTCGGTCATGCTGCGCACCAGCGACAGGCCGAGGCCCGTCCCGGCGTACTGGCGCGAGAGCGAGCTGTCGAGCTGCATGAAGGGCTGGAAGAGCCGGTCGAGGTCGGCCGCGGCGATGCCGATGCCCGTGTCCGACACGCTGAAGCGGATCGAGCCGCGCGTGGGCTCGGCGAGCACCTCCAGGGTGATCTCGCCGCCGTCGGGGGTGAACTTCACCGCGTTGGCGAGGAGGTTCACCAGGATCTGCGTGAGGCGGCGCTCGTCGGCGAAGACGTGGTCGGCGGCGGCGTCGAGGGTGCAGCGGAGGCGCTGGCCTTTGCGGTGCGCCGCCTCGCGCACGAGGCGAACCGCGCCCTGACAGACGGAGTCGACGCCCACGGTGGCGCGCTGGAGTTCGAACTTCCCCGCGCCGATCTTGGACAGGTCGAGGATGTCGTTGATGAGCGAGAGCAGGTGGCGCCCGCTCTCCTCGATGCGGCGGATGGTGGTCCCCTGGCGCTCGGTGATCGCGCCGAACACCTGATCCTGGAGCGCTTCGGAGAGGCCGAGCACGGTGTTGAGCGGGGTGCGCAGCTCGTGGCTCATGCTGGCGAGGAAGTCGTCCTTCATCCGCGCGGCCCGCTCCAGCGCGACGTTGGCGGCGGCGAGCTCCTGCGTCCGGAGCTGGAGCGACTCCTCGGCGCGTCTGCGCTCGACAAACTGACCCACGAGCGCGCCGATGCCGTCGAGCACCGCGAGCACCTCCCGGTCGTCGCCGGGCGTCGAGTCGCCGTAGACCGCGACGACGCCGAGCGGTTCGGCGTCGGAGCGCAGGGCGAACACCAACGCCGACGGGACGTCGAGCGCGCGTTCGAAGGGTGAGACCTCCGCGCTCGCAGCCCCGAGCGCGACACGGGCCGCGCCGCCATCGCGCGTGCAGGTCACGCCGGGGTGGCAAGCGGAGGGGTCGTCGCGCATCGCGTCGAGCGCGGCGGCGAAGCGGGCGTCGGGGGCGGCCGTCCACTGGGGTGTCGTCCTCGGCCGGTCGCGGGTGGGGTGCCAGACGATCGCGCCGCGCGCCCCGAGGCCCTCGCAGAGCGCGCTGAGCACGCGCGGCAGGGCGTCGTCGACGGTGGGCGCCTCGGCCACGACACGCGACACCTGGTGCTGAAGGGCGAGGAGCGCCTCGCCGCGTCGTCGGGCGGTGATGTCAGACTCGACCGCGATGAAGCGCGTGAGGTGACCCGCCTCATCGAGGACGGGCTGCACCTCGATGTCGACCCAGTAGGGGTGGCCATCCCGGTGGTAGTTGAGCACCTCCGCGCGGAAGCCCCGGTTCTGACGGATGTTCTCGCGCATCAGGGCGACGACCTCGGGGTCAGACCCCGGCCCCTGGAGCAGCGACCCCGGCGTGCGCCCGAACGCGTCGGCGAGGGAGTACCCGGTGAGGTCGGTGAAGGCGTCGTTGACCCACTCCACCCTTCCGGCCGCGTCGGCGATGATGACCACGTTGCGCGTCCGCGCGGCGACGAGGGCGAGCTTGCGGGCCTCGGCCTCCCGCTCGTGGAGGGCCGCCTGGGCGGCGTGGAGGGCGTCGTTCTGCGCGCGCAGCTCGGCGCGCTGGCGGGTGAGCCGACCGGTGAGCTCGCGGAGGTCGCGGGTGGTGCTCTCCAGCGTCTGGATGACGTGGATGAGGTCGAGGCTCGGGTCGTGGATGGCGAAATCGCTGAAGGTGATCCCGAGCGCGGCGAACTCGTCGGTCGACGCGAGCCACGGGGAGCCAACGAACAGAAGGCTCCCGTCGTCGAGGGCGACGAGCTGCCCGCGCAGGCGCAGCGAGCGCGCCCGCAGGGTGAACAGGAAGAGCGTGTCGCAGTGCGCGCGCAGGGCATCGTAACGGAGCGGAAGCTCCGGGCGCGTGACGGCGACATGGTCGGCGAAGGCGCTGCCAACGGTGACCTCGGGGCAGGTGCGGGCGAGGGCGGCGCCCACCTGCGCGACGCGGAGCTCGGCGTCGACGAGGAGGTGAAACGGGAACACCGTCGCGAGCTGGTCAGGCGAGAGGCCCGCGGCGTAGGTCACGGCGTCTCCGCGGTCCACCGGATGAGAAACTCGTCGTAGCCGGCGTCCGCGCGTTGGGTGACGTGCGTGACGTGCGCGGTGGTGTGGAGCCGACGGGCGAGCCCGGAGAGCAGGCCCCGCACGAAGGGGGCGAGGCCCTCGCGGTGCGTCTCGTAGCGCAGCATGACCGCGTCTTCGCCCGCGTCGGTGCAGGTGAAGCGTGGGGGCTGGAGCGCCGGGAAGATCATCGCGACGCGGGTGTGGAAGCGCGGCAGGTTGGTGAGAAACTCGCGGAGGGTGCGCCCCGACGCGTCGAGCATGGCGCCGTAGCCGCGCTGCGCGGTGTGGAGCACCCAGTGCTCCCCGAAGGCGAAGAGGATCTCCTCCGCGGGGGTCTGGGTGACCTCGGCGGCGGCCCCGACGAGCTGGTACGTGACAGAGTCATCGTAGGGGTCGTTGGTGATGAAGACCTCGATGTCGACCCCCGCGCGCGCCTTGATGCGCTCCCAGGTGTCTACGCCGTGCGCGGCGCAGACCATCTCCTCCATCGCCCGATTCACCATTCCGTACATCGCGCCTCCGATCGTTCGACGCGAGTGTACCCCGAATTGCGCTCAGCCTTCGCGCCGGAAGAGGAGCTCATTGCACCCGAATCCTGAGTCCCTCCGACTGTCGAGCAGCTCGTAGCGCCCGTGGCGGTTGACCATGGCGACCACCTCGTCGTGGGTGGCGTACTCGTAGGGGTAGCCGCCGAGCCAGTCGACCGCGTCGTACCAGACGCTCATCCCGCGCTCGCGCTTGAAGGGGTGCTTGAGCCCGACGGCCCGCGCGGCGGCGTTGTAGGCGAAGAAGGTCCCGTGGAGGGCGAAGCGCCCGGCGGGGCCGCGGTCGTTGTACACCCGCTTGATCACCTTCCACGCGGGGGAGGTCCAGGTGCGGTTGTAGATCGCGGTGTGGAAGATCCCCCCGACGGCCACGCGGGAGCAGGCGTGTTCAAACGCCAGGGCCATGTCGCCGGTGTGGTGGAGGACGCCCCAGGCGTAGACCACGTCGCTCACCGGGAGGCTCTCGACGAAGGCCTTGTCGAGCACCGAGCCGTGGCGCACGGTCCACTGCTCGGGCGCGTAGCCGAAGCGGCCGCGGACGTCCTCGGCGCAGCGGACGCTGTGGTCGCTCACGTCGATCCCCACGACCTTCGCGGCCCCGAGGCGCAGGGCGGCCAGCGACGCGAGGCCGGTGCCGCAGCCGATGTCGAGGAAGGTCTTCCCGCGGAGGCGCCCCTCGCCGAGAAAGTCCCGGAGGCTCTGCTCCATGTTGCGCGCCCCCGCGTCCACGTCGGTGTGGTCGAGGAAGTCGCGCCAGTTGCGTCCAAAATCGAAGGCCATCGCTGGGGTCCTCGCGCGCACTCTTCGCGCGAGTGTCCCGCGCCGCGCAAGCGAAACCGGTGCGCCCGCGGAACAGGCCCATCCCGACGCGCCGCCGGGTAGACACCGCGGGAACTTTCCTTGAAGGTTCCCCCAGGGGTCGGCCATCCACTCGTCGACCCCTACGATGCAAGCGATGGCAGTCTCTCCCACCCTGAACGCGACCGTGCGCGACGCCGAAGAGGCCCGCGCGTCGGTGGGGTCGGCCGCCGACGTGTATGCGCGCCACGCGGACTTCGTGTGGGCGTCGCTCGCCCGCCTCGGCGTGGTCTACGACGACCTGCCCGACCAGCTCCAGGAGGTGTTCCTGGTGGTGCACCGGCGGCTGGACAGCTACGACGGCTCGTGCGCGGTGACCACCTGGCTCTTTGGCATCTGCCTCCGGGTCGCGCAGGGCTGGCGCCGCCACCGTCGCCGCCACCCCGAGACCGCGGTCGCCGAGGTGCCCGAGGGTGACGCGGGGACGGACTCGCCCGAAGACGACGCCGCGCGACGTCAGGCCCAGCGCACGCTCACCGCCGTGCTCGACCGCCTGGAGCCCGACCGCCGGGCGGTGTTCGTGATGTTCGAGCTCGAAGGGATGTCGTGCGCCGCCATCGGCGAGCTCCTCGGCGTCCCGACGGGCACCGTGTACTCGCGTCTCCACACGGCCCGCACGGAGTTTCAGCAGGCCCTCGAGCGTCTGCGCCGGAGCCAGGGAGGCTCTACGCG
The DNA here is from genome assembly GCA_044375895.1 of Polyangiales bacterium. GTDB lineage: Bacteria > Myxococcota_A > Polyangia > Polyangiales > CAISKJ01. The sequence goes on along the minus strand of JBILLV010000001.1, from coordinate 33,005 downwards.
ATGAGCGACCCGCGTCGATGGATCGACCCCCAAGGCGGCGCCTCCGACGAGGTCCGCGCGCTCCTCTCCGCGGGCCACGCGCCCGCTGTCCTCCCGCCCGGCGTCCGCGAGGCCGGCGCTCGCTACGTCGCCTCGCTCCCCAAGGCCGCTGCCGTCACGACCGCGACCGGCGCCAAGGCCCTCGTGCTGCTCGGTTCGGTGAGCGCCGTCGTGGCGATGGGCGTCGCCCTGTCGCGTCCCCCGAAGGCTGCGCCCGCGGCGCCGTCCGCTGCCACGCACGTCGCGCACGTCGCCTCACCGCCCCGAAACACCGTCGCCGCGGTCCCGCCGCCGTCGGAGCCCGCCCCCGTCGCGCCACCGGTCACGGCGCGTGCTCCTGAGGCCCCGCGGCCCGCGGAGGCGCCTCGCTTCGCACGGCTCACCGCCCCTCCCGTGGCGCGCCCTCGCACGACGCCGGTGAGCACCGCGCCGACGCTGCGCGCACGCCCTGCGTCCACGGCATCCGTTGCCACCCTCGACACCGAAGAGGCGCGCCTCCGCGAGGCCACGCGCCGGCTCGAGGACGCGCCCGCGCAGTCGCTCGCCATCGCGCGAACCCTCGCGGCGGAGCCGCACCGCGTGCTCGTCGAAGAGCGCGAATACATCCAATTTCGCGCGCTCGAGCGTCTCGGCGAGCGCGCGGAGGCGCGGCGGGTGGGCGAGGCCTTCGTGGCTCGCTGGCCTGAGAGCATCTACGCTGACGCCGTGCGCTCGCACCTCGCGGCCGCCCGCTGACACCGTTTATGCAACGGCACGACCCCATGAACCGCACCCGTCACGTTCGCTGGATCTCCCTCGCGTTGCTCGCGTTCGGCTGTGCGCCTTCGACGGAGGCGACCCGCCTGGGGAGGGTCGGTGACTCCGGGATGACGCCCGCGGACGGTGCCGAGACGCCCGATGCCGCAGCGGACGCCGCCCCCGAAGACGCCGGGCCCCCGCGCTGGGTGCCCCCTGCGGGAACCGATCCCGCCTGTGTCTCCGGCACCCGCTGGACGATGGGCAACGAGGAGAGCGTCTACATGAACCCCGGCCAGCCCTGCGTCGCCTGCCACCGCATGGACCGCGGCGCCCCGCAGCACACGGCGGCGGGCACCGCGTACTTCCTCGATCACGAGGCCAACAACTGCAACGGCTACACGGGCTCCGCTCCCGGTGGGCCGAGCGGGACGGCGGTCGTCGAGGTCGAGGACGCCACGGGCCGCATGGTGCGTATGACGGTCAACGCCGCGGGCAACTTCTTCACCCGGACCGCGCTCACCTTCCCGCTCCGCGTCGCCCGCGTGGTCGGCCCCACCGGCCTCACCGCGGAGATGGGGAGCCCCGTGCCCCACGGCGACTGCAACGCCTGCCACACGCAGCAGGGCACCACCACCGTGATGGGGGCCGACCCTGCGCCCGGCCGCGTCGTCGTGCCGCTCTGACCCGTTCCGATCCGCTCGCCTACCGACAGACGTTGGAGCTGCAGCGCCCCTCGCGGCACGACCCGCCCCAGCAGCACGGCTGATTGAGGGCGCCGCAGGCCACACACACCGCGGGCGCGACCCGCACGTTGCAGACGGTGCCCACCCCACACGCACCGAGTCCGCAACACGGCTGGTTGAGGCCCCCGCAGTTGACGCTGCAGCGGCCGAAGTAGCACACCCCGGTCGTGCACGACCCGCTGCAACAGGGCTCTCCCTGCACACCGCAGCAGGCGCCGCCCGAGCACGAGGCCGCGCACCTCTGGCCGCACGCGCCGCAGTGGGCGGTGGTGTTGGTGAGGTTCACCTCGCAGCCGTTGGTGGGGTCGTTGTCGCAGTTGGCGTAGTTGCTGTTGCAGGAGGTGACCTGGCAGGCGCCCTCGCGGCAGGCGGCCATCGCCCGGGCGAGCGAGCAGGCCCGACCGCAGCCGCCGCAGTGCGTGTTGGAGGTGAGGGTGTTGACCTCGCAGCCGTTGCTCACGTTGCCGTCGCAGTCGGCGAAGCCCGGGTTGCACGCGCGAATCTGACAGGCCGACTGGTTGCACACGCCCACGGCGTTGGCCGGGGCGCAGCGCGCGCCGCAGCGACCGCAGTTGGCGAGGTCGTTGCCGGTCTGCGTCTCGCAGCCGTCGTCGCGCATCGCGTTGCAGTTGGCCCAGCCGAAGTTGCAGACGAAGCCGCAGCCCGACGCGCCGCACGAGGGGTTGCTGTTGGCCAGCGAGGCGCACATCATCCCGCACGCGCCGCAGTGGCTGACGTTGCCCGCGAGGGAGACCTCGCAGCCGTTGGTCGGGTTGCCGTCGCAGTTGCCCTGTCCGGCGGGGCACGCGACCCCGCAGGTGCCCGCCACGCAGGTGGGGGTGCCCACGCCCATCACCTCACACCGACGGTCGCAGGCGCCGCAGTGGTTGACGTTGGTCGCGACGTTGACGCAGCTCATCCCGCAGGTCATCTCGCCCGCGGCGCACGTGCTGACGCACCGCCCCGCGGAGCAGCTCTGGCTCCCGGAGCAGCGGTTGCGGCAAGCGCCGCAGTGGGCGCCGTCGGTGCGGAGGTCGGCCTCGCAGCCGTTGGCCACGTTGCCGTCGCAGTCGCCGAAGCCCATCGCGCACGCGCCCACGCGGCAGACGCCCGCCTCGCAGGTCGAGGTCGCGCCCGTCGCGGGGCAGGCGACGTCGCAGCGGCCGCAGTGGGCGACCGTGTTCAACGCCGTCTCGCAGCCGTTGCCGCTGTCGCCGTCGCAGTCGCCGAAGCCCGCCGCGCACGTCCCGACGCGGCAGGCGCCCGCCACGCACGTCGCCGTCGCGTTGGGGAGCGCGCACGCGCGCCCGCAGCCGCCGCAGTGCGCGGGGGTGGTGTTGGTGTCGGTCTCGCAGCCGTTGGCGTCGTCGCCGTCGCAGTTGCCGAGGCCCGCCGCGCACCCGCTCACGCGGCACACGCCCTCGCGGCACGCGGCCGTCGCGGCGCAAGCGTTGCCGCAGCGTCCGCAGTGGGCCATGGCGGTGGAGAGGTTGGTCTCGCAGCCGGTGCTCGGGTCGTTGTCGCAGTCGCCGTAGCCGGGGTTGCAGCTCGCCGCCACACAGGCGCCGTTCTCGCAGGCCGCGGTGGCGTTGGAGAGGGCGCACACGACCGTGCAGCTCCCACAGCGCGACGCGTTGGAGCGGAGGTCGATGCACGCGGCGCCGCCGCAGCGGTCGAAGCCTTTGGGGCAGGGCGGGTCGCCGTCGAGCGCGGCGTCGAGGCCGACGGTGTCGGTGGGGGCGGTCGCGTCGGCGGGGGCGGTGGTGTAGTCGAGCGGGAAGAGCGCCGTGCATCCGCCGAGGAGCAGCGCGGCGAAGGCCAGCGCACGCATCAGAACGACACCGTCGCCGAGGCGCCCTGCCCGGTGAAGACGAGCGATGTGCGCGCGGGGGTGGCGCTCGGCGCGCGGACGAGCCACAGCACCGCCCCCACGGCGAGGGCCGCCAGGCCCACGCCGCCGAGCACGTCGGCGACGAGCGCGCGCGTCTGCCCGCTGGCGACGTCGTCGGCGCGACCGGGCGCGGGGCAGACGCCGTTGCGGCACGCGCTCGCGAGGTCGGAGTCGGTGGCCATCACCGTGGCCCCCAGCGCGAGCGACCCGACGATCGCCGCGCCGCCGCCGATCATCAGCCCGATCGGGAGCGCGCGGGACGGCGCAGGCGGCGGCTGCCGCGGACCCACCACGATGTCCGGGCGCACGGGTGCGACGGGGCGCACGGGTTCGACGGGGCGCGCGGGCTCGGCGGGGCGCGGCGCGGCGAGGCGGGCTTGCACCGCGGCGATGCGCTCACGCAGGGGCGCGCGGTCGAAGCTGGCGGGGCCCTCGCGGTCGAAGCGCTGGTAGGCTTCGAGGGCCTCCTGGAGGTGATCGCTGTCTTCGAGGGCGCGCCCGAGGTTGAAGAGCACCGCGGCGTTGCCCGACAGCGCGAAGGCCGTCTGAAACTCGCGCGCGGCGTCGTCGAAGCGACGGAGGCCGTAGAAGCGGCCGCCCGCTTCGAAGTGAGCCCGAGCGTCCGCGCTCATCGTCGCGCTCGTCTGCGCGAAGCTCGGGGCCGTGAAGGTGAGAAAGGTGAGGAAGATCCAGAGGCGCGGGCTCATCGGGGGGCCGAGACACTACCGAAGTCCTCCCCCGGTGGGAACTTCCCACCGTGCAGCATTCAGCGCCGCCCCGTCACCCCAGCCGCCGCTTGACCGCGTCAGTGACGAGCTTCGGGTTGCCCTGGCCGCCGGTCGCCTTGAGGCACATCCCGACGAGCGCGCCGAGCACGTTGGCGTTGCCGCCGCGGTAGCGCGCCACGGCGTCGGCGTTGCGCGCGAGCACGGCGTCGACGGCCGCCTCGATCGCGACCGGGTCGTTCACCTGCCGCCAGCCCCTGGCCTCGACGATGGCGCGGGGCGAACCGCCGCGCACAAAGAGCTCGCCCAGCACGTCGCGCGCCTGCTTCATCGAGACCTCGTCCGCCGCCACCAGCGCGAGCAGCTCGGCCAGCGCCACCCCATCGAAGGGAGCCTCGGTGAGCCCACGCGCCCGCAGCTCGCCCACCACCTCGTTGGCGAGGAGACTCGCCGCGGCCTTGGCGTTCGCTCCCTGCGCCACGGCGGCTTCGAAGAGGCGCCGTAGCCCGGCGTCGCCCGACACCACCCGCGCCTCGTCCGCGGTGAGTCGGTGCGCCGCCACCAGCGCCGTCGCGGCCGCGTCGAGCGTCACCTCGCGCGGCGCTTCCTCCGCGCGCACGACCGCCTTCGGGGCCTTCGCCTTCGGCACGGGCGCGGCGCCCGACTCCTTCGCCACCGCCCTCGCCCACGCGTCCTTCAGCGACACCGTCCGGTTGAACACCGGCGCGCCGTCGCGGGCGTCTTCGTCGACGAAGAAGAAGCCCGTCCGCTCGAACTGGTAGTGCTCCCCCGGGGCGGCCTTGCGGAGCGAGGGCTCGACCTTCGCCCGCACCGTCACCAGCGAGTCGGGGTTGAGGTCGGCCTTGAAGTCGCCGCCGTCGGCCCCGGGGCTCTCGACGCGAAACAGCCGGTCGTAGAGCCGCACCTCGAGGTCCGCGGCGTGCGCGGCGCTCACCCACTGGATGGTCCCCTCCACCTTGCGCGGCGTCGCGCGGGAGGTGGGGTCGTAGGTGCATCGCAGCTCGACCACGCGTCCCCCGTCGTCCTTCACCACGGACTCGCACCGGATGATGTACGCGTGGCGGAGGCGCACCTCGCGGCCGGGCGCCAGGCGGTAGAAGCCCTTCGGCGGCGACTCTTCGAAGTCCGCCCGCTCGATGTACACCACGCGCGAAAAGGGCACGGCGCGCGTCCCCTCCTTCGGGATGTCGTGCGGCCAGTAGGGCGCGTCGAGGGTCTCCACCGCGTCGTCGGCGAGGTTCTCGATCACCACGCGGAGCGGGTCGAGCACGGCCATCACGCGCGGCGAGCGGTCGTTGAGGTCGTCGCGGACGATGTGTTCGAAGAGGGCGAGCTCGACGGTCGAGAGGTTGCGCGACACGCCGATGCGATGACAGAACGAGCGGATCGCCTCCGGGGTCACGCCCCGCCGCCGCAGGCCCGCGATCGTCGGGAGCCGCGGGTCGTCCCAGCCCCTCACGTGCCGGCCCTCGACGAGCTCGAGGAGCTTGCGCTTGCTCATCACGGTGTACGTGAGGTTGAGCCGGGCGAACTCCGTCTGCTGCGGCAGCCACGCGAAGCCCTCGTCGCAGCCTGTCGCGCGCAGCACCCAGTCGTAGAGCTCGCGGGCGTTCTCAAACTCCGTCGTGCAGATGGAGTGGGTGATGCCCTCGATGGCGTCGGAGAGGCAGTGGGCGAAATCGTAGAGGGGGTACACCTTCCACCGGTCGCCCTGGCGGTAGTGGTGGGCGCGCTTCACCCGGTAGAGGTTGGGGTCGCGCATCTTCATGTTGGGCGAGGCGAGGTCGATCTTCGCGCGCAGCACCGCCTCCCCCTCGGCGAACTCCCCCGCGGCCATCCGCCGGAAGAGGGCGAGGTTCTCGGCGGGCGTGCGGTCGCGCCAGGGGGACGGGGTGCCGGGCTCGACGACGGAGCCGCGGCCCTTCGACATCTCCTCCTCGCTCTGGTGGCACACGTAGGCGAGGCCGCGCTCGATGAGCCGCTCGGCGTACGCGTGGAGCTTCGGGTAGTAGTCCGAGGCGTAGAACATCCGCTCGCCCCAGTCGAAGCCCAGCCACCGCACGTCGCGCTGGATGGCCCCGACGTACGCGACGTCTTCCGCGGCGGGGTTGGTGTCGTCCATGCGGAGGTGACAGACGCCGCCAAACTCCCGCGCGAGCCCGAAATTCAGGTGGATCGACTTGGCGTGGCCGATGTGCAGGTAGCCGTTGGGCTCCGGGGGGAAGCGGGTCACCACCCGCCCCTGGTGGCGCCCCTCACGGACGTCTCGGGCCACGAGGTCGCGGATGAAATCGTGCGGGCTGTCGGCGGGGTCGGTCACGGCGTCGGTGTCTCCTGAAAGGGGGGCGAACCGTAGCACCGCCCGGCGCGAGAGGTGATTGCCTCCGTCGCGGCGCCGTAGTCTCCTCCGGGGCACCCATGCGAACCCTCACGATCGACGTCGTCTCCGACGTCATGTGCCCCTGGTGCTTCATCGGCGCGCGCCGCCTCGACGCGGCCCTCGCCTCGCTGCCTGACGTGAAGGCCACCATCCGCCACGTCCCCTTCCTCCTCGACCCCTCCACCCCGGAGGGCGGCGCCGACCTCCGCGAGCGCCTCCGCACGAAGTACCGGGCCGACCCCGAGCGCATGTTCGCGCAGGTGGAGGCGGCGGCGAAATCGTCTGGCATCCCGCTGGATTTCGCGAAGGTGCGGCGCTCGTTCCCCACCGTGGCGGCCCACACCCTGCTGCGCCACGCGGCGGCGAAGGGGACGCAGCACGCGCTCCTCGACGCCCTCTACGCGGCCTACTTCCTCGAAGGGCGCGACGTGGGCGACGGGGCGGTGCTCGCGGAGATCGCATCGGCCCACGGCTTCACCGCGGAGGAGGCGACGCGGCTCATCGCCGACCCGGCCGAGCTCGCGGCGACGCGCGACGAGGTGGCGGGCGTGGCGGAGCAGGGCGTGACGGGGGTGCCGTTCTTCATCTTCGACGAGCGCTTCGCGGCCTCGGGGGCGCAGCCCGTCGAGGTGATGCGCGGCGCCATCGAGCGCTGCCTCGCCGAGGGGGCGTAGCGCGGCGTCGATTCCCCCTTGACGCTGCCCCCCGCGCGCGGCGACCGTGTCGACGACCACGCAGGGGGCACCCGCCACGATGTACCGCACCCGCTCTTCGCCCACGCGCCGCGCGCTCCCGCGTCTCCTCGCGGCGATGCTGCTCTCGCTCTTCGCGGCCTGCCGCAGCGCCCGACCCCCGGCGCCCGCCGCCGCCGCGCCCGCCACCGACGGCGAGCGCGCCCGCGCCGACCGCCTCGCCTGCGAGGCCCGCGACCCCCGCGCGTGTGTCCGCTACGCCGAGGCGCTCGCGGAGGGACGCGGCGTGCTGCAAGACCACGCCGCCGCGGCCCGGGTGCTCGCCGCGGTGTGCGAGGGCGGCGACCTCCGCGGCTGCGCGCTCCACGGCGCCCAGTGGGAGTACGGCCACGGCGTCGCGCGCGACCTCGCCCGCGCCATCGCCCTCTACCGCCAGGCGTGCGACGGCGGCGACGCCTACGGGTGCACCAACCTCGGCGCCGCCTACGGACGCGGCATCGGCGTGGCGCCCGACCCCGAGCGCGCCACGTCGCTCTACACCCGCGCGTGCGACGCGGGCGACGCCCTCGCGTGCGCCAACCTCGGCTCCCGCTACGAGTTCGGGGATGGCGCCGTCCTCGATCGGCCTCGCGCCATCACCCTCTACCGCCGGGCGTGCGAGGCCGACGAGCCCGCCGGCTGCGATCGCCTCGCCGACGGGCTCCGCTACGGCCGCGGCGCCGCCCCCGACCTGTCCGCGGCCCTCCGCGCCGTCGAGCGGCGGTGCTCGATCCGGCGCGACCGCGAGTGCGCCGACGCCCGCTCGCTCCGCGAGGAGATCGACGCCCTCGCCGCCGACCGCGCGGGCTGCGACCGCGACGAGCCCGCCCGCTGCGCCGCGCTCGGGCGCCGCTACCTCGACGGCAGCGGCGTGGGCGTCGACGTCCCTCGGGCCCGCACGCTCCTCCACCGGGCGTGCGAGGGGGACGACCTCGCGGGTTGTGTCAGCCTCGGCGCGCTCCTCGCCCGCGACGAGAGCGAGAGCGTGGCGCGCGACGCCGCGGCGCTCTTCCAGCGGGGCTGCGAGGGCGGGGACGTCGAGGGGTGCGAGCGCCTCGCCACGCTGCACTACAACGGCTTCGGCGTCGTCCTCGACGTGCCGCGGGCGGTGGTTCTGTATCGCCGGGCGTGCGACGGCGGGTACGGCCCGGCCTGCGTCGCCCTCGCCTCGATGATGCTCTCCGGCGACGGGACGCCCCGCGACGAACCCGTCGCCGTCGCGCTCCTCACCCGCGTGTGCGGAGCGGGCATCGGGTCGGCCTGCGCCGTCCTCGCCTCGGTGCACGACGGCAACTGGGGGGCGGCCCCCGACCCCGCGCGCGCGTTCGCCCTCCGCCGCCGGGCCTGCGAGCTCGGCGACCGCGACACCTGCGCGCTCCTCGCCGGCGCCTTCGACACCCGCGACGCCATCGCCCGCGACGTGCCGGCGTGCCGGGCGGGCGACGCCGCCGCGTGCACCGCGCAGGGACGTCGCCTCGCCGCGGGCCAGGGGGTGCGGCGCGACGACGGCGCCGCGGCGGCGATGTTCCGCCGCGGGTGCGAGGGCGACGACGCCGACGGGTGCATGCGGCTCGGGGAGGCGACGCAGTTTGGCCAGGGCGTGGCGGTGGACGAGCGGGCGGCCGCCGCTCTCTACCGCCGCGCGTGCGACGGGGGCGCCCCGCGCGCGTGCTTCCTGCTCGCGTGGATGGTGATGGACGGCCACGGCGTCGCCGCCAACCCCGCGGCCGCCAACCAGCTCTACCGCCGCGCGTGCGACCGCGGGGTCGCGGAGGCGTGCAACAACCTCGGGCTCAGCCACCACCACGGCCGGGGGATGGCGCGCGACGAGGAGCGCGCCACGGCGCTCTACCGCCGATCCTGTGACGGCGGCGACCACCTCGGGTGCAGCAACCTCGCGCTGCAGTTCGAAGACGGCCACGGCGTCGCGCAAGACGCCGGCCGCGCCGCGCGGATGCACCGCCGCGCCTGCGCCGCCGGAGCCTCGCTGAGCTGCGAGCACCTCGCGTGGATGTACGCCTACGGCACCGGGGTCGCCCGCGACGAAGCCCGCGCGTCGGCCTACCACCTCCGCGCGTGTGAGCGGGGCAACGCGAACGGCTGCGCCCTCTGGGTCGTCGCGCTCCTCCGCGACGGCGCGCTCACGGCCGACAACGCCCCCCGCGCCGTGGAGCTGCTCACCTGGGCCTGCAACGAGGAGGCGGGCTTCGCGTGCTACTTCCTCGGCGTCGTCACCGCGCTCGGCCGCGGCGGCGCACCCGACGCCGCGCGGGCCGCCGAGCACTGGCGCCGCGCCGCCACGCTCTTCGAACGCACCTGCGAGGTCGACCACGAGGACTGGGCCTGCGGGTGGCACGCCCACATGCGACGCAACGGCATCGGCGTCCCCGCGGACGTCGTGGGCGCCAGTGACGCCTACGCGCGCCTCTGCGAGCGCTCGCCCGATTTCTGCGTCGAGGCCGCCGAGCTGCTCCGCCCGGCGGTCGGCGCGGACCCTGTCCCCCGTCGCCGTGTCGCGCTCCTGGAGCGTGCCTGCGAGGGAGGCAACATGCGCGGGTGCCACCAGCTCGCCGACCACCTCGATCGGGGCGACGGCGTGGCGCGTGATCCGAGCCGCGCGCACGACCTCCGCGGGAGCGTTGCTGCTTCGCTGGAGCGCAGCCTGCCGGACGACGGCAACGGGGTGTTTCACCGCGCGCTGGCGCGGCTGTACCGCACGGGAGACGGCGTCGCGCGCAACCCCGCCCGCGCCGCCGCGCTGTTCGAATCCGCGTGCGGCCTCGGCCGACCGGACGCCTGCCTCGACGCCGCGACCCTGCGCGATGGCGTCGAAGCCGGTCCGCGCGACCCCGTCCGCGCCCGCGCCCTGCGCGATGACGCCTGCGCCCTCGGGGTCCGCGCGGTGTGTCGCCCCGGGAGGCCGCGCGCTCCCGCCGCCCCACCCCGCGTCCCGCCGACCGTTAGCCCCCCACGGAGAGAGATGGTCTCGTGATGACGACGCTCCCACTGCGCACGATCGCCCCTCGCGCGGGGCTCCTCCTGGCGCTCGCCGCGCTCCCGAGCGCCTGCTCCACGGCGGCCCCACGCTCGCCGGTTGCCCCCACGGCCCCGACGGTCGCGGCGACGACCGCACCCACGACAGCCCCACGCGACCGGCTCTTGAGCGCCGTCCCCGCGGGGTCGGTGGCGGCGGCCTACGTTCACTTCGGCGCCCTGATGCGCGAGCCGGCGCTCCAGGTGCTCTGGCCCCTCGCGGCGTATCAGCCCGCGGCGGCGCCGGTCCGCGCGGCCTGCGGCGACCGCTTGTGGGAGCAGATCCCCGAGTTCACCTGGGTCGTCGGCGCCCACGAGTCCGACCGCGACGACGACGACACGATGATCGTCGCCGCCGGGCCCATCGCCGCGGAGGCGGGGCGCCCGTGCGCGGCGGCGTGGTTCCGCGACCCGTCCCGGCAGCCGACGACGCACCGCGGCCCGGATGGTGCGCCGCAGATTCTCTTCGGCCCGCCCGGGATCGTGGCGCGGCAGGCGAGCGTGGCGGAGGGGGGCGCGACGCTCGGCGCGAGCGATTCCTTCGAGGGGATGATCGCGCCGCTCGATCGGGTGCGGGCCGAGGTGGTGTTCGACGTCGCCGCGTCGCGCGAGCGCCACGCCGCGCAGTGGCGGGAGCTCCGCACGCTCGCCCGCGAGCTCGCCGACGAGGGGCGGCGCGTCCGCGCGCTGCGCCTGGAGTTGGCCGACGCCGACGAGGGGCGGCTCCGCGTTCGGCTCGTGGCGCGCTACGGCAACGAGGCGCAGGCCCGAGGCTCGGCGGAGCGCCTGGGGCAGTGGTTCGGGCGCGGCATCCCGAGCTGGCTCACGCTCTCGCTCGCCACCGAGGTGCGCGAGAGCCGCGAGCGCCTCGCGATGCTGGCGGCGATGTCCGACGCGTACGGCCGCTGGATGCGCGGGCTCTACCAGCCCCAGGTGGTGGGGCGCGACGTCGTCGTGGAGAGCGTGGTCGACCAGGGGTACCTGCTCATCGCGGGGATGGCGCTCTTCATCGGCTTCGAGCGCACGCTCGCGGAAGCGTCGCAGCGCACCCACAGCGCCGAGGCCCGCACGCACGTCCAACGCCTCGCCGACGCCGTCGTCACGCGCTGGAACGCCCTCCCCCGCCCGCGCCGTCGCCTCCCCGCGGCGATCGCGCTGACGCCCCCGGCGCTGCCCGGCACGGAGGCCGTGATCGACCCGCCGACCACCTGGGAGGCCCCCGCGTGGCGCGCCCTCGGGTTTCGGATGGAGGGCGCGCACCGCTACGCCTACGAGCTGGTGAGCGACGGGCGCGCCACCTTCACCGCGCGGGCCACCGGCGACCTCGATGGGGACGGCGTCCGCGCGGTGTTCGCGATCACGGGTCGTGTGGCCCCCGACGGCTCCCTCGCGCTCGACCCGATGACGGTCGAGAACGAGCTGGAGTGACCGCCGCCTCCTTGCCGCGCCGTCACTTCTCCATCTACCGTCCCCGCCCATGAGCGAGCTCCCCTGGCTGCTGGTGTACGGCTCCTTCGTGTGGCCCGCGGTGCTCGCCATTGCCGCGCTGGTGGCCTGCGCCCTCGCGTGGTCGGACGCGCGCCACGGGGGACGACGCTCGCTCGACTGGGGCCGCCGTGAGCTCGCCCGCCCCGCGCGCGAGGCGCTCGCCGACGGCGCCCGCTCGGTGGTGACGGGCACGCTCGTCGTCGAGGGGGACGCGGTCGAGGGCTTCGACGCCCCGGCGCCCGCTGGGGTCACGACGGCCCGCGCCGACCGGCAGCCCGACTCGCTCAAAGACGCGCTCGACCGGGCCGCCAGCGTGCGCGCCCCGTCGCTCGCGATCCGCGGGGAGGACGGCTCGCTCGTCCACCTCGACGGCCCCGTGGCGGTGCTCGCCGGGTCGCGCGAGGTGTGGACGGGGAGCGTGCTCTCGCGCCTGGCGAAGCCCCTGCGCGAGCGCGTGGAGGCCGCGGACGAGGCGGGCGCGGCGATGCTCACGCAGCACCACGTCGTCCTCGCGTCGGTGCAGGCGGGCGATCGCGTGCAGGCCTTCGGCAAGCTCGTGGCGCGCCAGGACATCCGCACGGTGGCCGTCCGCTGGTCGCTCGCCCCGGCGCCCGAGCCCACCGCGGCGGCGGGCGAGGTGGCGCTCGCGGCGATCCCGTTGGTGCACGAGGGGGAGGCGCGGGTGTCGGGGCCGATGCCGCGGGCGCTCGTCCGGGTGTCGGCGCTCGCGGCGCTCGGGGCCTTCGTGGGGGTGGTGGCGCTGGGGGAGTTCATGCACGTCACCGCGCGCGGCGGCGCGCCGGGGTCGGCCACCGTGACCACGCGCGAAGACCAGCCGCTGGCATTTCGTTCGGTGTCGAACGATCTCATCGCCGCGGCCACGCCCTTCCGCCGCACGAGCGCCGCCCGTCGCATCGCGGCGCAGGCCCGGCGCTTCCCCCACAGCGACGCCGACGTGCGCGCCCTCGCCGCCCTCTGGTCGCTCACCGACGACTGCCACGCGGCCGTCGAGGTGCTCACGCGCGCGGGCCGGCACGAGGAGGCGATGACCGCCGCCGAGCGCTGCGGCACCCCGTCGAGCCGCTGGATCGGCGCGCAGGTGGCGGCGCTCTCGGGCCACTTCGACCGCGGCGCGCGGATGCTCGCGGGCCTCACCGCCCCGCCGCCGGGGCACCGCGAGCAGGAAGTCTCCGCGGCCCTCACCCACCTCGGCGCGGGCGACATCGCGGGCGCCTCCCGCTGGATGCGCCGCATCGCCAACCCCGACAACCGCGACGATTTCAACCCCGAGTTTGCTCAGGCCGCCCGCTGCGCCGCCGCGGGCCTCGAGCTCCGCAGCGGCAACGCGGGCGCGGCGAACGAGCTCCGCGCGGCGATCGAGGGCACGCAGGGGTGGCGGTGCGCGCTCTCCCTCGCCGACGGGCTCCAGGGGGCCGCGCGGCTCGCGGCGCTCGACGACGCGGAGCGGACGCTCGGGGCCCCGTGGGGGGCATGGCACACCCTGGCGACGCTCCTCCGCCTCGACGCCGGCGCGCGCGACCACGCCCTCCGGCGCATCGTCTGGGTCGACCCGCGGATGCTTCTGACGGAGCCCTTCGACGTGTTCGTGGGTCGCGCCCCGGGACTGGAGCGCGCGGTGTACGACGCCCTCGCCCGCGAGCCTGACGCCGCGCTCACCCCGATGCTCCGGCTCACCCGCGCGTCGCTCGGCTGCTCGCTCGCGGCCTTCGAGTCCGTGGTGGGGACGGCCGCCGAAGCCCGCGCGCTGCACGCCCGCGCCGCCGCCGACCTCGCCGCCGCGAGCGTGTCGGGCGATGCTTCGGTGCTGAACCATCTCCCCGGCAGCGCCACCTTCGTCGCCGAGCTCGGCGCCGCGATCGAGCTGCGCGCGGGCAACGTCGAGGGCGCCCGCGCGGCCCTCGCCAACGCGACCTTCGGCGACGGCCCCGGCGTGACGCTCCTGCCCTTCTTGCGCGGCGAGACCGACGGCGCCCCCTGGACGGAGCGCTACGCCACCGACGCCACGCTCGACGACTGGAGCGACCTCGGCCCCGGCGGCGGCGACGCCTTCGTGGCCCTTCGCGCCACCTCCCACTGGAACCCCTTCAAAAGCGCCACGGTCGCGTTCGGTGTCCGCCGCCTCGCGAGCGGCCGCGCCCCCGTCGCCGCCTGGCTCTCCTGGGGCGAGCGCGGCCCGTGCTGGCGCTGCTATTGGCGCTCCGCGGCCACCGAGGCCGCCCACACCGCGATGACCGCGCGCGCCCTCGGCCGCGACGACGTCCGCGCCGAGGCCGAGCGCAGCCTCGCGGCCTTCCACACCGCGCTGCTGCGCCGCGACACCGCCGTCGCCGCCCTGCTCATCGAGTCGCTGTAACCCCCGACCTTCCCCGATGGCCCTGGTTCACGCCCACCGCGGCGCCCCCTGCGAGCGCCCCGAGAACACCCTCCCCTCCTTCGAGCGCGCGCTGGAGCTCGGTGCCGACGCGCTCGAGACCGACCTCCATCGCACGGCCGACGGGCGCATCGTCCTCTCCCACGACCCCACGCTCACCCGCGGGTGCGGCGTCCCGTTGGTCATCCGAACGAGTTTGTTCGATGACGTACGATCGTGCGACGCGGGCTACGGCTTCGTCGCGCCCGACGGCGCGCGGCCCTTCGCCGGCCGCGGGATCCGCGTGCCGACCCTCGACGAGCTCCTCGACGCCTTCCCCGACGTCCCGATCAACGTCGACCTGAAGCAACGGTCGCCGTCGATGGTCACCGAGGTGCTCGCGCTGCTGCGTCGTCGCGGCGACGAGGGCCGGGTGCTGGTGGCGAGCTTCTCTTCGGCGACGCTCCGCGCGGCGCGACGGGCGGGCTACGCGGGCAAGACCTGCCTCGGCCCCGACGAGGTGCTCCGGGTGCTGACCACACCGATCCCGCTGCTCCGCACGCTGCGCCCGGGGGGAGACGCCGCGCAGGTACCGACGGTGTTGAAGGGGCTGCGGCTCGACACGCCGTCGTTTGTCGCCCGTTGCCACGCGCTCTCGCTGCGGCTCGACTACTGGACGGTGAACGACCCCGCGGAGGCCCGGCGCCTCGTCGCGCTCGGCGCCGACGGGATCATGACGGACGACCCGGCGGCGATCGTCCCCGCGGTGAAGGGCGCTACTTGATGATGACGAAGGTCTGCTGGTTGAGCGCGAGCAGACGTCCGTCGCTCCCCCACAGCTCGCGAAACTCCACCGAGTAGCCCTCTTCGGTGACGGGCGCGGTCGCTCGGTAGTAGAGCGGCGCTTCGGGGTCGAGTCCTTCGAAGCCGCTCACGAGCTCGAGGGTGAAGGTGATGGTCGCCGAGGGCCGCGGCGCGTCGAAGCGAACCAGCGCGCAGGGCCACCACGCGTCGATGAGCGCCGCCAGGTACGCCGCCCCGCGCTCTCCCACGGCGACGCGCGGCCGCACCCAGCCCTCCGACCACGGCGACTCCGTGCCGCCGAAGGGGAGCGGCCCGAGGTTGCGAAACTCCATGTTCGCCGCGAAGGCCGGCATCGCGCCCTCCATGTACGGGAGCACCTCGGCGTCGCGCCACGGCTTCATCTCCGGCGCGGCCATCGTCCGCCACGACGGGACGCCGCGCCGCACGCTCCCCAGCACGCCCGTCGCCTGCGCCAGCGTCTCACCGCGCTGCGAGAGCACGGCCCGCGTGGTGGTGACCCCCGCGCCGCGCCGCAGCACCTCCGTCGCGATCGCCGTCTCGCCGACGGCCACCGGCGCCGGGATCTCCCCGGTGAGCGCGCGCAGACTGCGGGACGCGTCGGGCTCCTCGCGCTCGATCGCGCGGACGAGCGTCGCCATCACGAGCCCGCCGTAGGCGCCTCGGCCCTGCTCCCACCCCGCGGGGATCTCCGTGCGGTACCGCCCCTCGCCGACGGGTTCGAGCTGGAGGGCGCGTTCAAACGGGCTCAGGTCGCTTTGCATGGCGCCGGACATTGGTGGCGCGCGGTCGGGATGGCAACACCGTCCTACGGCGACAGCGCGAACACCCCGATGCTCTTGAGCCGCCCGAAGGCCGCCTTGTCGCCCGCGGGGTCGATGGCGACGCTCGTGGAGGCCGCCTTCTTCGCGTCGCTGAGGCGCTGCGCGAAGGTGCCCGCGACGAGGTCGTGGCAGTGGACGACGAGGGGGATGGGCCGCGTGGTGAAGCGCTCCACGGGCTTCGCCCACCACACCCGCGAGGCGTCGTGGGTCACCGCCACGGGCGCCATGCCCTCGGCCTTCACCGCGTCGAAATTCACTGCGCCGTCGGAGAGGCGAACGATCCACCCGCCGCTTCGAAACACCTGCCCGAGCCGTCGCGGCGCGTGCCCCGCGACCACCACCCGCGCGCCGTCCTGCGAGGGGACGAGCACGCCCCGCCCGAAGGTCTCCTTGGCGACGCGGCGCCACGCGCTCCCCTCGTCGACGTAGAGGCCGTCGTCGGTCTGGCACACGAGGCGGGTCCCCGCGAAGGCGAGGGCCACGATGTCACCGGGCGTCGACTCCGACGTGGCCGGCGCGTCGCGCGTCTCCACGGCGTTGCCGTTGAGCGCGAAGGTGGCGAGGCCCGCGCGCCCCCACCCCGTCACCACGGCCTCCCCCGAGGGCGTCACCACCCACGCCGTCAGCGACTCGCGCAGCCGCGTCACGTCGCGCAGGGCCGGGCGCTGCGCCTCGTCGGGGAGCCCGCGCTCGACGGCGGAGGCGGCGAGGTCGACCACCAGGAGGGTCGCGCTGTCGCCCGCGCGGGGCTCGTCGGCGAGGGCGACCACGACGCGGCGGCCGTCGGCGCTGAAGCCCAGCGAGCGGACGCCCCGCTTCGTCGGGAGCGCGACCTCCGCGTGACGGGTGGCGTCGCGGAGGTCGTACACGACGAGGACGCCGTAGGCCACGGCGGCGAGCCAGCGGCCGGTGCGGTCGAAGCTGAGGCACTCGACGCGGGCGCGCTCTTCAGGGAGGCCGCGGGTCGAACGGGCGAGGTCGTCGAGGTCGAGGTCGGGCATGGCGCGCGCGAAGGTACCGCGGCGCGTGAGGGAATTACGAGCGGAGAGGCACGTACGTCGTGCACTCGCCCGCCTCGCCGCGGCGCGACGAGGTGATGGTCGAAGAGGAGACCCAGCCGCGCGTGGTGCACTGGTAGAAGACCCGATCCGAGCGGCTCTGCACGCACGAGCCCACCGTCATGTCGCGGCCCCAGGTGGACGAGTAGCAGGTGCGGCCCCCGCCGGGCGTCATCGCCGGAGGCGGCGCGGCCGTGGCGCCACCGCAGCCCAGCGCGGTGGACGACGGGACCACCTCGGCCCGCACGACGACGCGGTCGGACCAGCCCACCCCGCTCATGCCGAAGAGCTCGCGCGTGATCGCGGGTGACCCGTCGATGATGGGCTTGCGCGCGGCGCGCTCGACGCAGATGTTGGGGCCCACGTCGGCGACGCGCGTCACGCACCAGCGCCCCGTGCGGGGGTTGGTGACCTTCACGCGGGCGCCGCAGCCGAAGCGCCACGAGTCGGCGATGTAGAGCCAGCGGCCGTCGGCGTAGCCCGAGCAGGCCATCGGCTGGTTGTCCGCGCCGCCGCCGAAGGTGGTGATGTAGTACAGGTTGTCCGAAGGGATGGTGCGCACCGCGATCTCGCCGCGCGTCGGGCAGTAGAACCCGCCCACCGTGAGGTCGGAAACGAGCGTCGCCGAGTAGGGGTTGCCCTCGACCTCGACCTCGTCAGCGCCGTAGCACCCGGCCGCCAGCCCGCCCGCCATCACCACCACCCCGAACACACGCGACAGCTTCGTCACCAGCATCACCTCGGAGGTGAGCAGGTGCAGGGTTTGTACCGTGCACAAAGGCTATGATTTGTGTGGTGTCGAGATGGTCACAGCGGTGGGAGACCCACCCTGGGATGGTCACGCGAGCCCCACCGGCTGGCGTACCTTCGAAATAACTGCAGCGACACCTCTGGCGTGGGGGGGACCGCCGGCGTCGCTGCTGACTTCTACTTGAGCACTACCCGTACCAACCCGCCGCCCACGGAAACACGGCAGATTCGGCGACTGGAGGCTTTCACTCTTGAAAGCACCATCGCTCACCCCTGCAATCGGCGCCGCCGACGGAGCCCCAGGAGCGCCAACGCGGCCCACCCGATGACACCCGACGAGCCCCGCGGGTTCGCGCGGCAGCCGCAGCCGGGCGTCTCTCCGACGAGGAGGTCGGCGTCGGGCGGGGCGTCCATGCCTGCGTCGCGCACGGGGGGCGGCGGCGCGTCGGACGGCGGGAGCGCGCCGTCGCTGGGGGCGGTGGCGTCCATCGCGACGGCGGCGTCGGGGCGGGCGGGGCGCGTGCACTGACCGTCGCGGCAGACGCCGTCGCCGGGGCACGAGATGCCGGCGCAGCGATCGACGACGCAGCGCCCGAGGATGGCGTCGCAGCGCGAGCCGAGGGGACAGGTGACGTCAGCGCAGGGGGTGACGCAGCGGGGGGTGTCACCCGTGCAGTCGATGAGGGCCTCCGGGGGGCACATCAGGGCGCCGCAGCCGGGCGCCTCGCAGCGGCCCGTTCGTTCGTTGCAGGTGGCGCCGGTCGCGCAGGGGATGCAGGGGCAGTTGGGCACGCAGCGGCCCGCCTCGCAGTGCTGGCGCGTGGGGCACAGGACGCCCGCGCAGGGGTCGACGCAGGCGCCGCCGCGGCACACCTGGCCGGTGGGGCAGCGGGCGCCTTCGCACGGGTCCTGGCAGCCGCGGGGGCCGCACACCTGGCCCTGCGGACAGGTCGACGCCGCGCACGCCGTCGGGAGGCAGAAGGCCCCCGAGCCGCCGTCGGCGGTGACGCAGGTGAACCCGCTCGCGCAGGCCCCCTCGACGCATGCCCCGGCGCAGAGGCCGTTGAAGCAGGAGGTTCCGCCGGGGCAGACGGCGGTGCGGCCGTCGCAGTCGAGGTCGCGGCCGGAGCTACACGTCTCGACGGCGCCGGGGTTGACGGTGCGGTCGCGGTCGTCGCAGTCGTTGCCGCCGCACGCGCGGTCGCGGAAGCCGTCGCCGTCGCCGTCGGGGCACACCGCGGTGCCGTCCTCGTTGAGGCCCGCCACCGCGTCGAGCTCGTTGTCCGAGCTGTTGAAGCGGCACTCTGCGCCGGGCGAGCCGTAGTTGCCCGCCACCAGCGACGCGTACCGGAAGGTCACCCCGCACGGCAGCGCCCACACCAGCGTCGGCGAGTCGGCGAGGAAGTTGCCGCGCGGAGAGACCATGGCGGGGTCGTCGCCGCCGCGCGTCCAGCCCTCGGTGAAAGCGCGGATGAGGACGGCGCGGTTCCAGCGGGTGGAGTCGACGCGGCCCGTGGGGGCGATCTCGCGCGCGTCGGGGTTGTTGGTGAGGTACACCGAGTACTCGAAGGCTTCGAGGCACGAGTCCGTCGTGTGGTCGGTGACCGGGAACACCGCCACCCGATTCGAATCCCCGCGGAGGTCGAAGATCATCGCGCGCCACGGGGCGTACCCGCAGTTGTCGGCGCCGTCGCAGTCGTGACCCGGCATGGACGCCCCCGGCCCCACGCCGTCTGGCACCCCCGTGCCGTCGTCGAACTGCCGCAGGTGCTGGCCCCAACGGAAGTCGAGCGCGTCGAGGTACTCGCTCGGCTGCGTCGGCGCGGTGACGCCCATCACCGTGTACGCGGTGTACTCCACCGGGTTGGTGGTCTGCCCCACCGACGGCACGTACCCGCGGAGAAAGCGCGCGAAGGTGAGCGAGCGCGCGTCGCGCCCGTCGGGCGTCCGATAGATGTCGCGGATGATCGCCATCGGGCCGCCCGCCCGACCGATGGACGCGATGCACGCGTCGTAGGTGGGGTTGCCCTCGCAGGTCTGGGCGCGGGCGACGAGGGGCGAGGCCGCGAGGGCGAGCGCGAAGGAGGCGACGGCGAGGCGCATGGAAGGCGATGCTACCAGCACCCGCCGCGCCGATGGAGCCTCATGCGATGACGGAGAGCGCGAGGGCCGCGTTGTAGAGCGTGTGCACGGCCCATGGCACCACGACGCCCCGCGTACGCCAGCGGATCCAGCCGTTGACGACGCCCACCGCGGCGATGGGGAGGAGCCCGAGCCACGCGCCCTGGAGCTGCATCGCGTGCATCGCCGTGAAGAACAGGGCCGGCAGCGCCACCGGCAGGAGCGGCGCGGTGACCCCCACGCGCGCCTCCGCCATGCGCCCGAGCACGCCGCGGAAGAAGAGCTCCTCGGGGAGCGGCGCGCAGAGGGCCCCGAAGGCGATGACGTACCGCGTGGGCATCGCGTCGACCACGCGGGCGATGGGGGCGTCGCCGGCGTCTTTGAGCCCCACCGCGACGAGCATCGCGAAGCCCACCAGCAGCGACGCAGCCACCAGCGCGCGGCGAAACCAGTCGGCCTCGGGGGGCCCCAGCTCCAGCGCGACCCGCGGCCTCGCCGCCGTGAACGCGCCCAGCATCGCCGCCGCCGCCAGCGCGAGCGTGAGCTGCTGCAACAGAACCGACGCGAGCATCGACGCGCCGTGGAAGCCCCACACCAGCACGGGGGCCTGCGCCACCGCGTGGATGCCGAAGAAGGCCACGATCACCAGCACCACGCCCTCGACGCCGCGCATCGGCCACGGGAGCGTCGGCGCGAAGGCCGCCCCCGAGTCCTCGCGACGCCGCGGGGAGAGGATCAGCGCGCCGATGCCGAGGGCGAGGAGGAGCATCGGGAGGAGGTCGACCTTGCGGATGACGCCGCCCGTCCGGCACGTCGCCGAGCGGAGCGTGGCCGCGCCTGACTTCGCCACGAGCGCCACCGACACGCGCCGCGCCCCCGCCGTCGTCCAGCGCGCCTCGGCGCAGCGCGGCGACGAGGTCTGCTCGCCGCTCAGCCGAACGCGCGCCACCAGCGAGGCGCCCGCGCGGAGCTCCATCCAGAGCTCGGGGGCCGCCCCCGCCGCGCACGCCCGCACGCGCAGCGCACCTTCGGGGGGGACGGCCCGCACGCCCGCCAGCGCGAGCTCGTGCTGACCGTCCGGGCGGAGCGACCAGCGCGCCGCCGTGGGAGCCTCCAGCGTGTCGACCGTCTCCACCCGGTCGAGCGCGCGCACCTTCCACGCCGCCCCCGCGCAGGCGACCAGCACGGCCAGTACGCCTGCGACACCACGGATACGCTCGCCCGGAAGGGGGGGGCGAATTGTCTCGGAGACTTGACCGCTCTCCACGATCGACGGCATACCAGCCTCTGGCTCCACATGGCGAGGATCGACGATTGAAAACGTGGGCTCGCGAGCTCGCGCTGGTGGCCCTCGTCGCGGCGGCGTGCGCGTGGGCGTTGCCGCGCGCGGTGCTCCCGCGGGTGACCACGACGTCGTCGCGCATCCTCCCCGCGGCCTGGGCCGCCCCGCCGCCGTCGGAGCCCGCCCGCGCGCCGAGCCACCCGCCCGCGCCGACCGTGGTGACCATCCAGGCGCAAGAGGCTCCGTTGGAGGACGTCGCCCCCGCGCCGCGGCCGCGTGGTGCGCGTGAGCGGGAGGCGCCGGCGGGGGCGATTTCACGCGGCGCGATCACGCGGCGCAACGGCTGGTGGGTGGCCGACCTGCGCGCGCTCCCCCCGGTGCGAACCGCGCTCGCGGGGACGCAGCTCCAGCTCCCCAACGAGGGGACGCACGGGGCGGGGTACCGGGTGGTGAGCACCGACCGCAACGGGCTCCTGGCGTCGGCGGGCATTCGCCCCGGGGACGTTCTCATCGGTGTGGACGACCTCCCGCTGCGCAACCCCGACGATGTCATCGACGCGGTCGGTCGGCTGCGCAACGCGTCGCGGGCGACCTTCGTGTTTCGGCGCGGCGGCGGGCAGTTTCGCGTGCCGGTGGAAGTGCTGGGACGGCGGCCGGGCGCCGGGCTGGTGGAGTGACCGATGCGCCGCGGAGCATCGTGCGCGCTCGGCCTGGCGATGTTCACCCTCGGCGCGATGGCGTCGGCGCAGCCCCGTGACGGCCGCGCGGAGACCCCCGAGGGGGCCGCCGTGGTCACCGACGCCCCGCTGCTCGCGACGGAGATCGCCGCCCTCTCGGGCCACGCCTGCCTCCGCGCACTGACGCGCGCGCGCGTCCCCTTCGAGCCCGTGACGTCGGGGATGTCGGGCGTGGCGATCCCGGTGATCGTGACGGGCCCCATCGCGGGGGTGACGGTGCGGGCCGCGCGCAACCGCATCGTACGCGAGCCGATGGACTGCGCCCTCGCGCTGGGCCTCGCGCGCTTCAGCCGCTTCCTCCGCGCCCACCATGTCCGCGAGGTGCGCCACCTGTCGATCCACCGCCCGGCGACGCCCGACGACCTGCGGCGTCATCCCTACCTCGCCCGCCACCCGGGGGGCCTCGCCATCGACGCGGCGGTGTTCGCCCTCGACGACGGCACCGAGTACGAGGTGTCGCGCGATTTCCGCGGCCGGCTCGGGGCGCCGGTGTGCGGCCCCGACGCGCGGGTGGCGCCGTCCCCGGGGGCGGTGTTTCTCCGTCGGCTGTTCTGCGACGCGGCGCGCGAGGGGTACTTCCACGTGCTCCTGTCGCCCAACTTCAACGACGAGCACCACAACCACTTCCACCTGGAGATTACCCGCAGCGTGGCGTGGCGCTTCGTCCGGTAGGGGCTACGCGCGCGTCGCGAGCCAGGCGAGCGCCGTGACGAGACCGCCGGAGAGGCCGACGAGCGCGGCCGTCGCCGCCTGGAGGTACACCCGCTCCGCGGTGAGGCCCCGCAGGAGCGTCGCCTCGCGCCCGGCGTGGACGGCGAGCTGCGCTTCGCCCGTCGCCGCGATGACCGGGAGCGTCCCCATCGCGCGGTAGGTGGTGGACGCGCTGGGGTCTTCCACGCGGTGGATGTGGCCGAGGAGGTAGAGGCGCTCGCCGGGCTCGAGGTAGCTCACCTCGACCTCGAGGGAGACGACCGCGGACTGCTCGGCGCCGGTGCGACCGAAGGGGGTCTCGGCGAGGCGGTGGAGCAGCGCGATCGCGTCGGCGCCGGAGACGTGAAAGAAGCGGGCGCGAAGGTCGAAGGAGGCGCCCTGCGGGTCGAGCAGACCGCCGCCCGAGGGGTCTTCCACCGGGACGGTCGCGGGCCACGACGCAGTGTGCAGGGGCACGAGCTGGACGCTGCGCCCGACGGCCACCACGCGCTGGACGTTGACCCGAAGGAAGGCGCATGGCGGCAGCCCCTCGAACGTCACGGTGGGCGCGTCGGCCCGCACGCGCACTTCGAGCTCGGCCATCCCCTCGCCCACCTGCGCGAGGCGGGCGGTCTCCGCGGCGACGACGGGCTCGATGGCGCGCTCCACGGTGCGGCGACGGTCGTGGGCGACGACGAGGCCCACGGCCACCACCCCCAGCACCACCGACGCGAAGACGTAGCCGCTGACGTAGTGCGGGATCACCGAGCGCGTCGTCGCCAGCGCGATGGCCGCGACGAGTACGAGCACCTCGACGGCGGCGATGCCGAGCCACACGGGGGCGCGCGACCCGGGCGTCGGGGCGCGGCTCCAGGCGCCGAGGGCCTCCACGATGGCGCCGCGGCGCACGGCCCGCCACACGTACGCCGCGAGCAGGGCGGCGGCGAGGAGCGCCGCGGTGAGGCCGGCGGCGGCGCTGTTGGCGTGCTGACGGATGCGGGCCGCGGGGCTGCCCTGGCCGAGCGTGAGCGTTGAGGTCGAGTCGTCGCTGCAGCGTCCCGTGGTGTGGGCGCCTGGCGTGACGCAGAGGTCGGCGAAGGCGGTCGCTCCGTCGTGGAGGCACTGCTCGCGGAGGCGACCGCCGGGGACGAAGTTGATCCGCGCGCGGTGGGCGCTCTCGTCAGCCACCACGTCGGGGTCGCGGGGGTCGAACTCAACGGCCTGGAGGTTGAGGCGGAAGGTCGAGCGCCCGAGTTCGAGCATGGGGTCGGCGCCGATCCACGACCAGGAGTCGGTGCGCCAGCCGCCGTTCTTGCCGCTGACGTAGTGCTGGTGCTCGACGAGGCAGACGGCCCCAGCGTCGGAGGTGCGCAGCGTGGCGGCGCCCCAGGTGCGGCCACCGGCGAGGTCGACCTCGGTGGGGTCGCGCAGGAGGCGGCGGAGCACGCTCGAGGGCGCGGTGGCCTCCCGCAGCGAGCGCGTCGCTGCCAGCCCGCAGCCCAAGAGCGCGAAGGCGGCCATGAGCGCGATGAAGAGGTTGATGAACGCGTTGACGAAGCGCCCCTGCCCTGCGGTCGCGAGGAGGAGGCGGTAGCGAGTGCCGGTGCGTCCGTGTTCCATCGCGGCGCACGCTACCACGGAGCTGTGGGGGCGCTACGACCCGCGCAGCCGCGCCTCGATGACCTCGCGGACGGCCCCGTCGTCCTCCACCCGCAGCCGCGCCGCGAGCGCCCCGCGGTCGCGCTCGGGCGACATCCGCAGCGCCACCTCCGCGCGCACCACGGGCGACGCGTGGGTGAGCGCAGCGGCCAGCGCCCCCTCGGGGACGTCGTCGCGCAGCGCCCGCAGCGCCTCCAGCGCCACCTCCTCCGACGCGTCGCGCAGCCCCCCGAACACCCGCGGGTCGGTGTCTCCCTCGCGGCCGGCGAGCGCCCGCAGCGCCACCGCCCGCAGGGCCGACGGCGCGCCCCCGTCGTCGACGATCGCGGCGGCGGTGGCGAGCGGCACGGCGCGGCGCGAGACGGCGTCGAGGAGCGCGGCGCGGACGGCCTCGTCGGGGTCGTCGAAGTGCGCCCGCGCGGCGGCAAGGTCGAGCGCGGCGTGCTCGGCGGGTAACGCGCGGAGGGCCGCGGCCCGCACGTCGGACTCGGGCGAGCGGAGGGCCGCTTCAACCACGGACTCGTCCACCGCGACCCCGCTGCGACGGAGCGCCGAGGCGACGGCGACTCCACCCACCGAGGGCGCCACAAAGCCCTGCAAGAGCGCGAGCGCATCGACGCGCCCAGCAGCCTGGAGCCGCTCGATCGTCACCGCGAGGAGCCCGTCGCCGTCGCCGCTGTCCGCCGCGCGACGTCCCAGGCGCTCGGCGAGCATCCGCGCGTCGTCGTCCGACCCGAAGCGCGCGAGAAACTCCCATGCCGTCGCGGGCGCGTCGGTGCGATCGAGCGACGTCCACGCGAGGTTGAGCGTCGCGTCGTCGACCGGCCCGTCGTGGTGGAGCCCCCACGCCATCACCGCCGACACGGCCGCCACCCCGATGGTCTGGGCCTTTGCGAGGGCCGCGGGGACGAGGGTCGGGTCGAGCGCGGCGAGCGCCTCCGCGGCGGTGACGGCGAGCTCGGCGTCGCTGGCGCCGCACGCGCGCAAGAGCACGTCGAGGGCCTCCGGGGCGCCCGCGAGGCCCAGCGCGGCGGTGGCGGCGACGCGGAGCGCGAAGGGCCCCTGCTCGGCGCGGACGACGAGGGAGGCGAGCGCGTCGCTGCGGTCGCGGAGCGCGCGGCGGAGGGCGGGGCTGCGGGCGTCGCGGGCGCGCGCGAGCTGGCCGCAGAGCATCACGGCGGTGGACGTGACCGCGACCCGCGGGTGCGTGAGCGCCGCCACCACGCGCGCCAGCGCGGCGGCGCTGCCGTGCGCGGCGAGGGCGCGGACGGCGTACACCGCGCACACGGGGTCGTCGACGAGGGCGACCACCGCGTCCCAGCCCGCGAGCTCGCGGCGGGCTTCGAACGCGAGCAGCGCGGCGAGACGAACCACCGCGTCGCGATGCACCACCGCCTCACCGAGCGCCGCGAGCGCCTCGGCCCCGGCGATGACGCCGAGCACCTCCGCGGCCGCCGGCGGGACGTTGGGGTCGTCGTCGGAGAGGAGCGCGCGGAGCGGCGCGACGCACCCCGCGTCGGCCCCCTCCACCAGGGCCTCGATGACGAAGCGACGGGCCGGTCCGTCGGTGGCGGCGAGGCGCGCGAGGACGGCGCCGGTGGCTGCGTGACCGAGGTTTCGCACCGCCTCCAGCGCCGCGTTGCGCGCCTCGACGTCGTCGCCCGTCACCGCGTCGAGGAGCGGGTCGAGCGCGCGCTCGGGCGCCGGGGTGCGGGCGATGGCGAGGGCGGCCTCCCGGCGAACGCGCCAGTCGCCGTCGCGCAACAGGTCGAGCAGCGCGTCGAGGTGCTGCTCCACCGCGTCGCCCGGGAGCGCGGCGATGGCGTGACGGCGGGCCTCGGACGCCTCGGAGCGCGCGTCGTCGAGGCTCATGCGGCGCCCCCACGGAGGCACACGAAGCTGCGTACGGCTGCCGCGGGTGCGTTGTCGCCCTGCATCTCGGCCGCCTTTCTGCCACGGAACCCACCCCTCCGCCGACGACAAAAGCGCCCGTCGCCTACGGGTCGATCGCGGCGAGCAGGGCGTCGGCGTCGAGGAGGGGGGTGGGCGAGTGGTCGCCCAGTTGGGCAGACCTTGCGAACCACGGGGGATGCGGGAGGTTCGGGTCGAGGGTCTGGGTGGCGACGTCCAGCGGTCCGGTGATGGCGTCGACGGCGAGGGCGACGCGGCGGCCGCGGTCGATCACCAGCGCGAAGCCGTCGCCCGCGGCGCCTCGCTCGTGGCCGAAGAGCCGGTCGAGGCGGAGGAGGGGGACGGGCTCGTCTCCGAGCGTGATCACGGCGCGCCCGTCGAGGGATTTGACGTCGTCGGCGAGGAGTCGGCGGGCCTCGGCCACGGCGCTCGTCGCGATGAGGTAGCGCCGCCCGGCGACGGTGACTTCGAGCACGGCGACGAGGTCGAGCGTGAAGGGGAGCGTGAGGGTGACGCGCGTCGAGGCGCCCGGGGTGGACGAGAGAGCGACCGACCCGCCGAGGCGCGCGAGGGTGGCGCGGACGACGTCGAGGCCCACGCCCCGACCGCTCGTCTCCGTGGCGTCGTCGCGGGTGGTGAAGCCGGGGCGAAAGAGGAGTTCGCGCGCGGACTCGGCGTCAAGCGAGCGCGCGACGTCGTCGGTGACGATCCCGCGCGCGACGGCCTGCGCGCGGACGGTGCTCAGGTCGACGCCGCGGCCGTCGTCCTCCACTGCGACGACGAGGCGATCGGCGAGGCGGCGGGCGTCGAGTCGAAGCGTCCCGGCGACGGGCTTGCCCGCGGCGAGGCGCGCGGCGGGCGCTTCGATGCCGTGGTCGATGGCGTTGCTCGCGAGGTGGAGGAGCGGCGCGGCGAGCGCCTCGACGACGCGGGGGTCGACGGGCATGTCGGCCCCAGTGGTCTCGACTCGGAGCGTGCGGCCGAGGCGATGGGCGAGGTCGGCGGCCTCGCGGGAGGCCCGTTCGAAGGCGCGTCCGATGGGCTCCAGGCGGCGCCGCGCGCGGGCCTCCACGCCGAGGGAGCGCTCGACCGCGCGGGAGATGTCGCTGGTCATCGACGAGGCCCGCGACGCGGTGGGGGCCTCGGTGAGCGTCACGGGGACGGCGTCGAGGGAGCGACCGTCGACGGCGAGCGCGGCGCGCAGGGCGGGCTCGTCGACGCGCGACACCAGCAGGGCGCGGAGCAGGAGCGTGGCGCCGCCGGGGTCGACTCCGCCGGGGGTGATGGTGATCACCTCGCCGTGCGGACGAGCGACGGCGCGCAGCACCTCCAGCGCGCGGTCGAGGCCGGTGAGGGGGCAGCGCACCGCGAGGCGCCAGGCGCGCGCCCCTTCGACGAGCGCTTGCACGAGGCGGTGCTCTTCGTACTCGGTGAGGTGCCCGACAAGCGCGGGGTCGAGGGTGACCTCCGGGCGCGCAGGGGCCTCGGCGCGGGCGAGCGAGGCGATGACCCGCGCGGTGGCGGCGGGGTCGTCGGGGCGGGCGGCGCGCGCGTTTTCGAGGAGGACGTCGAGGTGCGAGAGGGCGCGGGCGACGCCGTCGAGGGCGGCGACGTCGTGGGCCACGCGGTCGAAGCGGAGGGCGTCGAGGAGGTCTTCGAGGGCGTGGGCGAGGCGGGTGATCTCCGCGGCGCCGACGGTGGCCGCGAGGCCCTTGAGGGTGTGGGTGTGGCGGAAGAGGGCGTGGACGCGGTCGGGGTCGCGCTCGCCGCGGCGGCGGAGGTCATCGAGGGCGGCGAGCTCGCGCCACGCGTCGGCGACGAGCTCGCGGGCCTCGTCGAGGAAGACGTCGCGGGCGAGGCGCGGGGCCTCGGTCACGGCGTCGGGGCGCCGGGGCGGAGGGGTCGCAACACCGCGAGGAGCGCGTCGGGTGTGAAGGGCTTGGTGACGTAGCCGCTGGCGCCGAGGGCGCACGCACGATCACGATCGGCGGCGCGCCCTTCGGTGGTCACCATCACGAGGGGGAGGTCGCGGGTGGCGTCGCTCCGACGAACGAAGGCGACGAGCTCGAGGCCCGAGACGTCGGGGAGGTTGATGTCGAGCAGCGCGAGCGTGAACGTCTCCCGCGCGAGCAGCCGGAGCGCGTCGAAGCCGCTGCCCGCCTCGACGACCTCACCGACACCGTCCGCCTCCAACGCCGCGCGCATGTACGCGCGCATCGCGCTGGAATCCTCCACGACCAGAATCCGCTCCACCCCTGGACGTTACCTCAGGTGGCCCGGCGGAGAGAAGCGGCGCTTGGGCGCGACATTCAGGCTGCAGTGACGCGTGACAGTGCGGCGGCGCGTGGGGTACTCTCCATGGCGCAGGTTCGAGTGTCCCACCTGCTGCCCCCCATCGCATGGCGCTGAGCCTCCACGCCGAATACCTCCTTGGCTACCTCGCGGGCGCGAAGAACCTCGCCGCGCGTGACGTGGTTCCGTTTGCGCGCCTGGATTCGAGCGCGCGGAGCCCGCAGTCCTCGGCGCTGGTCAACGCGCTGGCGCTCGGGGTGTCGGACGGTCGCCGCGGCCGCGCGGTGCGCGACGCCAGCGAGGTGCGCATGCGGGTGCTGGCGATGATGAACCCCCGCGCGGTCACGGGCTCCCACGCCGTCGCGAGCCCCTCGGACACCGAGGTGGCGGCCATCCTCGCGGAGCATCGGGACAGCGACCCCAACCTCGCGCTCGACGCGCTCCTCGCGCGCATCGCCGTCGGCGAGTGAGCCGCTACCAGCCGCGGCGGGCGAGGTCGCAGTCCCAGAGGGCGAGGTCGCTGTGGTCGCGCCGCGGCGCCTCCACGGCGTCTTCGTAGGGGACCCACGGGAGCATCCGCCACCCGGCCCCGGTGAGCACGAGCCCCTCGACCCACAGGGCCCAGCGCCCGCCCGCTTCGCTCCCCACGAGGAGGAGCCGTTCGACGTAGAGCGTGCGTCGCTGGAAGCCCTCCGCGCCGCCGGCCTCGGCCACGCGCACACCGCGGGCGCACCAGCCCACGAGGGGATCGCCGCGGTGCACCGCCAGCATCTGCCACCGCACCTCACGCGGCGAGGGCGTGATGCCCGGGACGCTCTGCTCCACGCGACGTCGCCCCGCTTCGGTGAACACCGCGTCGAGCTCCGACGCCCGCAGGCGCAGCCCGCGCAGCCCCGCGGCGCCGCTGCCGACGAGCGCCTGGAGCACCGCGGGCGTCCCCTCGGTGAGCCTCGCCTCGGCCCACCCCGAGCGCACGGCCTCGTCGGGGACTTCGATGGTGGCCACCCGCGTCCCTTGCGTCGACGCGCAGGCGACCAGCACCGCACAGGCGGCGAGCGCAGCCCTCACGGCGTCTCCGTGGGCGTGTCGGCGCGGACAGCGTGGGAGAGCACGGCGTCGGTCTCCGGGGCGGTCGACGGGTCGGTTCGAACCTCCAACTGGAGCCGCTCGGCGTTGGCGCCGCAGCGCGTGACCACGGCCGTCCCCTCGCCCTCGCCGACGGCCACGCGGTCGCCGTTGGGTCCGCGCAGCACGACGCTCACCCACGGGAGCCCGCGGCCCGCGGCGGCCGTCCACCGCACGCACTGCCCGGCGGCTCGCTCGACGTCGCGGACGCGCCGCGCCCCCGCGCCGACGCGCACCTTCTCGGGCGTCCCCTCGGCCCGCCACTGGCCCTCCACGCGGGCCCACGCGTCGGCCATCGACTCGGAGACGGCCACGCGGTCGACGCTGGCGATCCACGCGGGCTGGGCGGTGTTCTGGAAGGTGCGGACGATCACCTCGCCCTGCCCGGTGACGCTCGACACGGCGGCGCGGAGCGTCTCGGCGGCGGGGGGACACACAATGGCGACGGCGGCGCCGCCGCGCTGCGGTCCGCGGGCGACGAGCTCGCCCTGGGCGTCGAAGAGTTCGACGCGCGCCCCGGCCACGCCGCGCCCGATGAAGGCCGCGACGGCGGTGCACCGTCCCGCGGGTGCGATGATGGTCTCCTCGCGCGACTCGCCGGGGCCGAGGGCGACGGTGACGCCGCGCCCGAGGCGATCGGCGCCGGGGACGTAGCCCGTCGCCGCGAGCCGGGCGATGGCCGCGGGGGCGGTCTGGGCGAGGGTCTCGGCGCGGGCTCCCCAGGCGAGTCGTTCGCCGAGCCAGAGGGCGTTGGCGCCGCCGAGGGAGGCCGCGTCGGCCTGGTAGCCTTGCAGCGCCACGATGCCGGGCCCGGACGACGCCCTCACCTCGAGCGCGAGGGTCGCGGCGACGGGCGGACAGAGCTGCACGGTCGCGTCGCGGGCGTCGCGCACGTCGCGGGCGATGGCTTCGCCGTTGGCGTCGTAGACGATGAGGTCGGCGTCGGTCACCTCGCCGTCGGCCACCGCGGCGAAGGTGTAGCAACGGTCAGGCGTGACAGGGAACGGCACCCGGCGCGCCCCGGCGGCGGCGAAGTCGGCGCGGGACGGTCCGCCGACGGGCAGGAAGCCGCGGCGCGCGATGCCGTCGCGGAGCTCGTTCATGCGGCGCTCGATTTCGGAGCGCTCGCCGCCGGTGCCGACGGCGGTGCCGGGCTGACCGCCCACCACGCGAGCGACTTCGGCGAGGCCCGCCCGATCGGAGACGAAGGCCGCGACGGCGTAGGCACCGTTGCCCTCGTAGGCGTCGAGCACGTGGTAGACGCGGCGGGCGGCGGTGGTGCAGAGCTGCACGGTGGGGTGCGGGTCGGTCTCGACGTCTTCGACGAGGAGCGCGCCGGCGGGGTCGAAGAGGTGAGCGTCGAGGTCGCGGAGCCCGGTGGAGCCGAGGGCCACGAGGGAGAGGCAGCCGTTCTCGGGGACGTCGACGGGGGTGGTGATGGCGGCCTGGTGGGTGACGAAGCCGTACGCGACGATGCCGGCCAGACGAACGGGCGCGCCGTGGGCCTGCTGCTCGATCTCGCGGATGCGCGCGACGAGGGCCTCGGCGGGCTCACCGCGGGCAGCGGTGCGGGCGGTCACCGGCGCGGCGGGCGCGGGGCACTGCCCGGACGAGCGCGCGGACGCGCAGGCGGCGAGCGACGAGAGGAGGACGACCGAGGGGAGAGGCGACGTCGCGCGCACGGAGGGTCGGACGGAGGTACCAGCGAGGGGGGCGGCGGGTCAACGGCGCGCGGGGCGGGCGGAGGTGGCGAGCGGCGGCGAGGCGACTGGGGCGGAGCGGGGCGAAGCGGGCGTGGGCGCTCGTCGCTCGCGGGGGGCGCCACGCCCGTCCGAAGCGGGGGGATGACGGAGCGTCGTCGCGGAAGCGATCGGGCGTGGGTGCTCGTCGCTCGTTGGGGGCGCCACTCCCGTTCGAAGCGGGCGGATGACGGACCGTAGTCGCGGGAGCGATCGGGTGCGTTCGCTCGTCGCTCGTTGGGAGCGCCACTCCCGTCCGAAGCGGGCGGATGACGGACCGTAGTCGCGGGAGCGATCGGGCGTGTTCGCTCGTCGCTCGCGGGGGGCGCCACTCCCGTTCGAAGCGGGCGGATGACGGACCGTATCGCGGAAGCGATCGGGCGTATTCGCTCGTCGCTCGTCGGAGGCGCCACTCCCGCTCGAAGCGCGCGGATGACGGACCGTACTCGCGGAAGCGATCGGGCGTGGGTGCTCGTCGCTCGTTGGGGGCGCCACTCCCGTCCGAAGCGCGCGGATGACGGACCGTATCGCGGAAGCGATCGGGCGTGTTCGCTCGTCGCTCGCGGGGGGCGCCACTCCCGTCCGAAGCGCGCGGATGACGGACCGTATCGCGGAAGCGATCGGGCGTATTCGCTCGTCGCTCGCAGACGCCCCAGGAACGCCCGTTCAGCACCACGCGCCACTTCCGTGGCTCGCGTCGATAACTCGTCATGACCGCACCCATTCGCCCCCAGCCCCCCACCACCTATCACCTCACCTTCCACACCTATGGGACGTGGCTCCCCGGTGACGACCGCGGATGGCACCGCCGCGGCGACGGCGCGACCCCGCGCCCCCCCGCGCCTAAACTCCGCGCCTGGTGCGCGCGTCGGATGACCTGCGAGCCGCTCTGGCTCTCTGAACACCAGCGCCAGATCGTCCGCGAGGCGATCCACGAGCACTGCGCGCATCGAGGGTTCGCCGTCCATTCGCTCGCCGTTCAGCGCGCGCACGTACACGTCGTGGTGACCGCGACGGTGGCCCCCGAGGCGTTGATGACGAGCTTGAAGGGGTGGGCGACCCGCGCGCTGCGGAAGGACGGCCTCGCCGCCGAGCAAACGGTGTGGGCCGAGCACGGGAGCACGCGCCGACTCCACACGCCCGAGCGATGCGCCCGGGCGATTCGGTACGACCACGACGACCACCAAGCGAGACGAACGCCGCGATAGCGGAAGCGACGAGCCAACACGCCCGATCGCTTCCGCGAGTACGGTCCGTCATCCGCCCGCTTCGAGCGAGAGTGGCGCCCCCAGCGAGCGACGAGCGGCCACGCCCGATCGCTTCCGCGAGTACGGTCCGTCATCCGCCCGCTTCGAACGGGAGTGGCGCCCCCGACGAGCGACGAGCGAGTACGCCCGATCGCTTCCGCGAGTACGGTCCGTCATCCGCCCGCTTCGGGCGGGAGTGGCGCCCCCCGCGAGCGACGAGCCAACACGCCCGATCGCTTCCGCGAGTACGGTCCGTCATCCGCCCGCTACGAACGAGCGTGGCGCCCCCCGCGAGCGACGAGCCAACACGCCCGATCGCTCCCGCGACTACGGTCCGTCATCCGCCCGCTTCGGGCGGGAGTGGCGCCCCCCGCGAGCGACGAGCCAACACGCCCGATCGCCTCCGCGAGTCCGTCATCCGCCCGCTTCGAGCGGGAGTGGCGCCCCCCGCGAGCGACGAGCCAACACGCCCGATCGCTCCCGCGAGTACCGTCCGTCCTCCGCGCGCTGCGGACGGGGGGGGGGCCCCCCCCCAGCGCCCCCCCCCCCCCCCCGCCCCCCCCCCCCGCCGCCGCCCCGGGTGGTAGG
>JBILLV010000270.1:0-12626 GCA_044375895.1 Polyangiales bacterium | reverse complement strand
CCAACGAGCGCCACGCCCGCCGCGCCTCCCGCTACCCCGTCGGCCGCATCTTCTCTTCGGCCTTCTCGTTCGCCTTCGCCTCGCCCGCGTCGGCCTCGTTCGCGGGCGCCGGAGCCGCCGCCACCCGCCGCGCCAGCAGCCGCTCGAACGGCGCCAGCATCTCCGTCAAGTCCGCCTTCACCAGCGGATCCTTCGCCGTCTCGACGAGGCGCGCGAGGCCCTCGTGCGCGAGGTTGAAGGTCGACACGCACGCGCGCTTCGCCTGCGCCACGCGCTGCCACCGCGCCACCGGCTTCGCCCCGCTGCTGCGCCCGAGCGCGCCCGCGAGGTCGTCGGTACAGCGGGCGACGTCGTCGAGGTGCGCCTCGATGCCCAGGCGGGCGACGGCGGCGGAGAGCGCGGGGGAGCGCGCGAGCTTGAGCTGGTTGCGCGCGAAGTCCACCTCCTCGTCGGCGCTGAGGCTCGTCATCGACGTGCTGCCGCCCGGGCAGAGCTGCGCCTGCACCTGCTCCGCATCGGCCCGCACGGCGGGGTCGCCGTCGAGCGCCTTGAGCTGGAGCGTCAGCACGAGGCGCCGCTCGGCGTCGTCCCACGGACCGTCGCAGCGCTTCACATCGTTGTCCGCCCCCTGCGCCGACACGAGCCCGTCGATCGACTCCACCACCAGCAGCTTGAAGAAGCCCAGCACCGGCATCTCGTGCCGCGCGCTCCGCTTCATCTGCGCGTGGCCGATGTCCACCGCACCCCATGGCCCCGACGTCAGCTCCGTGTGGAAGCCGACAAAGTTCTGCTCCGAGAGACCCTCGTATCCGTAGCCCGACATGGTCATCCTCCGGGCAACGAACACTTCACCGAACGTGCCAACACCCCGATTTACACTGGCCTTTCGGGGCGACGAAGGGGCGGTGAAGCGAAGCCGAAGATGCAGGGGAAATCGCCGCGCAAACGGGTGTCAAAATTTTGGCGACTGTCGAAATTTTGACATCGAAAACGTCAAAATTTCGACACAACAGAACGCCCGCGCAGTGGGAGCTGGCCATCGATCGGGGCCTCGGGGTTCCAGGGCCACCGCCCGACTGGACCTCGGGATGCCGGGGCCACCCTCGCGAAGGCCTCGGGATGCCGAGGACACTGTCGGAGCGGGCCTCGGGATGCCGAGGGCACCGTCGGAGCGGGCCTCGGGATGCCGAGGGCACCGTCGGGGCGGGCCTCGGGATGCCGTGGTCGTTGGCGCGGGGGCCTCGGGATGCCGGGGCCTGGTGTGGGGTCGGCCTGGGCATCCGCCGCTCCCCTCGCGGCACGCCCCGTGCGATCCTCGGCGCCATGCACGACGACCTCCCGCACTATCTCCGCTTCGCCCGCGCTCTCGCGCTGGTGGGAACCGTGGCCGCGGCGGGCTGCAGCAGCACGGTGGCGGGCCAGGATGTGCCAGCGGCCGACACGCAGCCTGACGTCTCCCCGCCGCCCGGCATCGCCGTCGCGCCCGACGTCCCCGGCGACCAGCCCGTGATGATCGACGCGGGCATCGCCGTCTCCCCCGACGGCCCAGCGCCGGGCATCTCGGTGCCGCCCGACGCCGCCCCCGACACGCTCCCGAACGTGGGCATCGCGCCGCCACCCGACGCCAGCGTGGAGCCCGATGTGTTCATCGGCGCGGACGTCGCCCCCACCTTCGGCGCGCTCGACACCACCCCCTCCGAGCGCGCCCCCGCGTGAGCACGGTCGTCACCGCGGCGTGCTCGGGGACGCCCGTCGAGCGCTGGTACCGGGACATCGCCGCGGCCGTCGCGCGCTGCACGCCCGGCGACGCGCGCTTCGACGCGGGCGCCTACGACCCCGCCGTCGTGGCGCGGCTGCGGGCGCTGTGGCTCTTCCGCATGGAGT
This sequence comes from Polyangiales bacterium, assembly GCA_044375895.1. GTDB lineage: Bacteria > Myxococcota_A > Polyangia > Polyangiales > CAISKJ01. Next base: position 10,742 of record JBILLV010000270.1, on the reverse strand, counting down.
CCGAGCACCGCTCGACGGCGGTGTTCGCGTCGCTCGGGTGGCAGCTCATGGAGGCGGGCGCTCCCCTCGACATGAAGGCCATGGCGCTCAGCATGGCGCAAGACGAGCTGCGCCACACCGAGATCTGCGCCCGCGTGGTGGAGGCCCTCGGCGGGGTCGCGCGCGTCGAGGTCGACCAGGCGACGACGCTCATGCCCGAGCACCGCGGCTGCTCGCCCGAGGAGCGGGCGCTGCGCAACGTGATCTACGGGTCGTGCGTGTCGGAGGTGGTCAACGCGGCGCGCTTCGTGGCGCTGCTCGACGCGACCGGCGACGCGTACCTCCGGGACGTGACGCGGCAGTTGCTCGCCGACGAGGTGACGCACGGGCAGTTCGGGTTTTACTACCTGGAGGCGTGGCGACCGTGGCTGGAGGCGCGGCCCGAGGTGCGGGCGTCGCTCGCGCGCTACCTGCGCTACGCCTTCGCGGTGTACGAGTCGCGCCACGGCGGCGGCGACGGGCCCTTCCCCGCGCGCTCCGCGGAGGAGCTGCACGTGGGCATCCCCGACCTCGCGGTGAGCCGCGACGTGCTCCACCAGACCGTCGTCCACGCCGTGGTGCCGGGCCTGGAGCGCTTCGGCATCGACGCCTCGACGGCCTGGCGAACGCGCTCGCTCGACGCGGCGCCGTAGCCGTTCACCGGCGCGGCACGCAGCGTCCCGCCATGGTGTCGCACCGCCACGGCCCGACGCAGTCGCGGTCCGTCGCGCACATGAAGGGGAGGCACGCCGTCGCGGGGACACACGGCCCCCAGCACCCGTTGGCGACCGTGTTCACCGTGCCCGCGGGGCAGGTCGGCGGGAGCGACTCGCAGGCGGCCGAGCGTTGGTCGCAGTTCCACATGCAGCAGTCGAGGGGGAGGGGCGCGTCGGAGGGGCCGGCGCAGTAGCCGCCGCCGCGACCGATGTGCGCGCCGTCGCAGCGCCCCGGGAGCCCGCCGTCGGGGCCGTCGGGGCACGCGCCCACGGAGCGGTAGGGCCGCGTGGTGGTGCCGCCGGGGCAGTCGAGGAAGGACTGCGCGTCGCAGCCGCAGTACGGCGTGATCGACGCGCAGTCCCGCGGCGAGCCGCAGGTTCCGATGAGGCCGCAGCCCGGCGCGGTGAAGATGCAGTCCTCCCACGGGTTGCACATCCCGCGGTTGAGGCAGGTGCGCGGACCCGCGTCGCCGGTGCAGCCGAGCGTCGTGCACATCGCCCCGCCCTCCGGCGCGCAACGACACACGTTGCAGCCATCGCCCGCGGGGCACACCACGCCGCCCGCGCAGAAGGTCCCGTTGGGGAGCGTGCAGCCGCCCGCGTCGACGGGCGGCGGCGGCGGACCCGCGTCGGGCACCGCGCACCCGATCAGCGTGCACAGCGGCCCGCGCTCGGTGCACATGCAGGTGTTGCAGCCGTCGCCCGCGGGACACACCGCGCCGAGCGCGCAGGTGCCGCCGCCGGGCAACGTGCACGCCCCCGCGTCAATCCGCGGCGCGTCGGGGAGGTCGGGCGGCGGCGGCGTGTCGGCGGCGGGCGAGGCGTCGCCAGGCGCGGCGGGGATCACATCCGCGCAGCCCGCGGCGAAGGTGACGAAGCACAGAACGTAGGGCGAGAGCTTCATGACGTGGCACATCCTTGCGCACAAAGGGGGCGGTTGAAGGGTTGCACCAGCGAAGAGCACGCCTCGTGCCGCGCGCTCATCGCCACGCGCGACACGCCGCGAGGAGGTGCTGCCGGAGTTGTTGCCGCGCAGGGTGTCGGTCGCCGTCGTCGCGGCGGAGGAGGTGGTATGTCTTCGCGGGGAGGTCGACGAGCGGGCGCAGCACCACGCCGGGCGGCGGGCGACAGAAGCCACTCACGATCGACGTGCCGACGCCGAGCTCGACGAAGCGCAACGCGAGCTCCCAGCCGTTGGCCTCGACAGCGATGGTGGCGGTGAGCCCGTCCGCGCGCAGGGCCTCGTCGACGAAGCGACGGTGCGGTCGCTCGGGCGTGGGGAGCACGAGGCGCTCGTTCGCGAGGTCGCGCAGGCGGAGGCGGACGCTCGTCGCGAGGGGCGACGTCGCCGACACCGCCGCCGCCAGCGGAACCACCGCGAGCGTCTCGGCGCGCACGCCGTCGACGGCTCCGTCGAGGGGCGCGACGCCGAGCTGGGCTTCGCCGCCGCGCACGGCGTCGACGGTGGCGTCGCGGTCGGCGGTGACGAGGCGGAGGGGGTGGGGCGGCGCGGCGATCCAGGCGCGGAGGGCCTCGCCGAGGAGGTAGAGGTACGAGCCGGCCCCCGCGCAGAGGACGAGCGGGCGCGACGGGGCGACGTCGTGGAGCTCTTGGGTGAAGCGCTCGCAGCGCTCGGTGACCTCGCGGGCGAAGGCGGCCACGCGCTCGCCGTCGGGCGTGAGCGAGAGGCCGCGGCCGTGGCGGCGGTAGAGCGTGACGCCGAGCGACTCGCCGAGGCGGGCGAGCTGCGCGTGGAGGGCGGGCTGCGAGACGTGGAGGGCCTTCGCCGCCCGCGTGAGGTTGCGGTGCGCGGCGAAGACGGCGAAGGCGCGGAGGAGCGTGAGGTCGGGGGTGAGCACCGCGGGGTGAGGTATCACGAACGGTGATACCCCATCACGAGGCGCGACTTCCGCGCGGGGGCGACGCGGGGCTACGGTGCGGGGCAGAGGAGACGAACGATGCATCCCAAGGAGATGACGAAGCTGAGCCACGCCCTGTCGGCGCTGCTGCGCCACGGCGCGGGCGAGCGGGGGCTGCCGATGGACGCGGCGGGCTGGGCGCCGATCGACGCGGTGCTCGCGGCCGTGCGGACGACGCGCGAGCGCCTCGACGCGGTGGTGCGCGACAACAACAAGTCGCGGCTGGAGGTGGCGGGCGGGCGCATCCGCGCGTGTCAGGGCCACTCGCGGGCGGGGATGCCCGTGACGCTGGAGGCGCTGGAGGCGTCGTGGACGCTCGACCTGCGCGACGAGCCCGTGTGGCACGGGACGCACCTGAGCGCGGTGGCGCCGATCGCGCGGGAGGGCATCCACGCGGGCGAGCGGACGCACGTCCACCTCGCGGCGGAGACCGACAGCACGGTGGGCAAGCGGGCGAACGTGGACGTGATGCTGCGGGTGGATCCCGCGCGGCTGCGGGCCGAGGGGATCGGGCTGTACCGCAGCGGCAACGGGGTGCTGCTGGCGCGGCGGGTGCCCGCGTCGTGCATCACCGGGCTGCGCGCGGAGACGCGGGCGGCGCGGGCGGAGGAGGATCGGCTGCGGGGGTTGTTCGATGTGCCGGGGTCGCGGCTCCCTCTTGGCACGGGCGACGGGTTGGTGTAGGTTCCGCGCCCCTCCGAGGTAAACCTACGGTTTTCCGCGGAAATCCACACCCCGGCAGAGTCGTCGACGTGATTCGCACGTCCTCGCCGTGATCGCAGGGTGCCCGTCTTACGGCGGGTGAGTCGATCACGGAGACGCAAGTCGCTCTTCGCCGGGGGAGGCACCAACCCGACGATGGAGTTGTTCTCATGACGATGGAAAACGCGATGCCTGCGATCGGCGAGGCCCCCCTCCCCGTTCGCGCCCTGCTCGAAGCGGGTGTTCACTTCGGCCACCAGACCAAGCGGTGGAACCCCAAGATGCGCCAGTACATCTACGGCGCGCGCAACGGGATCCACATCGTCGACCTCGACCAGACCACCAAGCTCTTCACGAAGGCCTACAACTTCGTGTCGGAAATGGTCGGCAAGGGCGGCCACCTGCTGATGGTGGGCACCAAGCGTCAGGCGCAGGAGATCGTGCAGGAGGAGTCGCTCCGCTCGGCGCAGCACTTCGTCACCAACCGCTGGCTGGGCGGCACGCTCACCAACTTCCGCACGATCCGCACGGGCATCGAGCGGCTGCGCGAGCTGGAGAAGATGAAGGAGGACGGCGGCTACGACGCCCGTCCGAAGAAGGAAGTGCTCAAGCTGGAGAAGGAGCGCATCCGCCTCGAGGAGTACATCGGCGGCCTCAAGAACATGAACGGCCTCCCCGGCGCGGTGTTCATCATCGACCCGGCCCTCGAGGACATCGCGGTGAAGGAAGCGCGCAAGCTGGGCATCCCGATCCTCGCGATCACGGACACCAACTGCGACCCCGACCTCATCGACTTCCCGATCCCGGGCAACGACGACGCGATCCGCTCGATCAAGCTGATCACGGCGCGCGTGGCGGACGCCTGCATCGAGGGCGCGCAGAAGCGCCGCGACTCGGGCCACGACGACAGCCACCGCGGCCACCACGCGGGCCCCAACGTCGAGGTCGTGCGCGAGCGCGATCGCGGGCGCGGCGGCCGTGACGGCGACCGTCGCGGTCCGGGCGGCCCCGGCGGCCCCGGCGGCGGTCGTCCCGGTGGCGGCGGTCGCCCCGGCGGCGGCGGTCGTCCCGGCGGCGGCGGCCGTCGCTGATCGCGCGCGGCCCGTCGTTCGGGCCGTGCGGTCTCCACGTCTCCAATCGCTCTCACTCCAATGGTGCCCGCGCGTCAGCAATCGCGCGGGCGCCTGCACATCGAAGACAATGAGGAAGTGTCATGGCTGAGATCACGGCAGCAATGGTGAAGGAACTCCGCGAGCGCACGCAGGCCGGCATGATGGACTGCAAGAAGGCGCTCCAGGAAGCGGGCGGCGACATGGCCGCGGCGGTGGAGATCCTCCAGAAGAAGGGCATGACCAAGGCCGCGGGCAAGGCCGGCAAGGTCGCCGCCGAGGGCCTCGTGGAGGCGCGCATCTCCGCCGACGGGCGCCGCGGCGTGCTCGTCGAGGTCAACTGCCAGACCGACTTCGTGGCCAAGGGCGACGACTTCAAGGCCCTCCTCGCGCGCGCCGCCGACGCCGCCCTCACGCACCAGACGGCCGACGCGGCCGCGCTCGTCGCGGTGACGGTCGACGGCAAGACGCTCCAGGAGCACGCCGACGAGCTCACGGCGCGCTCGGGCGAGAAGCACGCGGTCCGCCGCGCGGTGCACTACGCCGCGGGCGCGAGCAGCGTGCTGAAGACCTACATCCACCACGGCTCGCGCATCGCGGTGATGGTGGAGGTGGCCTCGTCCAACCCGGGCGACGCGCGCGTGACGGAGTTCGCTGACGACGTGGCGCTCCAGGTCGCGTCGATGAGCCCGCTCTACCTCGTGAAGACGGACGTGCCGGCCGACACCGTGGCCAAGCAGCGCGAGATCCTCTCGGCGCTGATGGACAAGGAAGACGCCGAGATCCTCGCCGAGCCCGACGCCTTCATGAAGCGCGTCGAGGTCGTCGTGGCCGACCGCGCCCAGGAGGAGGGCCGCGAGCTCGCCGACGCCGCCGCCGAGGCGCGCAAGGTCGTGGAGACCGAGGAGAAGTTCCAGAAGAACCTCGTCGACTTCCAGAAGGCGGCGGAGAAGGTGCGCACGCGCCCCGCGGCCCAGCGCGAGAAGATCCTCGACGGCAAGGTGGCCAAGTGGATCAACGAGGCGACCCTCCTCGAGCAGCTCTCGGTGAAGGAGTCGAAGAAGACCATCGGGCAGCTCCAGGCCGACCTCGCGAAGGCCGTCGCGGGCACCGCGATCGTCCGCTTCGCCCGCTTCGAAGTCGGTGAGGGCATCGAGAAGGCGCCCTCGAAGGACTTCGCGACCGAGGTGGCCGAGATGGCCGCCGCCGCCAACAAGGCGTGACCGTCTCCCCTCCCGCCTCCCCGTCCCCTCCCCCAGCGTCGCGCGTCGACCGCGGTCTCCTGCGATGGACTTCGGTCCTCATCGCGGTCGACCTTGCGACCTGGCTCATGGCCTGGCTCTGGCTCGACCTCTCGCTCGTCGTGAGCGCGCTCGCGGCCTACGGCGCGCTCTCCCTCGGCGCGGTGAGCGCGCTCTACGTGCTCACCGCGTACGGGCACGACGTCGCGGGCATCCTCAAGGGCGCGCGCTGGCCCCTGTTGCAGCCGGTGTTCTGGCCGTTTCGCGCGGTGAGCGTGTTCATCTACGCGATGGCGCGGCGGTTTCGCACCGAGGAGGTGGTGTGCGAGGTGATGCCGGGGGTGTACCTCGGCCCGAGACTCTTCGACGCCGAGCGCGCGAAGCTCACGGAGAAGGGCGTCACGGTGGTGCTCGACGTCACCTCCGAGCTGCCCACGAGCGCGGTGTACTCCGCGGCGCCCTTCGAGCGCATCGGCCACCCGCTCCTCGACCGCGCCTTCCCCAACGACCGCGACCTCGACGACCTCGTGGCCCGCGTGCTCGGACACGTCGCCGCGGGTCGCGGGGTGTTCATCCACTGCGCCTTCGGCCGAGGGCGGAGCGCGCTGGTGGCGTGCGCGGCGGTGATCCAGTCGGGCCGCGCGAAGACCGCCGAGGAGGCCCTCGCGCAGGTGAAGGCCGCCCGCCCCGCGGTGCGCATCCGGGCCGACGGCGTCGCGGTGCTCCGCCGCTTCGCCGCCCGTCACACGGCGTAGGCCCCGCCGATGACCGCGCTCGACTGGGTCGTCGTCGCCGTCTACGTCGCGGGCATCGTCGCCTACGGCTCGTACTTCACGCGTCGGGCGAGCGCGAGCGGCGACGCCTACGTGGTCGCGGGCCGCAAGCTCCCGTGGTGGGTCGTGGGCATCGCCGACGTCGCCTCCGCCGACGGCGCCGACGCCTTCTGGATCACCGTCATCGCCACCGGCGCCATGGTGGGGATCCACCGCTTCTTCTGGATCGGCGCGGTGGTATCGGCCCCGCTCGCCATCCTCTGGTCGCGCTACTGGCGCCGCCTCGCGCTCACCAGCGCCGCGGAGATCTTCGAGGCGCGCTACGACGGCGTCGCCGCCTCGCGCTTCCGCGGCTTCTTCGTCGCGTACGGCGCCCTCTTCGCCAACGGGATCGTCCTCGCCTACGTCCTCCGCGGCTTCGCCCAGAGCATGGCGCCCTTCCTCGGGTGGTCGGGTGACACGGTGCTGCTGGTGTTCGCGGGCGCCACCACGCTCTTCACCGCGGTCTCCGGGCTCCTCGGCGTGGCCTACACCGACGTGCCGCAGTTCGCGGCCCTCATGCTCGGGCGCGTGATCCTCGCGGGCACCGTCCTCTCCCTCACCGGCGGCTTCGACGGGCTCATGGACCGCGTCGTCGCCCTCAAGGGCCACGACTTCCTCGCCCCCTTCCCCCCGTCGCGCGCGGACGTGCACGGCGAGTTTGGCGTCGACGCCGCGAGCCTCGTCGCCCTCGCGCTCGGCGGCGCCTTCAGCGTCGCGACGGCCCAGTCGTACGCCGTCCAACGCGCGCTCGCCGCCCGCTCGGAGCGCGACGCCGCGCTCGGCCAGATGCTCAACGCCTTCCTCTCGCTGGTGCTGCGCATCGTGCCCCTCGCGCTCATCGCCTTCGGCTGCGTGGCGCTCGTCCCGCGCACGGCCCCGAGCGACGCGTGGGCCGCGCTCGTCCGGGCGCACGTGGGCCCCGGCGCGCTCGGGCTCATCCTCGTGGGCATCGTCGCGGGCTACCTCTCCACCATCGACGGCTTCCAGAACTTCATCGTCGCCGGCCTCTACAACGACCTCTTCGCCCGCCACCTCCGCCCCCACGCGAGCGAGCGGGAGCGCGTGTGGTTTCTGCGCGGCGCGACGCTCGCCGTGACGCTGGTGAGCTACCTCTGGGCGCGCGTCCTCATCGGCCGCGTCGACGGCGCGTGGATCAACTTCATCGGCTCCGTCCTCGGCCTCTTCGCCCTCCCCGCCAGCCTCCTCCGCTGGGTCTGGTGGCGCATGAACATCTGGGGCGAGGTCGCGGCCTTCGCCCTCGGCGCGCCCCTCGCGTGGGCCGTGTGGTTCCCCTTGGGGTTCAGTCGGGCGCCGTACTGGCAGGGCTTCGCGATCTTGTTCGGCGTGGGGCTGGTGACGGTGATCGGGGTGGCGCTCCTCACGCCCGCGGAGTCGCCCGCCGTGCTGCGCGCCTTCTACCTGCGCGCGCGTCCGCCCGGCCTCTGGGGCCCGGTGCGCGCGACGCTCGACGACGCGACGCTCACGCAGGTGCGGGGCGAGTCGCGCGCCGACCTCGTCGTCGCCCTGTCGGGGATGGTGCTCTGCGGCGCGATGGTGGTGGGCCTCGGCGCCGTGTTCGCGCGCGACCGTGGCCTGCTCGTGGGGTGCGCGGCGGCGACGGTGGCGTCGGGGCTGGCGTTCTACCGGGGCTTCGTTGGGCCGAAGATGGCCCGCCCCGAAGACGCACCTAACTCTGCCTAACATCGCCGCCCGACCCTTCGCAGCCTCCCGCCGTCGTGCGAAGGTCGTAGTGCCCCCGATGGTCGCCGAGCCCCCGTCCTCCCGCTCGCCTCGGGCCCCGCTGCTCCTCGGGCGGGCCACGGAGCTCGAACGCCTCACGGGGATGCTCGCCGCGGGGGCGCGCGTCGTCACGCTGCGCGGCCCGCCCGGCGTCGGCAAGACGGCGCTCGCGCGAGGCTTCGTCGCCGCGCGGCTGCGCTCCCGTGCGGGCGGCTCGGTGGTGCTCGTGTCGCTCTCGGGCGCGGCGACACGCGGCGACGTGCTCACCGCCATCGCCCGCGCGCTCGGGCTCGCGCCGCGCACCGCCGACCTCGCGATCGTCGCCGAGCGCGTGGCCCGCCGCCTCGATGGCGCGGCCGTCACCCTCGTGCTCGACGGCGTCGACGCGCTGCTCGCCGACGTCCGCGCCGTCATCGACGACCTCCTCTCCGAAGTGTTCGACGCGGCCGTCGTGGTCTGCGCCCGTTCGCGGCTGGGATCGTCGCACGAGCTGGTGTTGCCGCTCGGGCCCTTGTCCCCCGCCGACGCCGCCGAGCTCCTGCTCGCGCGGGTCGAGCAGGCCGCCCCCGGACGCGACGTGCCCCCGGAGGTCGCCGCGCACCTCGCGGGGTGGGCGGGGGCACTGCCCCTCGCCGTGGAGATCGCCGCCGGCTGGGTCGCCACGCTCGGCGCCCGCGAGACGCTCGCCGCGCTGGGCGAAGGGCGCCTCGCACAAGACGCCCTCGACCGCGCGCTCGACGCGTCGTGGGAGCTCCTCTCGCCCGAGGAGCGCGACGCCTTCGCGCGGCTCGCGGTGTTCGCGCGCCGCTTCGACCTCGCGGCGGCGCGCGCGGTGCTCGACGCCCCACGCGCGGAGGCGCACCTCGCGGCGCTGGTGTCGGCCTCCCTGCTCGACGTCCACGAGTCGCCCGATGGGCTTCGCTACGCGATGCTCGACGGGGTGCGCGCCTACACGACGAAGCGGGCCGCGGCGCTCGACGTCGCCACCGCCGCCCGCGCTCGGCTCGCGCAACACCTCGCGGCCTCGCCGCGCCCGCGCGCCGATCGACCCGCGAGCTGGCGGCGGCTCGCGGAGGAACGCGACGACCTCGTCGGCGCCTGGCAGTACGCGGTCACGCGCGACTCGACGCTCGCGCTCAACCTCGCCATCGTGCTCGATCCGAGCCTCTCGGCGCACGGCCCCTCCGAGCTCCACCTCCACGTCCTCCGCGCGACCCTCGCCGCGGCCGAGGCCGACGGGCTGCACGCCCGCTCGGCCACCGACGGCGGGCTCGTCGTCGACCTCTTCTACGCGCTCGGTCGTTTCGCGGCGATCCGAGGCCGGCACGCCGAGGCCGCCGCGACCCTGGAGCGAGGCGTGGCCATCGCCGCGGCGATGCAGGACGACCTCCGCGAGGCGTGGCTCCGCGCCCACCTGGTGCTCTCGCTCGGGGCCGTCGGGCGCACCGAAGAGGCCAGCGCCCACCTCACGCGCGCCGACGCCCTCGCGCGGCGCGCTCGCGACGTCCGGCTCGAAGCGACGGTCGAGGGCGCTCGCGCCGATGTGTGCCTGCGGGCGGGCGCGCTCGACCTGGCCGCCGAGGCGTACGGTCGCGCCGCCGCCGCTGCGCGCGACGCCGACGCGCTTCGCCTCGAAGGGACGGCGTGGCTGCAGCGAGGGCGCGTGCAGCTCGAACGCAACGACGTGCTCTCCGCGGAGCACGCGCTGGCGGAGGCCCGGCGCGCGCTGACCCTCGTCGCCGACGCGTTTCGCCTCGCGCGAACGGCGGTGTTCGAAGCGCTCGCGTCGCTCCGCCGCGGCGAGGTCGAGCTGGCCGAGGAGCGCCTCCTGCGCGCGCTGGAGGACGTGAGGTTGCAAGACGACCTCGACGGCGAGCTCCACGCGCGCTTCGCCCTCGTGTCGATCGCGCGGGGGCGAGGCGACCACCCGCTCGCGGCCCGGCGCCTCGACGACCTCACCCACGCGCTCCGACGGGCCGAGGACGTGACGTGGCGCCACCCACTCGCGGCGCTCGGCGGCCCCCACGCGGTCGACGAGGAGCGCGCCCGCGCGGTGCTCACCCTGGCACGCGACGGGCGCTCGTTCGAACTCGGCGGGCGGCTGGTGGACTTCGGGCGGCGCGGACCGTTGCGTCTGCTCCTGGTCGCGCTCGCCGAGCACCGCGACGCCGCCCCGGGTCGCTCGTTGAGCGTCGCCGAGCTCCGCGAGGCGGGCTGGCCCGGCGAGAAGATGCGCCCCGAGTCGGGCGCGTCGCGCGTCTACATGGCCGTCAAGCGCCTGCGCGCGCTCGGGCTCGAGGCCGTCCTCCGCACGTCCGATGAGGGCTACGCGCTCGACCTGCGCGTGGAGGTGCGCTGGAAGGCGACCTAGCTCGCGCGGGCGGAAGTTGCCCGACGGTTGGCGCGCAGCGTCGAGCCTCCATCCCCCGCTCGCGGACTCGCGCGTTTCCCCTTCCTCCGCGGCAGGAAGCCGCAAAGGAAG
>JBILLV010000522.1:0-4676 GCA_044375895.1 Polyangiales bacterium | reverse complement strand
AGCGGTACACCTGCTCGGGGCCGTCGGTGTCGGGGCGGCACATCGAGCCGTTGAGCGTGCTCGCGCCGAGCGTGGTCGACTCGCGCGCCACCTCGGGGCCAGGCACCGTGAGGGTCGCCACGGGGGCCGCGCACGCGGGCGTCGCAGGCACGTCCGGCGCCGCGTCGAGCGCGTCGGGCGAGGGGGGGACGTCGGGCGAGGGGGGGACGTCCGGCGAGGGGGGGACGTCCGGCGAGGGGGCCGCGTCCGTCACGTCGACGACGTCGTCGGGCGCGTCGACCGTGACGTCGACGACGTCGTCGGGCGCCGCGGCGTCGGGGGAGTCGTCGGGCGCGTCGATCCCAGCGTCGTCGACGTCGATGACGTCGGGCACGTCGGGGGGGATGTCGTCGGGCGCGTCAGGCGACACGTCAGGCGGCGCGTCAGGGGCCGTGTCGAGCGGGACGTCACCCGCCTCCGTCGCGTCGACGCTGCCGTCACCCGCGTCGGCGTCACCACCCACGCAGCGGGCGAGGTCGGCGGTCGGGTCGGCGCAGTCGGTGGTGGTGGGCTCGCCGCGGTCATCGCACACGAACGACGCCCCGCTCGCGCGGCAGCGCAGCCAGAGCTCGACCTGCGGGCGACAGCGCGCGGAGCGCATCGCCACCTGGGAGACGCAGTCGCGGATGCAGCGGTCGCGGTCGAAGAGGGCGCACAGGGGACGCTCCTGACGCGCGCAGCTCGCCTCGCACAGGAGCCGGTCGCCGATGTCGTCGCCGTCCGCCATCGCCGGGACGTCCTTCGCGGCGTCCGCTCGGTCGGTGGAGACATCGGCAGGGGCGGCGTCCTGGGGGACGGAGGGCGGGCCGTCGTCGCAGGCGACGCCAAACGCAAGGCACGCCGCGCCGAGCGCGCGGAGCGCCGGGCGCCTCATCCAGTCGTCGAAGCAGGTCATCGGCGCGGGAGCATACCCTTACGACACCCCTTGCGAAACCGCCGCTCGCCCCTGGGCGCCTACCGGACGGCCGAAGCACAGTCTTTTCCTCCCTCACGGGGGTCGAGGTACGACCCGGAGGGAGGCACGGTGCATCTCACGGGTTGTCACCCCGCGATCGGCGCGGTGAGTTCGAGCGCCGTGATGAAGCGGTCGGGGTCCGTCAGGCCGCAGCGGCAGGGTCCATCCAGAACACCTCCCAGTGGTGCCCGTCGGGGTCGAGGAAGCTCCTCAAGTACATGAAGCCACCACTTCAGCAACACTGCGCGCAGTACCGCGAGAGTCGACCGAACATCACTTACACGAACCGTCGCCGGGCGGAGTGGGTACGGGCTCGGCCGAGTGGGGCGTTGGATGTCTTATCATCCGACCGCGGAGCACTCGGCGATCGGCCGAGGACGCAGGTTCCGAACGGACGAGCGACGGGTCAGGCCCCTTCGGACGAACGGGGTGCGGAGCCCGGCGACGGTTCGGGCGGGACGCCTCCCGCAAGGCGACGCGCGAGGCGGCGAAGGAGCCGCGCGACCGGCTCATGGGGCGGCCAGGGCGCGCGAGCGTCCGCGACGGAGGTCAGGCCCGCGACGCGGTCCGCAAAGGCTGCCGCCACGCCTGGTGGGATCCCCGCGAAGAAGTGCAGCGCGCTCGACAGCTCGGGCGCCTCGGGGGTCAGGGACCGCGCGACATGCTCGGCGAGCCGGTCGGCCGCAGCGCGGTCGGCGAGCTCGAACCAGAGACGCACAAGCCACGCCGCGGGAGCCGGCCCGAGCCAGTCAGGACGAACCGGGTGCGGAGCCCGACCACAGTCCGGACGGGCGACGTCCCCGTCGCCCCCTCGGAGTCCCCACCCCAGCCGGACGGGCGACGTCCCCGTCGCCCCCTCGGAGTCCCCAGCCCAGCCCGGTTGGGCCGACGACGGTCCCAGGGGAGCGGGTCCCGCAAGGCCAGAGGACGACCCGAGGTCTGGAGGCGACCCGCGGAGCATGGCCGCTACCCAGTCGGGCGTGATGCGCTCGGGCCCTTCGAGGGTGACGCCGTCGAGCGCCACCGGGAAGGTCCGCAGCGGGTGGGACGCGCAGTGCCAACCGATGGGCGCTGGGTGCTCGTCCGCCGCGCCGCCGTCCCGGAGTGCGCGGGGGAAGGTGACGGTCAAGCCATGGCAGCGGCACACCCACGTCCGCGCGACCGGCTCGGGCACGAGCAGCCCGCCGTGGGTCTCCCAGTCATCGAGCCCATGGAGCGCCGCCATGGCCTCCGCGCCGAGCCCATCGGCGAGCCGCCAGCCTGCACCCTGGCGGAGCGCAGCCCCGCACCGGCTGCACGCGAGGGCGTTGCAGCCGATCGCCGGGCTCGGGTCGCCCCACAGGAAATCCTCGGGGTCCTCGGGGACGGGCCGCAGCCCGTGGACGAGCACGTCGGCGGACCGCGCGCAGACGTTGCGGCTCACCCGACCCCTCCGCCGCGATTCTTCGCCTCCGTGGCCTCCACCGCCTTCCAGAAGTCCTCGTCCTGATAGAGCCCCTTGCCGTTGAAGGGCTCGACGTGAAGATAGACGCCGAAGTCCTGTGGCACGGGCGCGGGGCCATCGACGGACGCGGCGCCGATGAGGATCTCAATGAGGGAATGCGCGTTGATAGGCAGGAGATACCCGATGGCCGCGGCCCGCGCGTAGAGGGGGTTTGACACGTTGAGCAGCTGCCGAGCCTCCATGACGCCCTTGGTGGTGCCCGACGGCCCCGCCCCGACCGGGAGATTGGCCCCCCGCATCGTCTGGACCCAGGGGTGGGACTCGTCGAGGATGAAGCGACGGATGCCCTCGTTCCAGCGCAGGCGCTGCCCCTCGATGGCCGCGAGCGCCTCTGCGTCGGACGCCCCGGGGGTGCCGTTCATCTGCCGGGCCTCCCGCGGGCTCAGCGCCGCCACTGGCCCCTGCATCAGGTCGGGAGCGGCCGTGCGGGCCTCGCCCATCGAGCCCCCGACGGTCTCGGTCCGCTCGGAGCCCGCGACCCGGTTGTCGACCTCCGGGGTGGTCGTCCGCATGTCCTTCTGCTGCCCGATGAGGGTCCGGGCCTCCCGGCGGTTGGCCGACGTGTCCTGAGGCAGCGTCCCGGTGAGGTTGCTGTCGCCGGTCTCGACCGCCTGCTCGAGCGCCTGGCTGAGCAGCGGGCGGCTGGCCTTGAGGCTCTCCGCGAAGGCCTGCATCTCGGTGTTCTTCTGCTTGTCCACGAAGGCCTTGCCGAAGTTCCACGCGAAGGCCGTCGCGATGGCGAGCTGCTCGCGCACGTTGCCCGTCGCCTTCGCCGCGGCCCCCCGGAGGGCTGCCTCGGAGGTGCCGACGGCCCCCGCGAAGCCCTCCCCCGTGGACCCGATGACCGCTCCGATTTCGGCCTCGTAGGTGCCGACGGTGGCGCCAGCCTCGCGCAGGAACTTCACGTAGTCGTCCATGATGGTCACGACCGCCCCCGCCATGGCCGAGGCCGCCTGGCGCGCGCCCCCCGACCCCATCGCCGCCACGCCGAGCGCGCGCTCGAAGGCCATGGCCTTCATCTCGAGCCCTGCATCGTTCGGTATGTAATAACGGCGTCTTTCTGCGGTCAACTCGACCTTTTCGGTGTCGGCCTCGGTGGCCGGGACCAGGTACCACACCTGGGCGTTGCCGCTCTGCGACCGCTTCGGTTTCGCCCACGCCAGCCCGCGCTCTGCGGCCCCGGGCGGGAGGGGCGGCGCCGTCGGGCCGCCTCCGCCACCGCCCGGCGCGGTCTCTTCTCGCTGCACCGCCCGGCCCTGCACCGCGAGGACCGGGACGGCCCCATTGGCCAGCGGCGAGTGGGCGTTGCCACCCGGGAGGTGCTCCACGGCCCCGGGCGCAGCCGAGCGCTGCACGGCCGATGCCTCGGGAGCCGATGAAGGCGCCATCTGCGCCAGGAGCGGCGAGGCGTCCTGACCAGCCACGACTGCGTCTGCGACCTGGTCCGCGTGCCGCTCGTAGCGGTCGCCGGCCTGCCCAACCCCGCCACTTCAGCAACACTGCGCGCAGTACCGCGAGAGTCGACCGAACATCACTTACACGAACCGTCGCCGGGCGGAGTGGGTACGGGCTCGGCCGAGTGGGGCGTTGGATGTCTTATCATCCGAGCGCGCCGCTGTGCCCCCCGCGGAGCGCGCCGGGTTCGGCACGCTGATCGTCGGCCTGCTGCTCGGCTACTTCGCGTGGTTCGGCGCCTTCGGCCGCTGAAGGCGGTGTGGATGCGGGGAGCGATCACCCTGGCGCAAACGCGTCCCTGGTCTCCGGGCGGCGTCGCTGCATCGTGGCGGTGAGCGCGCTGTCCGACCGGTCGGACAAAACGTGTTTTGTCGTAAATCATGGTGGTTTCTGCGAGGGCACCCCCCGACAGGGGCGCCGCGCCGAAGGCGTCTCGGAGCACCACGAAGCCGCCCCGGCGCGCGATGAGTTCGCGCCGCGTCTCCGCGATGCGGCGGGGCGGCGTCTCGCGACGGCGCCTGCGCCGTCACCCGTGCCCTGGCGTTGCGCTCGTCCACCAGTCGGCGCGCTCGGCGCTCCACGCCGCGTAGGCCTCGAGGGGGATAAGTAGTCCAACGGCCCTGCCCGTCCGCACCGCACGCGCGACGCGGGCTCCCCTCGGCGGCCGTGCACCGTCGGGGCGGTGCGTGTACACGCCGACTGTTCGACGAACAGGTTTGCTGT
>JBILLV010000521.1:0-4678 GCA_044375895.1 Polyangiales bacterium | reverse complement strand
GTGGTGCGCGAGGGGCAGTCGCGGGGGGCGTCGTGCTGGAGCTCGAGGCGCTGGGCGCGGGCGCTGGTGGCGTAGAGCGCGAAGGAGAGGGCGAGCGTCAGCGCGAGGGGGAGGCGCACGGCGGCGACGGTATCACGGCCCCACCGGGCGGAGGCCCATCGCGCCGCGACGCGTGGCGCAGTAGTCGTTGAGCGGGCGGTCGAGCGCCCAGCCGCGACGCCCCGGCAGGTACGCGCACGCGAGGCTCACCCACTCGGCCTCGTCCACCGACCACACCCGCACCATGCCGTCAGCGCTCACCGTCGCGAGGCGGCGGCCGTCGGGGCTGTGGCGCGCGTCGGTGACGGGGCGGGGGGACGGATCCAGCGTGGCGATGGACTGGCCCGTGAAGGCGTCGAAGAGGCGCACGGCGCGGTCGGGGCTGCGCGTCAGGAGCGAGCGGCCGTCGGGGGCGAAGGCGACGGCGTCGATGCGTCGGCCGTTCTCGCCGAAGGGTTGCGCGAGCGGCCCCCGACGGCGGTTCCACAGCAGCGCGACGCCCCAGCGGGTGAGGACGGCCACGCGGTCGCCCTCGTCGTTGGGGCGCGCATCGATCACGTGCTGGTCTTCGGGCTGAATCAGCGCGAGGCGCTCCACCGTCTCCACGGCCCAGACGCGCGCGCTCCCCTCGGCCCCGACGGTCACGAGCGTCGCCCCGTCGCGCGAGAAGTACGCCTTCGTGACGCCACCCGGGTGCTCGTCGATGGAGCCGAAGCGCAGCCCCGAGGCGGCGTTCCAGAGCCGCGCTCCCTCGTCGCCGAGCGTCGCGAGGTAGCGCCCGTCCACGGTGGCGGTGACGGCGCGAATGACGCCGCGGTGACCCTCCAGCGTGCGCTCCAGGGCCCCGTCGGACGTGCGCCAGAGGCCGGGGTCGCCGACCGTCCGAGCGACCACCACCAGCCCCGTCGCGCCGAGGAAGCGCGCCCCCGACACCTCCCCCTCGGCCCCCCCGAGCGCCGCGATGAGGCCCCCACCCGCGGCGTGGTAGAGCCGTACGACGCGGTCGGCGCCGACGGTGAGCACCCGCTGGTGGTCGTCGGAGAGCGCGGCGTCGCGGGCTTCACCCGGGATGCGCGCGACCTCGCCCGACCCGTCCGCGCGCAGCACGCTCACGCCGTCGGCGCCGCGCGTGAGGACGAGGGAGCCGTCGCTCGAGAAGGTCGCGTCGTCGACGTGGGCGCCGCTGAGCGTCGCGACGAGACGGCCGGTGTCGGTCTCCCACACCACACTGGGATCGCTCACGGTGAGGAGGCGCTGGCTGTCGGGGGAGAAACGCGCCGCGCGCAGGGCCGCCCCCGCGGGGTGGGCGAGGGCGTAGACGAGGGCCGTGCCGCCGAGGGGCCACACCCGCGCGGCGCGGTCGCCGCCGAGGGTGATCACCGCGCGGCCGTCGCGGGAGAAGCGCCCGCGCAACACCTCGGCGCGGTGGCCGCTGAGCGTCTGCAACGACGTGCCGGTGGCGAAGTCCCACACGCGCGCGGTCGCGTCGGCGCCGGTGGTGAGCGCGCGTGCGCCGTCGTCGGTGAGGTCGATGTCGGTGATCGCGCCGTCGTGACCGGTGAGCGTGGCGCGCGGGGCGGCGGCGTCAGCGTCCCAGAGCGTCGCTTCGCCGGCCGCGAGCACCACGACGCGCCGCCCGTCGCGCGAGGCACGAACGGCCGTGGGCGCGCGCGCCGACCACGCCCCCGCGGGGACAACGGGCGTCGCTGCGGGCGGCGCGGGGGTGTTGAGCGACGCGCCCGTGGAGGCGTCCCACACGCGCGCGCGGCCGTCGGCGCTGGTGGTGACGATGCGCGCGCCGTCGTCGGTGTACCGAACCGCCGTGACGCCCGTGCGGTGGCCGTCGAGGACGGCGACGGTGACGCCGGTGGTGAGGTCCCAGAGGCGAGCGGTGCGGTCGAGGGAGGCGGTGACGACGCGGTGGCCGTCGGGCGACAGCGCGAAATCGGTGAGGGGCGCGCGGTGGTGGTCGAGGGAGAGGCTGCGCGTGACGTCGACGAGCGCACGATGGAGCGCGTAGCGAGCGCCCGCGTAGGGACGGACGCCGTCGCGCTGCGCGAGCTGGAGCGAGCGGAGGGCGGGGGCGAGCGCGGAGAGGCCAGCGCCAGGGACGCGCGCGAGGCTCGTGGCCTGGCCGACGAGGCGGCCCCTGAGCTCCTCTTGCGCCTCGCGCTGGGTGAGGTTGAAGCGCTGCGTGAGGTCGTTGAGGCGGGCCTCGGAGGCGCGGGCGCGGCGATACATCCACGCCGTCCCCGAGGCGCCGAGGAGAACGGCGACGACGAGGGAGCCCGCGAGGACTTCGGGGAGGGAGGGTCGCCGCACGGGGCGGAGCATCGCAGGAGGTGCCGGGGCGCGGGAAGGCGCGAGGCGGGCTACGGGACGATGACGGGCCAGTCGGTCATCGCCATGGGGCGGCCGATGCCCGCGTGAACCGAGAGGAGCCAACCCACCGGCGCGCGCACCTCGGGCGAGCTGGTGGCGAGCTCGAGCAGCGACGGCGGCGAGGCGCCCTCCGTCGTGACGAGCCGGGCGAGCGTGCCGAGCAGGCTGGTGGGCTCCGCGGGGAGCTCGACGAGCTCGTAGTCGTCGCCGAGGTCGCCGAGCGCGCGGGCCCGGTCGAGCGCCACCATCAGCCCCCCAAGGCGATCGACGAGGCCGATCTCCAGCGCCCGCGAGCCGCTCCAGATGCGGCCTTCGCCCACCGCGTCGATCTGCGCGGGCGTGCGGTGTCTGCCCAGCGCCACCCGCGCCAGAAACTGGTTGTAGAACTCCCCGATCTTGTCCGCGAGGAAGCGTCGCTCCTCCGGGGTGTAGGGGCGGAAGATGCTCTCCATGTCGGCCCGCTCGCCGCGGCGCGTGAGCTCGACGCGGACGTCGAGGCGCGAGAGCAGCGAGGCGATGTCGGCCTTGCCGTAGAAGATCCCGATGGAGCCCGTGAGGCAGGTCGGGTCGGCGACGATCTCGCGCGCCCCCGCCCCCACGAAGTACCCGCCCGAGGCCGCGATGCGGGAGAACGACGCGATCACCGGCTTGCGGCGGTTGGCGGCCACCACCGCGCGCCAGATGAGGTCGCTCGCGAGGGCGCTGCCGCCAGGCGAGTCGACGCGCAGCACGATGGCGCCGATGCGGGGGTTGGCCGCCGCGGCCTGGAGCGCCGCCACGATGGTCTGATCGCCCACGCGGCGCATGCCCACCACGGGGACGTCGCTGCTCTCGCCGTCGACGATGTCGCCGTCGACCAGCACCACCGCCACCGAGCGCCCCGTGGCCCAGCGCCGCGAGCGGATGGGGGTGTAGGCGTCGTAGTCCACCTGCGCCGAGCGCGTGGCGAAGGCCAGCGCGCGCTCGGCGGCGTCGAGGGTCTGGACGCCGTCGACGAGGCGGCGCCCGCGGGCCTCGCGGGCGGTGTAGGGGCCCGACACGATGGCCGCGCGGGCGTCGTCGGCGCTCAGCTCGCGGCTCGCGGCCACGCCCTCGACGAGGTGGGCGAGGGAGTCGTCGAGCATGAGCTCCTCCTGCGCGCGGGCGGGGCCCGTGCTGCCGTCGCGGGTAAACTGCGCGGGGGCGCTCTTCCAGTCGCCGATGCGCACGAAGTCGGTGCGGACGCCGAGGTTCCAGAGGGCGGGGCCGAGGTAGTAGCGCGACGAGCGGACGCCCGCGATGCGCACGCCCCCAGCGGGGTCGATGGTGACCCGGTCGACGCCCGCGCACGCGTACCACGTGCTCGCGGTGGCCTCGGTGAGGTGACACGCCACCCGCTTGCCCGAGGCCCGCAGCCGCGCGAACGCTTCGCGAAGCTCTTCCGCATGGGCGAGGCCGCCCACCTCCTCCCGCGGCGCGAAGAGGACGGCGCGCACCGCCGGGTCGCGGCGCAGGCGTTCGAAGCGCCAGAGGAGCCGCACGAACGAACGCGTCCCCGGTGAGCTGTCGAGGTCGACGGTCACCGACACGCTGCGCTCGGGGAGCGTGGTGGCGCTGCGGTCGCCGTCCCAGGCCGCGGTGGCGGTGTAGCCCGCGACGTCGCCGTCGTAGAAGGCGCCGCCGCCCGCGCGCCACTGGCCCCACGCGAGGTCGAGCCCCGCCCCCGCGCGCCACGCGCCCGTTTCGAAGTCGTAGAAGCCCTCGGCCCGCGCGTGCCCGACGTGCGGGATCGCGAGGCGGAGGCCCGTTCGTCCCGAGACGTTGCCGTCCCAGGGGACCACGACGTCGGCGCCGAGGGTGAGCGCGTCGGTGCCCGTGGGGCGCACGGCGAGGCCCGCGGTGACGCGTCGGACGAGGCCCTGCGTGGGCGAGTCGGGGCCGATGAGCTGCTGCCCGACCGCGCCCGCCATGAAGTATTGCGACGGTCGCCAGAGGGCGCCGAGGTCGAGCGAGGTGCTCCCCGAGAGCGCGTCGCCGCCGCCGCCGAAGAAGCGCCAGCGGAGCCCGAGGAGCAGGTCGCGGCGGAGGGTGTAGCCCACGCCGAGCTCGGCGGTGGCGAAGGCGCCCGCGGAGACGCCGTTGACCACCGGGCGCACCCACGAGGCGCCGAGGGCGAGGGAGAAGCCGAGGGGGAGCTGCGTGGCCCACGCGAGGCTCTCGCCGCGGAGGGCGGTGGCGCGCGCGCCGAGGGCGTTGACGTGGACGACGCGCAGCGAGT
>JBILLV010000187.1:0-18284 GCA_044375895.1 Polyangiales bacterium | reverse complement strand
GGCGGCCGAGCGCGTGGCTCGCGAGTCGGGGCTGCTGCTGGAGGCCCTGCACGCGCGCGCGTCGGTGGCCGAGGCGGCGGCGGCGCTCGGCGACCGCGTGGCGGCGCGGGCGTGGCTCGACTCGGTGCTCACCGACCCGCACTTCGTCGACCCGCTGCGGGTGTACCGCGGCGATCAGGTGGTGGCCGGGTGCGCGCGCTCGCTGCGCCTCCTCGGCGATACGGCCAGCGCCGACCTGCTCGACGATCGGCTGGCGGCGATGCGGCGGCGGGTGGCGGCGACGGCCAGTGGAAGCGGAGCGGTGAACACGTGACAGACCAACGGCGACTCAGCCCCCGCGGGCACACCGCGCTGGTGCTGTCGGGTGGCGGGGCGCGCGGCGCCTACGAGGTGGGGGTGCTCTCGTACCTCTACGGCGAGCTCGCGCGCTCGCGGGGCGGGCTCGCGCCGCGCATCGACATGGTGTGCGGGACGAGCGTCGGGGCCATCAACGGGTGCTACCTCGCGGCCCACATGTCCGACCCCATCTCCGGCGTGCGGCGCCTCGTCGACCTCTGGACCTCGGTGGACTTCGAACGGGTGCTGCGCTTCAGCGCGCGCCACGCGCTCAAGCTCCCGCGGGTGCTGCTCGGCGGCGGCGACGCGGAGGCGGGCCTCTTCGACGTGCAGCCGATGGTCGACCTCGTCACCCGCGAGGTGTCATGGAAGATGCTCGCCCGCACCGTGCGGCGCGGCGTGCTGCGCGCCGTGAGCGTGAGCGCGACGGAGATCGCCACCGGGCGCACCACGCTCTTCATCGACACCGCCCCCGACGTGCCCATGCCCACGGGCTTCGGCTCGCGCGTGGTGCTGCGCCACGGGATCGTCGGCCCGCAGCACGCGCTCGCGAGCGCCGCGATCCCGCTGGTGTTCCCGCCGGTGCGCATCGGGTCGCTGCTCTACTGCGACGGGGGCCTGCGGCAGAACACGCCCATCGCCCCCGCGATCCGCATGGGGGCGCAGCGCGTCCTCGTGGTGGGCCTCTCCCAGGACGTGCGCGGCGTCGGCGTGCCCGAGTCGCTCGGCGAGTTGGGGGCGCGGCCGCCGGGGGCGATGTTCCTCCTCGGCAAGGTGCTCAACGCCTTCCTGCTCGACCACGTGCAGACCGACCTCGAGCTGATGAACCGCATCAACCAGCTCCTCAAGGACGGCGAGGCGCTCTACGGCGACGAGTTTGTCCACAAGCTCAGCCAGCGCTCGCTCGACCGCGGCGCCGAGCCCTACCGCCGCGTCGAGCCGCTCATCGTCCGCCCCAGCCAGGACATCGGCCGCCTCGCGGGCCAGCACGTCCGCAAGGGCCGCTTCTCCGGCTCGATGACCGCCCGCGCCATCCTCCGCCTCCTCGACTCGGGCCTCACCGACGAGAGCGACCTCGCGAGCTATCTCCTCTTCGACGGCTCGTTCGCCCGCAAGCTCATCGACCTCGGCCGCGCCGACGCCGAGGCCATGCGCGACAAGCTCCTCGCCTTCTTCGACGACGGCCCCGTGTAGCCCCGTCACCGCGCCGCGGCGAAGCGGAGCGACTCGTCGGCCATCGTCGCCAGCAGCGCCCGCGCGGTGGCCGAGCTCGCCAGCACCTCCTCCGCCGTCCCCTGCGCCTCCACCGTGTGCGCCGCGGACAGCACGATCACCCGCGCCCCGGGCTCGACGAGGTCGGCCCGGTGGGTCACCAGCACCACGGCGCGGCCCTCCCCCTCGCGGCGCAGCACTTCGCTCAACGCGCCACGGCCCGCTTGATCGAGCCACGCGTCGGGCTCGTCGAGCACCAGCAGCCGCGGGCGACGCAGCACCGCCCGCGCGATGGCCACGCGTCGCTGCTCGCCGCGTGACAGGGACGCCGCCGGGTGCTCGGGGCGCACCGTGAGCCCCAAGGCCGCGAGGGCGCTCGCGACAGTCTCGGGCGTCGCGTCGGGGGCCACGAGGCGGACGTTGTCGAGCACCGAGAGGGCCTCAATGAAGCAGGGGTGCTGCGGCACAAACGCGATCTGGTCGGGCGACACGTCGGCGAGCGCGACGCCGCCCACCACGCAGGCCCCCGCGTCGGGCGTCACCGCGCCGACGAGGACGCGCGCGAGGGTCGATTTGCCCGCGCCGTTGGGCCCCACCACCGTGGTGACGCCGCGCGGCGGCACGCGGAGGCTCACCCGATCGAGGGCCACGTGATCCCCGTAGCGGACAGACACCTCGCGGAGCTCGATCGGCGCCTCGGGGAGCTCGCGCGAACGCGGCGACGCGGTGGGGGTGCGGACGCGGAGGACGGCGCGGCGCGCGAGGGCGAGGGCGTCGAGCGAGCGCAGCAACGCGAGCAAGGGGGCCAGGGCTGGGAGCACGAGGGCCTGATCGCGCAGCGTCACCGCGACGCCGTGGCGCGCGCGCACCCACAGCACCCACGCGAGCGGCGCGAGGAAGAGCGCGAGCTGCGCCGAGCGAACCACGCGGAGGCGGGAGTGGTGCCGGTGCTCGGCCCCCACCACCCGCGCCGTCACCGCGAGGGTGTCTTCGAGGAAGAGCGCCCGCGCCGCTCCCGTCACCTCCCAGCGCCCGCGCGCCGCCCCGTGGAGCCGCCACGCCTCGGCGCGGGAGGCGTCGAGGAGCGCGTCGGACGAGGCGTCGAGCCAGCGCCGGGCGGCGAAGCGGATCGCCGCCGCGAGGGCGCACGCCGCGAGCATCGCCGGGCCCCACGGCGTCGGGAGCGCGCGCGCGGCCAGCACCCCGAAGACGGCGGCGCACACCGCGGCGGCGACGAGCTCGGGGGCGGCTTCGACGAGTCCGTGCTCGATGCGCTGCGCGAGGGGCGCGAGGGAGGTCGGCTCGGACTCGAACGCGCCCGACGCCAGGGCGCGCGACGCCACCAGCGAAGCGACCGCGGGTCGCAAGCGCCGCGACGCGAAGGCCCGCGCCGCCGGGAGCAGCGTCTGGCGGATGACCGCGCCGACCGCGAGCGGCGCCCACCAGCGCGGCGTCACCGCGAGGGCCCAGGCGGCGAGGGGCAGCGTGAGCCACCAGGCGAGCGAGGCCACCGCGAGCGCCGCAACCCAGGGGGCCGCGGCGCGCAGCTCGTGTGGTGGCGCCGCGCCCGCCGGAGTAGAGTCGTCTGTGCCCATGGACCTCGCGGCGCGCATGGTGATCGAACTGCTCCGTGAAGGCCAGCGCGCACGCTTCACCGCGCGGGGCGGGAGCATGTGGCCGGCGGTTCGCGACGGCTCGCTCGTCGAGGTGACCCCCTGCCCGGCGATCGAGCTCGCCCCCGGGGAGCTCGGCGCGTACGTGGGCACGCGCGGCCTCGTCGTGCACCGCGTCGTGGCGCGGGAGCCGGGGGGGCTGCGCTTCCGCGGTGACGCGCGGGCCGCCGACGACGGCGTGGTGGATGACGCCCGTGTGCTGGGGCGGGCGTGCGTGGTGACCGCCCCCCCATGGCGCGTCCCCTCACCGCACCCGCGACACCTCATGCTGGCGTGGCGCGCGGCGCGTTCGTGGTTGCGCCGCGCGCTGGCGCGAACGTAGAACGCCGCCGCGCAACCAAAGGGCGCAGACCCATGTACGACATCGAGCTCAGCGTCGCGGGCGTCCCCTTCCGCGCGTCGGTGGACGGCCCCTGCGTCCCGGCCAACATCGAGGCCCGCTTCGGCGCCTACCGCGCCACCGCGGGCGACGACGCCATCGACCTCCGGGTGCGCGTCCTCCCCGGCTGGCGCCCGCCCCGCGCGCCCTCCGTCGCCTACCCGGGCGCCGAGGGGACGCTCCACGACGACGGCTCGGTCACCTTCCTCCGCGAGACCGACGCCCTCACCTGGCGCCCTGCCGACCGCCGCGCCGACGGGGAGCGCGTCGAGAGCGCGTCGCACCGCCCCGCCCTCGTCGACGCGACCGCCCTCGACACCCCCCTGCGGCTCATCCTCTCGCACGAGCTCCCCGCGCGGGGCGGGCTCCTCGTCCACGCCGCGGGCTACGGCGACGCGCGCGGGGCGGTGGTGTTCATGGCCCCCACGCAGGGCGGCAAGACCACCACCACGCGCAAGCTCCCCGAGGCCAACGTGCTCTCCGACGACCAGGTGGCGCTGCGTCGTGAGGACGGGGCGTGGTGGGCCTACGCGCTGCCCTTCGTCGGTGAGTACGCGAAGGCCACCACGCCGCGGCGCACCCCGCTCCGCGCGATCGTGCTGCTGGAGAAGGCCCCCGCGCTCACGCTCGACCGCGTCGCCGGCGGCGCGGCGCTCGCGCGCGTGCTGCGCTGCACCGTCCGCTTCGTGCGCGGCGGCGACGGCGGGGCGCTCCTCGGGCTCGCGGCCGACCTCACCGCGGCGACGCCTGTCTACCGCCTCGCCCTCGCGAAGGACGACCCCGTGGGCCCGGTGATCGACGGGCTCCTCGCGTGAAGGTGACGCTCGCGTTCGGCCCCGCGCGCTACGTCCTCACGCTCGACGACGGCGCGCTCCCGCCCGAACTCGACCGCTGGCGATGCCCCGCCTCCCGCGAGGACGTGGCCGTGCGGGTGATCCGCGCCGAGCCCGCGGACGTCGTCCCCGAGGCCGCGGGCTTCGCGGGCGACGGCTTCTCCGTGGCGACGGGCGACGGCGGGGTGGTGGTGGCCGTCGCGCCGGGTCGCCCGCGCGCGCTCGTCTCTGCGCTCGCCGCCCTCGTCGCGCAGCGCGCGCCGCTGCTGGGCTGCGTGGTGCTCCACGCCGCGGCGGTGCGGGTCGCGGGCGGCGTCGCGCTGCTCTTCGCCCCGAGCGGCACCGGCAAGACCACGTTCGCGACCCTCGCGGCCGGGCGATCCTTCGCCCACAACGCCGTGATCGTGACGCCCGACCCCACCGCCCGCGCCTGGGCCCTCCCCTTCGCGGGCGACGCGCGCCCCGAGCTCGACGCCGCCGGGGAGGCGCCGGTCGTCGCGCTCGCGCGGCTGGAGCGAGGGAGCCAGCCGGGCTTTGAATGGCGATCCCGGTCCGGCGCAACCACCGTGGTCATGCAGCATTGTGCCCGAGCGCCCGCGCGGGATGCCCTTGCGAGGGACCGGTTCATGATAGCGTCCGCGCTCGCTCTTCAGGTCCCGTTCGGTCGCCTGCTGGCCACCCGCGGTCCGCACGACCTCGACGACCTCGACGCAGCGCTCGCGACGGAGATCCCATCATGACCCCCACGACCCGCGTCCAGCGCGCCCACGACACCGCGTGGCGTCGCGTCGAAGACGAGGTGGCCATCATCTCGATGGACGTGAACCGCATCCGCCTGCTCAACCGGGTCGGCAGCTTCCTCTGGGAGCGCTGCGACAACGCCACCGTCGGTGAGCTCGTCGACGCGCTGTGCGCCCGCTACGAGGTCGACGCCGAGACGGCCCGCCGCGACGTCGAAGCCTTCATCGAAGACCTCCACGGCCGCGGCCTCCTCACCACCGAGGCCGCGCCTTGAGCGCCCCGACCGAAGGCCGCTACCTCAGCGGGCGCGCGCTCGTGCAGGCGCTGTCGGCGAAGCGGGGCACGCCCGTCAGCGTGCACCTCCAGGTGGCCGACCGCTGCAACCACTCCTGCCAGCACTGCTATCAAATCCAGGGGCTGAAGGGCGAGCTGTCCCTTGACGATCTGCGCGCTCTGCTCGATGACATCGCCGCGGCGGGCGTCCTCACCCTCAACGTCTCCGGCGGCGAAGCCACGCTCCGTCACGACCTGCTCGACATCCTCTCCCACGCACGCGCCCGCGGCTTCGCGGTGCGCCTCTACACCAACGCCTTCCTCATCGACGACGCGTACGCGAAGCGCCTCTCCAGCATCGGGCTCTACGAGGTTCACGTCAGCGTCTACTCCGCCATCGGCGCCGAGCACGACGCGGTCACGCGCGTCCCCGGGTCGTTCGTGAAGACGGTGGCGGGCATCCGTGCCCTCCGTCGCTACGGCCTGCGGGTGATCGTCAAGAACCCGCAGACCTCCCTCTCCACCGAAGGGGCCGTCGGCGTCGAGCGGCTCGCGCGCGACCTCGATTGCAGCTTCCGCGCAGGCGCCACGCTCACCGCGATGGAAGACGGCTCGCTCGCCCCCCTCGCCGTGGCCGCGTCGCCCGAACAGCTCGTCGCGTCGGGGCTCCTCACCCCGTGGAAGCCGCAGGCCGACGCCGCCCGCGAGCGCAGCGGCCGCCTGGAGGTCAACCCCTGCGGCGTCGGGCGGAGCGGGCTCGTCGTGCTGCCCGACGGCGAGGTGCTCCCCTGCACAGACACCCCCGTCCGCGTGGGCAACGCGCGCACCGAAGGCATGGCCGCCATCCTGCGCTCCGAGGAGCTCGCGATGCTGCGGCAGGTGTCGTGGGCCGACGTGCACGGGTGCCGCGACTGCGACCTCGTCGGCGCCTGCCAGCGCTGCCACGCCACCGCGCTCCATCAGGGCGGCGACTACTTCGGCCCCTACGCCACGGCTTGCGGGCAGGCCCGCGCGCGCTACCAGGCCGCCGTGGGTTCGCTGGAAATGCTCCCGCCGCGCGCCGACTGCGAGCCCGGGCGAGACCCCGCCATCGGCCCCTACGTGATCGAGGATCACGGGAAGATTCGACCCACCCCGGACGTACGCACCGAGGCCGACGAGGACCGCGCGCGCCGTCACCCCTGGATTCGTAAGGCTTCGCCGCTGGAATTCAGCGCCCCGGTCGTGCCAGTCTCCAGCCTGCTTCGCGGTCGACCCCGCGATGATGTGATGGGCGGTAGGGCGCGCGCTTCGTCCGAGGACGGTGGCGCAAGCCGTGAAGGACTGTGATAGGTAGGAGCCCGGTTCTTGCCACGAGGTAGGAAGATGTTGAAGAAGAGCTCTATCGGATTCTTGCTGACCGCGCTTGCGGCAGCGATGACGGGATGTCCCGACGACCCGACGCCCATGGACGCCGGCCGCGATGTTCCCACTGAACCTGGCGACGTACCCAACGAGATGCCGGGAGACACCGGCGGTGACGTCACGGACGACGGGGACGCGCCGGACGGCCAGCCGTCGTCGTGCGGAGACACGCGCTTCGTGCGGCCGCTCGCCGACGCGCTCCTCGGCATCGCCGATGACTCCGACCGCGACTGCTCCAACGGCTTCAGCGCCAACGTGCAGGTTTCGACCAACGCCCCGATGGGCACCACGCTGGTGCTCTCGGTGGGCGGTCGCATGGTGGGCATGCAGGATGTGGCGGGGTCGATCGTCACCTTCCCCAACGTCATGCTCGACTCCGGCGGGATGCAGACGCTGCAGGTGACGGCCGAGGGCGTGATGGCCCCCTGCGCGTCGGCCACCGTGACGGTGAACTGCAACCTCCCGCGCTGTCAGATCACCGCGCCGGCCCGCTCGACCCTCAACGAGGCCGACAACGCCACGCCGGGCATGCGCTTCACCACGGCCTTCACCGTGGGCACCGACATCGAAGACGGCCGCGAGGTGGAGCTCTTCGTCTCCAACAGCACCTTCCCCCTCCGCGGCGCCGTGATGGGCGGGATGGCGCAGTTCCGCAACGTCGCGCTGTCGCCCGATGGGATGTACCGGGTGCGCGCCACCTGCACCAACCGCGCGGGCAACACGGGCATGTCGGCCGAGTCGACCTTCACCGTCGACGCCACCGCCCCGACGCTCACCGTCGCGCGCCCCGCCATGGGGACCACCATCGGCCTCTCGGCGGACACCAACACCATGACGCCGGGTGTGCAGTTTCAGGTGTGCGGCCGCAGCAGCGAGGTGGGGCAGCAGTTCTGCGCCTCGCAGGCCGGCGGGATGCCCACCTGCGAATCGGTGATGAGCACCGGCGCCGACACCTGCGTCGAGCTCACCTGCCCCACGGGCAACGCGCCCTTCTCCGTCGAGGTCACCGCGCGCGACGAGGCCGGCAACGTCGCCCGCCGCACCGTCACCGACATCCGCTGCCAGTCGTCGCTCCCGAGCGTGCGCATCGTCACCCCGCTCGCCTACGACGCGATGAACACCATGACGGTGCTCAACGTCGCCCGCGACGCCGACCCGATGACCCGCGGCCTCCAGGCCGACGTGGTCGCGTGCACCGATCGCTCGTCGGGCATGGCCAGCCTCTTCTTCAACGGCGAAATGACCACGCCGGCGGTCCCCGCGGTCGCCGTGGCGCCCACGACGATGGGTGACCCCTGCGCGGCGCTCGGGATGGGCTTCGTCGGCATCGCGCGCTTCCCGCGCGTCACCATGCTCGACTCGCTCCCCGCCCCCGCTCGCCCCGCCGACATGGTGCCCGCCAACCCGACGATCCAGGTGGCGGTGACCGACGGCGGTGACACCGGCCGCTCGTCCGCGGTGGCCCTCTACGTCGACTCCGAGCGCCCCGTCCTGAGCCTGCTCACCTGCGGCCTCGTGGTGGCGCCGAACCCCGACGGCACCGGCACCGCCGACATCGACGTGCAGAGCGACGTGTACCCGGTGACGCTCACCCTGACGCGCGCCGGCGGCATGCCGAGCACGCTCACGCTCATGGCGCCGTCGCTCGCGGCGGGGCGCGGCCGCTTCCTCGCGGTTCGCTTCCAGCCCGGCGTGACCACCCTCTCGGCGGCGGCCACCGACCCGGCGGGCAACAGCGGCACCACCTCGACCCCCTGCTCCGTCGAAGTGGGCAACCCGCCGACCCTCGCGTTCACGACGCCGACGGCGGGGCAGGTGTTCTCCGCGTCGACTTCGACCGCTGTGACCCTTCGCACCGATGCCCCCGTCGGCACCGCCGTCTCCCTCACCGTGGGCAGCAGCCCCGCCGTGATGGGCACCGTCGCCGCTGGCGGCACCGTGACGTTCTCCGGCGTCGCGCTGCCGCAGGGCGACGCCGTGGTGCTCACCGCCGTCACCGCCACCGTCCCCGGACGCGGCGTCGGGCGCGCGACGGTCACCGTCACGGTCGACACGCTCGCGCCGACGGCCCCCACCGCGCTCATGGTGTCGGTGCCCTCGACGCCCGCCTCCGCGCGCCGCGCCGGCACCGTTCGCCTGAGCTGGAACGACGGCGCCGATCCCGCCCCCGCCGGCGGCACGCGCGCGGTCACCCGCTACGAGCTCCGCTACGGCACGCTCCCGATCACCGCGAGCAACTTCGCGATGGCGATCCCGATCACCACCTCGGTCACGCCGGGCATGCCGGGCGCGGCCAACACGGCGGACGCCACGGGCCTCCGCCTGGGCCGTCCGTACTACTTCGCGATGCGCGCGCTCGACCGCGGCGGCCTCCCGAGCCCGGTCGTCGGCACCACCACGCCGCTCTCCATCGACCTCGTGCGCGAGAGCATCGTCGACACCTCGATCGCGCTCGGCGGCGAGGTCTCCGGCGGCTTCGACGTGAACGGTGACTCCTTCGCCGACGTGGTCGTCGCGTCGGGCAACACGTCGGGCGTCTGGGCCGGCGTGGCGCGCCTCTACTTCGGCTCCGCCACCGGGCTCTCGGCGACGCGGTACACGGAGTTCCGCGGCGTGACCTCCAACCGCTTCGGCGCCTCGGTCGCATCGCTCGGCGACGTGAACGGCGACGGCCTCGGCGACGTGGCCATCGGCGAGCCGGGTCCCATCGCGGCCGGCTCGGCCAACGCGGGCGCGGTGCACATCTTCTTCGGTCGCCGCACCTGGAACCCCGCCACGACCCCTTACGTCGCGGCCAACGCCAACGTCACCATCGGCGGCGGCACCGGCGAGTTCGCCACCGCGTCGCTCGGCTTCGCGATCGCGCGCGTCGGCGACTTCAACGGTGACGGGCTCAACGACATCGCCGCGTCGGCGCCCCAGTCGACGGTCCGCGGCACGGTCATCGTGGTGTTCGGCCGGGCGATGTTCCCGACGACGCTCTCGCCCAACGCGGCCGACGTGACCATCCGCAACAGCTCGATGGAGATCCTCTTCGGCCGCACCCTCGCGGGCATCGGCCGCGTCGTCGGCAACGACACCCGCGAAGACCTCGCCATCGGCTACGCCCTCAACGCCGGCGCCGCCGCGGTCTTCGCGGGCCGGGTCGCGCCCACCCCGGTGTCGCTCACCCTCGTCGATGCGGCGCTCAACCGCCTCGGCGTTGTCACCGCGGCGGCCAACCAGGGTCAGTTCGCGGTCGGCGGCGTCGGCGATGTCGACGGCGACGGTCGTGGCGACTTCGCGGTCGGCACCTCGGTCCGCGGCCCCGGCTCCGTGGCGCTCTATTTCGGCAACACCAGCGGCGGGCTCACCGCCGGTCCCACCATCGACTCCACGCTGCCCCCCACCGCCACCGCGGACGTCTTCGGCACACGCATCGCCTCCATCGTCGCCCCGGGTGCGCTCCGTCCCTCGCTGCTGGTGCCTTCGGCCATCGGGGCCGACCTCCTCGTCGGCGCCAACGGCGTCAACGGCGCCGACCCGCGTCTGTATGTGTTCACGGGTCGTACGAGCTGGGCGGGCCTCAACCCGGCCCTCGCCGACCGGCAGGTCAGCTTCACGGGCGCGTCTTCCCAGCCGCTCTCGAGCGCGGCCTGGGTGGGCGACGTGGACGGCGACGGGGCGCCCGACGCCGCGACATCGCGCTCGACCGGCGCTGGGACCGTGATCATCCTGCGGTGATCGTGCAACGTATACCTAAACCTCTCGGAGACACGACCCCCATGGCCGACCACGATCTGAACCCGATGCCCCCGACGACCCGCGAGCGCTACGAGTCGCCTCGCGTGCTCGAAGACCTTCCCCTCGAGTCCTTCAGCCTCGCCTGCGACCCCGGCAAGGCTGACTTCCAGTGCGAGCTCGCGGGCGGCGTCGTCCAGAGCTGACCGCCTCCTCGCTGACCGTCCCCGCCTCCCCCGTCCTCATCCCCCCCGTCGAAACAACCGCTTCACCCGCCCGGCGATGGCCCACATCGCCGACGGGTGGCGCGCGCTCAACACCGCGCCGTCCCAGGCCGCGAGCGCGACGTGGCACTCTTGCAACTCCCCCCCGCGCGCCGCTTCGCCCTGGTACTGGTACCGTCGCAACCACACCGGGACGTGGCAGAGCGCCGTCGAGCGGACGCGCACCTCCACGTTGCGGTAGATCGCGCGCGCCGGCTGCACCTCGCGCCGCACCCGCGCCGACGCTTCGGCCACGGCCTCGTCGCGGGACACGTCCGGCGCGAGCTCCTCGCCCTCGGTGATCGGGTGCTCGCCCCGCGACTTCATGCGGTCGAGCGGGAGTTGGAGCGCGGGTGTGACGTCGTACGGGATGAGCTTGCGCCCACCCACCAGCTCGACGCGATCGAGGTGGCGCGTGCCGCCCGTGGGGAGCACCTGGCGAAGCCTCCCGCGCGCGTCGCTCTGCCCCGTCAGGCCGACATAGAACGCGTCCGCGCTCACCTCCACGCGCCACACCGGAAGCCACACGAGCTGCGCGACCTCCAGGTCGGCCGTGTGGCTGTCGGCCGGGCGGAGCAAGCCCGCTTGAATGGCCTCACGTGTGCGTCGCCCCGCGTCGTCGGCGGTGATCTTCGCGGGCACCACGAAGGCCTCGCCGGGAGCGACGATGACGGAGGCGCTGGGCGGCGGGGCGACGGGGCCGAAGCGTGGGCGGCGCGTGTCGGGGCTCATGGCGGCGCCTTACTCGTCGTGGACGGCGATGGCGCGCTCGACGTAGCCCACGCGGCAGCTCCCCACACGGACAGTCACCGTGCCGTGGCCGCGCACCACCCACTCCAGCGCGCGCGTCGCGGTGTTGCCGCGGCTGCGCAGGAAGAAGAGCGACGCGTGACCGTGGAGCCCGCGGCCCCAGCCGTCGAGGTGGCCGAGCTCGCGGCGGGCCGGATGAGCGCCGACCACCGCGCACCCGTCGGTGACGAGCTCGGCGTCGAGGGGGTGGTTCCACGAGAGGGCCCGCGCGGAGGAGAGGATGTACGTGGGGAGGTAGCCGCGGTTCTCGACCGTGACGAGCACGCGGTGCAGGTGGTCGCCG
Source organism: Polyangiales bacterium (assembly GCA_044375895.1). Taxonomy (GTDB): domain Bacteria; phylum Myxococcota_A; class Polyangia; order Polyangiales; genus CAISKJ01. The sequence goes on along the minus strand of JBILLV010000187.1, from coordinate 6,357 downwards.
AGGGGTTCGACGGTGGCGTGGGTGATGGCCACCGCGGGGGTCATGGCCGCGACGCGCACGAAGGCCGCCGCCTGACGAGCGCACACCTCGCCGATGAGGTCGGGCGGAGGGTTCCAGATGCCGAAGCGCGGGTCGACGCCGCCGACCTCGACGACGCCGAGCTGCGGGTGCACGCAAGGGCGCCACGGGCGGACGATGCGCCCGGCGTTGTGCTCGGCGTCCCACTGCCCGAGGCGCACCATGTCCTCGCGCGTGAGCTGACCGTAGTGGTCGACGAAGGGCTTCTTGCGGGGGATGCCGAGGCGCGCGAAGAGGTCCCAGAGCTCGCAGACGTAGGCCACCGCGCCGCGCTGCATGTACGCGTAGTCGCTGAGGTCGCCGTGCAGGGGCTTGTCGGGCTCGTAGGTAAACTCCTCGAAGCCCGACACCGTGGGGTAACCCGCGTGCTTCTCCCCCCACTCGGCCACCTGCTTGAAGACCTCCAGGTCTTCCTTGTCCATCTTCACGTCGGGCTTGTGCCCCATCGGCCGGATGAACACCCCGCCGAAGCAGTGGAGGTTGAGCCACGCGAAGATCTCCGGGTGCTGCGAGGTGAACTCCACCACCGCCCGCGACTCGGGCTCGCTCAGCGGAAAGGCCCCCGCCCCCGCCTGCTCGTGCTCGGGCGCCCACGACCACGGGAAGTTGCGGTTGAGGTCGGTGTCGTTGTCCGAGAGGTAGTGCGGCGACGGGATGTGGTGCCCGTCGAAGTTGTCGATGAAGCCCTCGGGGTAGACCTTGTAGTACGGCCCCGGGTCGTCGATGCGCCGCGGCACCAGCAGCCCCGGCACTTCGGCGGCCTCCACGAACTCGCCCCCAGCGTCCTCCTTGCGCATCACGAACGCGAGCCCGTCGCCGTCGACGTCAGCGCTGCGCCAGCGGGGCTTCGCGCTCTCCGGACGCCGGTCGCGCGGGTTGGAGCGCACGTACACCCCCGTCGTGAGCACCGCCTCCGCGCCGTCGGGCGCCATGCGCGGGAGCACGTGCACCGTCACCGCCCGCAAGCGCTCGCGCACCGACGACGGGAGCCCGTGGAGCTCCGTGTCGGGCTCGACGTGGAACCGCAGGAAATCTTCCGCGATGGAGAGCGCCACGCTCGACCCGCACACCTCCATCGCGTGCATGTTGCCGTCGACCCACACCGCCGGGCCGCCGCGGTCGGGGCCGATGGTGAGGAGCCAGAGGTCCCTGCCCTCCAGCGATTGCCCCAGCGAGCGCATCCGCACGAGCCGCGGAAAGGCCTCGGCCCACGCGCGCATCTGCGCCTCGAGGTCGGCGTAGCGGAGGTACTTCGCGCGGAAGCCCCGCGAGAGGGCGTCGATTCGGGTGATGGTCTCGGTCATGGGAAGGGGCGGGAGCATACCCCACCCTGGAATTGACATCGCTCTGCGGAAACGGGACAACTGCGGCAGATTCTCCCCTCCTTGGACGACCGACGGTGATTCGAGACCCGATGGGTCCCACGATGAGCAGCACCCTCCAGCCCGGACAGGCCTTCGGGCGGTATCAGATCGTCCGCACCATCGGGGTCGGGTCGTTCGGCATTGTGTATGAGGCCGTCCAGTACCCGCTCGAGCGTCGCGTGGCGCTCAAGCTGCTGCACGACCGCACGCTCACCCACCCCGACGCCCTCGCCCGCTTCGAACGCGAGGCGATGGCCGCCGCGCGGCTGCGCCACCCCAACTCCGTGGAGGTGGTGGACTACGGCGCCCACGAAGGGGTCGCCTTCCTCGCGATGGAGCTCCTGGAGGGGGAGAGCCTCCAGGCCCTGATGCGCCGCGCGGGCCCGCTCCCCGTCGAGACCATCGTCGACCTCGTGCTGCCGATCGTGTCGGCCGTGGCCGCCGTCCACGACGTGGGCGTGGTGCACCGCGACCTCAAGCCCGAGAACTTCCTCCTCACCGTCACCCCCGACAACCAGTGGCACCCGAAGCTCCTCGACTTCGGCATCGCCAAGGTGGAGGCGGGGGGCATGGAGCTCACGCGCACCAACGCCCTCCTCGGCACGCCCTGCTACATGTCCCCCGAGCAGGTGATGCAGGCCCGCTCCATCGACGGGCGCTCCGACCAGTGGTCCATCGGGGTGGTGCTCTACGAGGGCCTCACCGGGCGCAAGCCCTTCTACTCCGACACGCTCCTCGTGCTGATGACGGCGATCACGGCCGACGACGCGCCGCCCCTCCGCGGCATGCGCCCCGACGTGCACCCCGCCCTCGAAGGCGTCATCGCCCGCGCGATGCAGCGCCGCCCGGAGGATCGCTTCGCCACCATGCGCGACCTCGGCAGCGCGCTCCTCCCGTTCGCGTCGGCCGCCGCGCAGCAGCGCTGGTACGCGGAGTTCATGGAGGGGCAGTTCGAGGCCCCGCCGATCACCACGTCGCGCTCGCAGCACCCCGCCGCGCGCGGCGCCCCGCAGCCGCCGCAGAGCTTCTCCAGCCACGAAGAAGACGCGACGCGGGCCCGCCAGCCGTCGCTCGCCTACCCCGGCGCCACGGGCAGCTCCCCGGTCGTCGACGAGCCCACCGAGCTCGTCAACACCACGTCCCAGGACGGGGAGTTTCCGCGCGGCTTCCCAGCGACGCAGGGGATCCGTGCGTCGGGCGCCTCGCCGGTCGCGCCGCCGATGGTGATGAGCGCCTCCCACGACGACCCGGGCTCCCGCACGATGATGCCCCACCAGGCGAGCGGCGGCTTCCAGAGCGCCCCCGACGAGGCCGTCGGCACCGGGACGCTCGCGATGGACATCGACCAGATTCACGCGATGCCCCCGCGGCAGGCCACCGGGAAGATGCCGGCCTACAAGTCGACCGTGGAGATGAGCCAGCCCATCGCCCCGTCGATCGCGCCGGTGGGTCCGGGCGGTTATCCCCCGCCCGCGGCGCCGGGGCCGTACGGGCCGCACGGGCCGCAGGGGTCGTACAACACCACGGGTCCACAGGGCGGCTACGGCCCGGTGATGGGGATGCCCGGCGGGCCGCCCATCGGCACCTTGAGCCTCGCGTCGAGCGAGGTGTCGCGGCCCAACATCGCGCCGCCGCCGAGCCGCGGAGGGCGCGTGTTCGCCGTGGTGGCGTTGCTCTCGCTCCTCGGCGTCGGCGCTTTCGCGGCGGTGTTCTGGAAGGTGCGAGGCGAGGGCGGGGAATCCCAGCCCGCCACGCGACCCGCGGCCGACGCGAGCGTACGTCTCGCGGCGCCAGATGCCCCCACCGCCGTCCCCACCCCCGATGCGCCCGCCGTCGCCACGACGCCGGACGCCCCGGCGATCGTGGCACCCGACGCTCCGGCCGTCGCGGTCGTCGCCCCGGACGCCGCAGCCGTGTTCGCTCCGGACGCCGCAGCCATCGCCGACCCGCTCGACGCCGCCGCGCCCGAGCCCGAGGACGCTGAGACCCCGTCGGTGGCCCCCGTCCGCGGCGCGCACCGCCGGGACGCCGGTCGGACCCAGCGGGACGCCGGTCGCCGCCCGCCCGGGGGCCGTCGCCCCGACGTGCCCATCTTCTGACCGCTTGCCTCCCGCGGCGCTTCGCACGTACACGTATCGTCGGTCATGAGACGTACGTGCTGGCTCCCTGGGATGGTCGTTGCGGCCGCGCTCGCCGCGCCCGCTGCGGTGTACGCGCAGCCGCGCTCCGGCGCGCGCGATGACGTGGAGGCCCAACACAACCAGGGCAACCGCCTCCGTCAACAGGGGCGCAACGCCGAGGCGCGCGACCTCTTCCGCGGCCTCTGGGAGCGCACCCACGAGCCCCGCGCGATCATCCGCCAGGGCCTCGCCGAGATGGCCCTGGAGGAGTGGCTCGCCGCCGACGAGCACCTCCACGTCGGCATGGCCGTCACCACCGACGCCTGGGTGGTGGAGAACCGCGCCCGCATCGACGAGCAGCTCCGCGTGGTGGCCGCGCACGTCGGCTCCCTCGTCATCGAGTGTGCCCCCGCGGGTGCGACCGTGCTCGTCAACGACACCGCGCGCGGCACCTGTCCCCTCGCCGCGCCGATTCGCCTGCTCGCGGGCGCTGCCACCGTGCGCGTCGAGCTCGCGGGCGCGACGCCCGTCCGCGAGAGCACCACCGTGGTGCCCGGCAACGACCCCACCACGCTGCGCATCCACCTCCAGGAGACGGCCGCCGTGGCCGCGCCCGACGCCTTCGCCGACGCGCGGGCGAGCAACCGCCGCCGTCGCATCATGCTCGGGACGGGCGGCGCGCTGCTGGGCGTCGGGGTCGTCGGCCTCGGCGTCGGCGCGGCGGGCCTCCTCGCAGCGGACAACGAGACGTTGGGCATCGTCGGGTTCGCCGCGGGTGGAGCCCTCACGATCGCCGGGGTCGTGCTGCTCATCGCTGCCCCGTCGCACCGCCCCGAAGGCGCCGCGCGGTACGTGCCGATGTGCGCGCCGACGCTCGGGCGACCCGGCGTGGCCTGCGCGTTCACGTTCTGAGCGACTATCCCTGCTGCAGGTGCTGGCGCGCGAGGTTGCTCCACGGGCCGCGCGGGTCGAGCTCCAGGTAGCGCTTCCAGTGGGTGCGCGCCCGCACGCGCTGACCGAGCTCGGACAGCGCCATCGCGAGGTTGAAGTGGGCCTCGGCGAAATCGGGTCGCAGCCCGATGGCCCGTTCGAAGAGGGGGATGGCGGCGTCGCGGCGGCCGTCTTCGACGAGGAGGTAGGCGAGGTTGTAGGGGGCCTCGGCCTGGGCGGCGTCCACCTCCATCGCGCGGCGGTAGAGCCCTTCGGCCTCCTCGCGGTCGCCTTCCATCAGCCGGATGTTGCCGAGGTTGGTGATGGCCGTCGCGAGCTGCGGATCGAGCTCGATCGCGTCGCGGTAGGCCCGCTCGGCGCGCCCTCGCGTGGTCTCGTCCTCGTCGAGGCGCAGGCCCTCCAGGTAGCGGTCGTAGGCCTCCTGCTGGCGACGCGTGACCTTGGGCTTGAGCCGCCGCACCACGTCGTCGCGCAGCGCGCGGACGTCGAAATCGAACACGAGCTGCCCGGTGATCGGGTCGAAGCGCTGCCCCTCGTGCCGGGCGACGAGCTGCGCCCCCTCGGCCCCGAGGCGCGCGTCGATCATCGGCTGAGCGAGCTCGGGGAGGCGCTTCCGCAGGGCCTCCAGCGCGCGGCGGATCTGCGCCGGGGGAAAGCCCCCGTCGACCAGCCCCTTGGCCGTCCGCACCATCACCAGGTCGGCGAAGGTGTACACGACGTCGGCGCCGTCCTTCGCCGAGGGGGCGACGATGAGCGCCTTCTCCCACCCGCGCAATCGACGCTCGGTGACGTGGAAGAGGGTCGCCACCTCGGCGCGCGTCAACGTGCGGGTGACGGGGTCGCGCTCCGGTCCGCGGTCACCCGCGGCGGTGCGGAGGACGGCCTCCTCGGCGCGCCGACGCGACTGGAAATCTACGTGGATCACGCGGCCCGAATCGGGCGGCAGGTTGTCACCGGGTGGGGTCACGTCGCTCTCCCGTGAGGCTACCGCGAGCGGAGCGCCCGGCGCGAATTTCTCCCTTTGCGAAGGCGCGCGGTCGGTCGCATCATCGTCCCCCTCACGCGAAAGGGGCGTAGCAACAATGCCGGTGGAGTTCGTCATCCAGGTCGAGTCGGGGGGCGCGTCGGTGACGGCGACGCTCGTTCAATCAGGCGCGGCGGCGGCGAAGAGCTTCAAGGCCGCGAAGAAGGGCGAAGGGGCCCACGTGCTCCTCTCGGGCGACCGGGACTACCACGCCACCCTCGCGGACGATGCCTTCGACGGCGCGGCCCTCACCGCGGCGAAGGGGCGCTTCGTGCGGGTCACCTTCGCGGGCCGCTCGCCCGTACGCCGCGTGCTGCGCGACCTCAAGCTCCCGAGCGCGCGCCCCCACGCGCCCGCCGCCCCCGCGGCGAGCGTCGACCTCACGGAAGGCGTCGCGGGCCGCGCCCCGCTCTGGGTGCTCGCCGACGGCACGTTCTCCACGAAGGACGGCGAAGCCCAGCGGGGCCTCGCCGCTGGTGACGCGCTCGTCCACGCCGCCCGGTGGATCTCCGGCCGTCGCACGTCGAGCTTCGAACGCCTCTTTCCCCCGAGCGCGTTTCACCCCGACGTGGCGCCGCGCCTGGAGCGGCTCTCGGCGACGCAGGCGAGCGCGCTGCTCGACCAGGTGCGCGGCGCCCTGCGGGAGGCCGCGGTGGGCGGCGACGCGGCGACGCGCGACGGCGACGGGGCGGCGCAGGTGCGCTCGGCGGGGGCGACGGTGCTCTCCCACGTCGTGGCCACGGTGCTGCGCGACCCGACGTGGCGCGCGCTGGCCGACCTCGCCGCCGCGGAGATGTTCGCCCTCGCCGACGCGGAGCGG
>JBILLV010000186.1:0-18286 GCA_044375895.1 Polyangiales bacterium | reverse complement strand
CCGCCAACGGCGACATGGACCTCCCCACCCGCTGGCTCGGCTCGCTCCGCTACGTGGGGGCGCTGCGGCTGCGCGTCGAGGTGGAGTACCCCGTGCCGGGCGTCGGCATCCGCCGTCGCGACACCATCTTCAACGAGCCCATCCCCTTCGCCAGCCGCACCGAACAGCAGATGAGCGTCGACCGCAACGTGCGGCTCTCGATGCCCGGCGCGGAGGTGACCCCCGGCTTCGAACTCAACCTCGGCACCGTGCGCCTCGGCCTCTCGGGGCGTGAGGTTCTCACCATCCGCAACCCGGGCACCGCCACGATGGCCGTCACCCCCGTGGCCCCGATGGACACGCACTTCCAGGTGAGCACCGACCCGCTGTGCGTGGTGGGCGGCGCGTCGCGGCAGCTCTCGGTGCGCTTCATCCCCGACCGGCCGGGCCGCTTCGAGAGCGAGCTCGTCCTGCGCACCACCGCGCCCTCGGCCCCGGAGGTGCGCGTCCGCCTCGTGGCCGACGTGCCCGACACCGCCCGCGACGGCGGGACGCAGCTCATGGACAGCGGCGCCGACATCCCCGTGATGGTCAGCGACGCGGGCGTGAGCGATGACGCGCCCGTGGTGATCGACAAGGACGTCCCCGCCACGATGGACGGCTCGCCGAGCGTCCTCGACACGGCCCCCGCGTGCAACTGCCGCGTGCCGGGCGGCGCGCCGACGGGCGGCGGTCGCGGGGCGCTCGCGGCCTTCGGGCTGGCGGCGCTGGCGCTCGTGCGGCGCCGTCGGGTCAGTCGATCGACAGCTCGTTGAGCTTGTACTGGAGCATCCGGCGCGAGATGCCGAGGATGCGCGCGGCGAGCGTGCGGTTGCCCTTCGCGCGGGCGAGGGCGACGGTGATGGCCTTGCGCTCGGACTCGCGGCGGTAGCTCTCCATCAACCCCGTGGCGCCGTCGTCGGGGGCGTCGGTCACGGCGGCCTCCGGGGGCGAGGAGAAGCCGGGCTGGCGACCGAGCTCCTCCTGCACGTCGGCCGCGGTGATGAGGTCGTCGGGGGCGAGCACCACCATGCGCTCGACGAAGTTCTGGAGCTGGCGCACGTTGCCGGGCCAGGGCTGGGCGGCGAGGAGGGCGACGGCGCTCGGGTCGAGGGAGGCGCCGGGGCGGAGGTTGGCCGAGCCCGCGAGGGCGCAGAAGTGTCGGGCGAGCGCGGGGACGTCCTCGGTGCGCTGGCGCAGCGGCGGCATCCACACGGGAACCACGTTGAGCCGGTAGAAGAGGTCTTCGCGGAAGTCGCCCTTCTTCACCATCGCCTCGAGGTCGCGGTGCGTCGCGGCCACGAAGCGCACGTCGGCCTGCACGGTGCGCGTGCCGCCGACCCGTTCGAACTGACGGTCTTGCAGCACGCGGAGGAGCTTCACCTGGAGGGCCGGGGTGATGTCGCCGATCTCGTCGAGGAAGAGGGTGCCTCCCTGGGCGAGCTCGACGCGCCCGGCCTTGTCGTAGGCCGCGCCGGTGAACGCTCCCTTCACGTGGCCGAAGAGCTCGGTCTCCAGCAGCGTGTCAGGGAGCGCCGCGCAGTGCACCTTCACGAAGGGCCCCGCCCGCCGCGGCGAGGACTCGTGGAGCGCGCGCGCCGCCACCTCCTTGCCCGTGCCCGACTCGCCGCGGAGGAGCACCGTGGCGACGCCGTGGGCCGCGCGCCGGAGGAGGTCGTACACCGAGCGCATCGCCTGGGCCTCGCCGACAAAGCCCTGGAGCGTCACGCTCGCCCGCGGGGGCGTCGCCTGCGGCTCGCGCGCGGCGTGGCGCGAGAGGCTCAGCGCCTTGCGCACGGTGAACACGATGTCCTGCCGGTCGAAGGGCTTCATCACGAAGTCCGCCGCCCCCGCGCGCATCGCCTCCACCGCGAGGGCCACCGAGCCGTGCGCCGTGAGCAGCACCACGGGGACGTCAGGCCACTGCCGCGACACCTCGCCGAGGAGCCGCATCCCGTCCATCCCGGGCATGCGGACGTCGCTCACCACGAGGTCGAAGGGCCGCGCGGCGAGGGCGGCCAGCGCCTCATCGCCCGAAGGAACATAGTGGGAGTCGATCCCCTCCTGCTGGAAGATGGCGCCGAGCACCTTGCCCACGCCGGGCTCGTCGTCGACGATGAGGACGGTCTCACGCACTGCTTCACCAGCCATCGAATCTCCTCAGAGCGGGAGGCGGACGCGGACGACGGTACCGCGGCCCTCCACGCTTGTCAGTCCGAGCTCTCCGCCGTGCGCCTCGACCACGCGGCGCACAAACGCGAGCCCCAGCCCCGAGCCCTGCGGCCGGGTGGTGTAGAAGCTGTCGAGGGCGCGCTCGCGGGTGCGGGCGTCCATCCCCGTCCCGTCGTCCTCCACGGAGATCACCACGCCGCCGCCCTCCGCGGGGGTCGCCAGGGCGGCGCGCACCGTCACCGTCCCGTTGCCCGGGAGCGCCTCGAAGGCGTTGCGCAGGAGGTTGGTGAGGGCGTTCTCGACGAGGTCGCGGTCGAGGGAGACGGTGGGGAGGTCGGGGGCGAGGTCGGCGACGACGGCGACGCGGCCGCCCGTGGCGAAACCCTGGAGCCCGAGCACCCCGCGGACGAGGGCCGTGACGTCGACGGTCTCGCGGCGCACGTCGACGCGGCCGAGGCGCTGGTAGTTGTCGACCACGCGGGCCACGCGATCGAGCTCGTTCACCATGAGCTCCAGGAAGTCGCCGTAGTCCGCGAGGGAGCTGCCGCGCGCGTGCTCCTCCTTGAGAAACTGGGCGGCGCCGGTGAGCACGGACAGCGGGTTCTTGAGGTCGTGCGCCATCTGGGCGGCAAAGCGGCCGATGGTGGCGAGCTGGCGCGTCCGCTCGCGCTCCACCGCGTACGACTCCACCACGCCGCGCAGCGCGGCGAAGCTCGCCACCGCCACGAGGGCCACGCCCGCCACCGCCGCCCCGGCGTGACCTCCCGCGACGCCGAAGATGCCCACACCCGCCGCCGCGCCGAGCACCCCGACGCCCGCCGCGTGCGTGAGCGCGCGCAGCGACGGGGCGGCTTCGAGCGGCGCGATGCGCACGGCCACCACCGCGACGATGGCGACGCCCGCGAGCGACCCGAGCGCGCCGAGCGACGGGAGCGCAGGCGTGACGGTGGCGAGCGCGGAGGTGGCGCCGAGCGCGCCGCCGACGAGGGCCGCGCCGCGCAGGAGCCGCGTGCGGGCGAGCTCATCGGGACCCGCCGACGCGCGGAGGTGCTGCGTGAGGGAGCGCATCGCGGCGACGAGGCAGAGCGCGCCCGACGCGAGGGCGGCGACGGCGGCGACGCGCGGGGGAGCGAAGCGCGCGAGGGCGACGGCGGCGAGCGTGAGCGACCACGCGGCGACGCGGAGCTGGCGCGAGGCGCGGAGGCGGCCGGTGTAGGCGAGGGCGAGCTCCAGGGCGAGCGCGGGGGCGATGACGCCCGCGGCGTGGGCGACGAGGGGGGCGTTCGCGAGCGACGCGCCGTGGGCGACGCCGAGCGCGAGGCACACGAGGGCCGACGGGCGCGCGAGGGGGTTGCGGCGCGACTGCGCGGCGGCGACGACGCCCGCGAGGACGGCGACGAGGCTCGCGGCCGCGGTGATCCACGCGCTGGGGGGCACGCCGCGAGTATGGCGCGGGTGGACGCGGCGGCGCGTGCGCAATCGTTTGCGCGGCCCGCGGCGCAACGGGCTGCGCGCCCGCCCCTCGCACCCCCCGCATTCCCGCGCGGCACGCCGCGTGGAGAGGTGCGCCCGCTGCCGCCCGCCGTCACGTCGACGGCGCGCGCGCAACGGAGCTCGAACGCACACCATGTCTCACCGCAACCGACTCTGGGCCACGCTCGCCCTCGGCGCCGCGCTGGCGCCCTCGGCCGTCCGCGCGCTGCCGCTCGACCAGCAGACCCTCCTCGACAACTACGACGCGGAGACGCAGGCCGCCCTCAACGCGGAGCTCGCCGCCTGCACGGGCTGTCAGCTCCAGCAGCTCTCCGACGGCTCGCCCAACGTCATCGTCCCGCCCGACGCGCATCCGCAGGCGACCGGGAGCACCGCCCCGTCGCCCACCGCGACGACACCCGCCGCGGCCACGAGCTGCGCGACGTCGAGCGCCACGGTGAGCCGCAACGCGGACTACTACCGCGCCCTCGGCAACGCGTGGTTCGGCGTGTACTACCGCACGGCGTCGCGGAGCAGCACGGCCCCTTACCTCACCACCGACCGGCAGTACCACGGCGACACCGAGAACGCCGCGGGCGTCACCGTCTTCGGCTACAACCTCGACGTCGCGCGGGCCGAGTCCAGCGCCGACGCGCGGGTGAGCGGGTACCGCCGCGTCGCCGGGCGCCTCCTCGCGCGCAACCGCTACGCCCAGATGATCACCATCGGCGACCGCTCCACCACGACGGGCGGGCTCGTGTCGCTGCCGGCCATCGGAACCACGCAGACCTTCTGGCAGGGCTCCTACGGCTTCACGCTGGGGCCGGTGCCCGTCACCATCAGCGGGTCGGTGACGGGCTCGGCGGGGCACCTGGTGGCGGCCAGCACCAGCGCCAGCACCGCCTACGTGGTGGGGACGCCGAGCGCCGGGCTCTACGCGCGCGGCTCCATCAGCGCGAGCATCGGCGTCGCGGCCATCGGCGTCGACGGGCAGATCACCCTGGTGGAGGGCCGCCTGCCCAACACCGCGGCCATGTCGCTCTACGGAACCAACTACACCCACGACCTCCAGAGCGACATCGAGCTGACGCTCCTGCGCGGCTCCATCGACGCGTGGGTGCGCGTGGGCTTCTGGCGCTTCAAGAAGACCTGGCGCCGCAACCTCGTGCGCATGCCGGGCTACTCGTACACCCAGACGCTCTACAGCGCCCACGGCTCGACCCCCATCTGCTCGCGGCTGACCTTCGGCGACACGCTCGGCGGCGGTCTCCTCTCGCCCTGAGCCTCACCCCCGCAGGGCGTCGTCGTCGGGTGATGACGGCGCCCCGCGCTCCTCAGATTTTCTTCGCCTGGAGCTCACGATGAAGCACCCCCTCTCCCTCGCCGCCGTGTTCGCCGTCCTCGCCGTGGTCGCCTCGGTGGCCTCGGCGTCACGTCCGCGCCGCGCGGCCCCGTCGACCGTCTCCCACGCGCGGGCCGTCGAGCCGGCGCCGTCCCGCTCGGAGACGCGGCGCTACGCGGTGACGCTGCGCAACGAGACCCGCTTCGCCGCGCGCGCATCGGGCGGGAGCGACGCGATGAGCGTGCGGGTGACGGGCGCCCTCGCGGTGTCGCCCGTGGAGCGCGCGGGGTCGAGCACGGTGCTCGTCTACGCGCTCACGGCGCCGCACCTGGAGCTCGCCCAGGGCGGTCACGAGTCGCTCGCCCCCGACACCCGCGCGCTGCTCGAACGGGGCCTGGCGGAGCCCTTCTACGTCGAGCGGCGGGCCGACGGATCGGTGGCCGCGGTGCGCACCGCGCGCGACCTCGACCCGATGGCGGCGGGCGTCCAGCGCTACCTCGCCGCGGCGATGCAGGTCACCCGCGGGACGGGCGCCCGGTGGACGGCCCGCGAGGTCGACGCGACGGGCCGCTGCGACGCCGCCTACCAACGGGTCGACGCACGCACCGTCGAGCGGACCCGCGGGGGATGGGTTCGCCTCGACGCGGACGGGCGAGCGATCACCGAGGGGCCGAGGGTTCGGGTGGAGGGGAGCTCGCGCGCGCGCCTCGTGCTCGACGCCGCGAACGAGCTGGAGTCGCTGGAGGGTGACGACACCCAGCACACCGCGGGCGCCGACGGCCTCGACGCCCACGCCGAGTCTCACGTGAGCGTGCGGCGCGCCCCCGACGGCGACGACCTCGCGGCAACGGCCCGCGCGACCCACGCGGCGCGGTGGCGCTCGCTCCGTCCTGCGCGCCTCGACGAGGCTCCCGTGAGCGCGGCGGCAGAGACCACGCGCGACCGTCGGCTCGTCGCGGGGGCGACGTTCGCGACGCTGCGGGAGATGATCCCGGCGACGCTGGAGGGCGAGTCGCAGGGGGCCACGGGGGCGCAGGCGCAGCAGCGGCTGGCGGCCCTCCTGCGGCTCGACGCCAACGCGGTGGACGAGGCGGGCCGGGCGCTGCGTGGGCGGGTGACGGCGGGCGAGGCTGCGGTGCTGGTGGCCGCCCTCGGCGACACCGGGACGCCGCGTGCGCAAACCGCGCTGGCGGAGGTGGTGGAGGATGCCCGGGTCGAGGCGCCCGTCCGCGAGCGGGCGATCACGGCCCTCGGGATGATGGAGCGGCCCACGGCGGCGACGGTGGATGCGCTGCGCCGCGCGGGGATGTCGGGCGACGACGCCTCGCTGCGCGGGACGGCGACGCTCGCGCTCGGCGGCGCGGGCAACGCCGCCCGGCACGCGGGAACGCCCGAGGCCGACGCGGCCTTCGAAGCGCTGGCGGCGCGGGTGGCGAGCGCGCGCGACGAGGCCGAGCTCGCGCTGCTGCTGGAGGCGGTGGGCAACACGGGCGACGGGCGGGCGCTGGCGCTGGCGGATCCCTTCACGCGCCACACGTCACCGACAGTGCGCGAGGCGGCGGTGGGGGCGGCGCGCTTCGTGGAGAGCGCGGAGGCGGATGCGTGGGTGGCGGCGAAGCTCGCGGCGCGCGACGACGAGGCGGTGCGGGTGGGGGCGGTGCGGGCGGCGGGGTTCCGCGCGCTGGAGCCGCTGGGGGACGCGCTCGCGGCGCTGCTGGCGGGCGACCCCTCGCAGATGGTTCGGGCCCGAACGGTCTCGATGCTGGGCGGGCGCGTGCGACGGTCGCCGATGGCGGCGGAGCTGCTGCTGCGCGCGGCGGAGTCCGACCCCGACGGCGACGTGCGCACGGCGGCGCGGGAGTGGCTCCGTCAGCTCGACGGGGCGTGACGGCGGCGACGTCCCGCGACGACCGCGACGAGGGCCGCGAGCAGCGCTCCGGGGAGGCCGCGACCGGGGGCGCCGACGGCCGTGCAGTGGCAGCCGTCGGACGGCGGCGGGGCGGCGGGCGCGTCGCGGGGGACGTCCCGCGCCGCGTCCATGGCGACGTCGCGGGGGACGTCACGGACGGCGGCGTCGCGGCGAAACACGTCGGGCGGCGCGAGGCCCCCGTCGAGGTCGTCGGGGTTCACGAACATCCGCTGCATCATGGGCCAGCGCTCGACGCACAGCGCGGCCCCCTCCGAGCGCTCCTCACAGACGGGCGGGCCGAGGAAGCGCGCGCTGTCGTTGAAGCGCAGGATGGGCTCGAAGGTGGCGCCGTCGTCGCGCGATCGACCGAGCGCGAAATCGTGGCTCACCCAGTCGGAGCAGGCCCAGAGCACGCCCGCGTGATAACGGAGGCACAGCACCGGGAGCGAGTTGACCCGGCGGAAGGAGTCGCCGCCGTCGTCCGAGCGAAAGAGCCCGCCGGCGATGCTGCCGTACCACACGGAGCGGCCGTCGTCGGAGAGGGCGAAGCCGAGCATGGGGTCGTCGCTCGTCGCGATGCGCTGAAACGAACGCCCCCCGTCGCGCGAGCGCCGGAGCTCGGTGGTGAGCCCCGACGGCGCGCGGAGGAAGAGGGTGTCGGGCGCGCGCGGATCGACGCCGCTGACCCACCACGAGTCCGCCGGGGTGGTGGTGGGCGTGAGGAGCGTGAGCGTGGCGCCGCCGTCGTCGCTGCGGAAGAGCTTGGGGAGGAAGGTGTTGGCGTCGGTGCCCGTGACGTAGAGGCGCATCGGGTCGGAGGGGGCGACCTCGATGGTGTCGAAGTTGATGTTGCTGATCCCTGCGCCCAGGCGTTGAAACTCCATCGTCGTGCCGTCGCCGCGGTACACCGCGTTGGGCACGCCCTGGCCGCTCTCGATGGCGAAGAGGGTGTCGCCCCGCGGGGTCGACGTGAGGTCGAAGAAGGTGTGCATCCGCGCGGCGCGGACGTCGTCGGCCTTGCAGCCGTCGTCGCTGTAGCGAATGCCCACCTCGTAGCCGTACACCACGCTCCCGCGGGCGGCGATCTCGATGGGGGCGTCGAAGTTTGTGGCGGGGACGAAGGGGACGTACATCGCCTCCTCGCACATCCAGCGCCAGGTGGCGCCGCCGTCGCGGCTCAGCACGAGCCCGAAGGTGGCGCGCAGCGCGATGACGTCGCTCGACGCGCCCGGGCCGATGACCACGTGCTGCGCCGCGGGGAAGCGGCCGTTGGCGCCGGCCGACGCGGTGGCGACGACGACGGCCAGCGCGGCGGCGAGTCGGGAGAGCCTCATGGCGGGGACTATCGAACAGCCCACTCCCCGCGGCAATGGCCGGGACGACCCGGGAGGTGATACGAACACGTACGAACGTGATGACCCTCTCCCACGAACTGCACGGCGCCGGTCCCGATGTGGTGTTTCTCCACAGCTTCCCCCTCGACCGCGCGATGTGGGTGGGTCAGCTCGTCGCGGTGGGTGCGGCGGGACGTCGTGCGATCCTGGTCGACCTCCCGGGCTTCGGCGCCTCTCCCCTCCTGGCGGGCGCGGCCCCGACGATGGACACCCTGGCCCACGCGGTGCTCGACACCCTCGACGCCCTCGGCGTGGCGCGGGCGACCTTCGTCGGCCTCTCGCTCGGCGGCTACGTCGCGCTCGCCCTCGCGGCGCTGGCCCCCGAGCGCGTCGAGGCGCTGGTGCTCGCCGACACGCGCGCGACGGCCGACGACCCGGCGACGCGGGCCGGGCGGATGCTCAACCTGGCCCTCGTGCGCGATCGTGGCGCGGGGGCGCTCGTCGACAAGATGCTCCCGAAGCTGCTCGCCCCCGACGCGCCCGAGGCCCTGCGCACGGCCGTCCGCGCGATGGGGGCGGGGCAGACGCGCGAGGCGATCACCTTCGCGCTGCTGGCGATGCGCGACCGTCCCGACCGGAGCGACGTGGCCGCGGCGATCGACGCGCCGACGCTCGTGGTGGTGGGCGCTCACGATGAGGTGACGCCCCCGGAGGAGATGCGCGCGCTGGCGGCGACGATGCGAAGGGCGCGGGTGGAGGTGATCGACGGGGCGGGGCACCTCTCGTCGCTCGAGCGCCCGGTGGCCTTCAACGCGGCGCTGACGGGCTTCCTGACGTCGGGGCGGTGACGGGTTTGCGCCCGCGTTCGAGGCGGGCGATGTGGGCGTCGATGCGGTCGAGGTGGGTGGCGGAGAAGTGTCGGTCGACGAGGCGGCCGACGACGAGGAGGGTGCCGAGCGCGAGGATCACCTCGGTGCGCTCGGGGGCATGGAAGAAGGTGCGGAGGGCGTAGCCCGTACCGTAGCCCGCGGCGAAGAGGGCGATGGCGAGGGGGAAGAGGGCCTCGTACCGGTGGAGATCCCACCAGGTGACGCGGTCGAGGATGCGCTGGCGCTCGCGGCGGGCCTCGTCGAGGGGGTCGACGGTGGGGTCGGTCATCGCCCCGGACTCTACGTCAGGGGGCGGGGTCGATGCACCGGAACGTGCGCGCGCCGCCCGCGTTGACGAGGGCGCCAGCGGGCCACGCGAGCACGAAGTTGAAGCACATCTCGTCCTCGGTGCGCTCGCCGAAGTACACCGTGCGGTCGGAGGTGTTGCGGAAGTTGCAGCGGGTCTCCAGCACGTCGCCGGGCATCACCAGCTCGTCGCTGCGGTACTGCACCTGCGAGTCGAAGCTGAAGCTCGGCACGTCGACGAGCATCCGGCGGGTGTTGTCTACGCCGCCCCGGAGGATCTCCGTGCGGAGCGCGGTGCCCATGCGATGCATGTGCGGCCCGTTGCCGATGATGTGGACGGGCTCGGTGATGTTGGGCGTGCAGCGGCCCGTGACCGTGTGGTTGGCCGTGCGCGGGGGGATGGCGATGTCGAGGGAGCCGAGGGTGGTGACCGCGGCGGAGTGCTGGCGGAGCTCGGTGGTGGTGCACATCGAGAGGCCGCTGGCGTCGTCGGCGGGGGCGGCCTGGAGGTTCCAGTAGTGCACCTGGAGGATGAACCAGGAGCCGGCGTCGGGCAGGAGCAGGCCGACGTCGGGGGGCATCACGCTGCCGGTGTTGCCCGGGGCCCAGCCCGAGACGAAGCGCGCGTCGCGGGGCATGTTGCCGTCGCAGTCGAACACGGCCCCCTCGCGCTGCGGCGTCTCGGTGGAGAAGAGGATCATGTGGTGGAGCACCGACGCGTTGTCGATGCGCGGACCGAAGGCCGTCGCCTGCGTCGGCGTCGCGAAGGGCGAGCGGAACGCGTAGCACCGGTTGGTGTTGCCCGACGCGCCGGGCACCGTGTAGCGCGCCGTCCCGCCGGGCGCGTGGGCGGTGAAGGTGTGCGAGGGGGTGCAGGGGAGCGTCGGGGAGTTGCCCGTCGGGGTGGCGCTCACCGTCCCGCACGCGCCGGTGGTGCACGCGGGGGCGCGGGCGGCGACCCAGGCGTCGATCACCGCGAGGTCGGCGGCCGCGAGGCGCGTCGGGGGCATCGGGCGGGCGACGTCGTGGACGCGCTCGCCCATCAGCTCCCACACCTTGCGCGAGGGCGCGGAGGGGGCCGCGCGCTGCGTGTCGGCGTAGGTCATCAGGGGCATCGGCGCGCCGTAGAGAGGCGTCGCCGCGTGGCACGAGACGCAGCTCGTCTGGAGCACGCGCGCGACGTCCACAGGGAGCGCGCCGGCGGTGGAGGCGGGGACGTTGGCGCCGTCGCTACAGCTCGCGGCGGAGGCGATGGCGCACGCGACGAGCGCGGCGCGGAGGGCGTTGGGGTGCTTCACGGGATTCGCTCCATGTCGAACACGAGGAGCGCGGAGCCGAGCATTCCGCGCGTGGTGACGAACAATCGACCGCGCTCGGCGCCGTCGCGGGAGAGGCCGAGGGAGAGCATCGGCGCGCCGCCATCGGGCGCCGTCGCGGCGGTGGCGCACTCGGACAGGAGCGTGAGGTTCGCGCCCATCTGGGTGAAGGTCCCGCGGCCGCGGACGCCCTGCCCCGAGCGGAGACGACCGACCATCAGCGTGTCGATCGACAGCTCGAGCTCGGTCGAGATGCGGTAGCGGTCGCCTTCGACCACCATCCAGCCGGTGCCCGTGATCCCGCTGGTCGCCGGGCGGATCTGCCCCTGCGCCTGGGCCGGGAGGTAGAGCGTCACCGAGCGCATCACCCAGCGGCCGGAGGGGTCGCCGCCGGAGGGAGTGGGCGCCGCGCCCGCGTCACCGCCCGCGATGACAACCGAGGAGCTGAGCTGCGGGAGCATGGCCATCGGCACGGGCGGCTCGCCCACGTCGCAGACCGCCGCGTCGGGCGTCACCGCCGCGTCGGAGACGTCTTGCGTCACGTCGACCGACGCGTCGGCCGCTGGTGCATCGCCGCCCCCGTCACACGCTGCCAGAACCAGTGCCGCCAGTACGAACCACCGCCTCATGTTTGGTACTGTTACCAAGACCCCCGCCAGTTGTCCAGTCTCTTCCGGCGGGGATGCTTCCCGCTGTATGGCTACGGGGGAGCGTATGGCACGAGAGGCAACAGGCGTTCGGGAGCGGATCCTCGACGCGGCGATGGAGCAGCTGCGGGCTCACGGGGTGCGGGCGTTGACGCAGCCGCAGGTGGCCAAGGCCGCGGGGGTGCTGCAGAGCCACCTGACGTACTACTTCCCGCGGCGCACCGACCTGCTCCTGGCGGTGGCGCGGTACAGCTCGGAGGGGACGGCGAAGGAGCTGCAGGGCTTCCTGGCGGCGCACGCGTTTCCGACGGCGGACGATGATGTGCGGGGGCGGGTGATCGACCTCGTGCGGATGCTCACGAAGGACCGCGGGCGCACGCGGGTGCTGCTCGCGCTGCTGGTGGAGGCCGACGACGACCCGAAGCTCAAGGCCGTGCTGGTGGAGAACGTGGGGCTGGTGCGGGGGCTGGTGGCGCTGGCGCTGCGTCGGCCGCTGGAAGACCCTGACGTGGACATCGTGCTGGCGGCCTTCTGGGGCCTCGGGTTGCAGCACTTCATCTTGTCGGAGAAGCGGGGCGAGGCGTACACCGACGCGCTCCTGGCGCGCATCCCGGCGTGGGTGTCGGGGATGCCGAAGGCCCACGAGCCGTCAGGGCGATGAAGGGGAAGGAGCGCCTCCCCGCGGAGCGATCCGCAGGGAGGCGCCGGGGCGCTCGCTCAGGGGGCCGCGCGGACGAAGGCGAGGTAGCCGCGGAGGAAGGGGGCGACGAAGTTGTTCACCGTGGTGGTGTCGCCGTAGTTGCCGCAGTCGTAGGCGAGGTAGGTGAAGGTGCCGCCGGAGGGGTAGCGGCGCACGACGATGGCGCCGCGGTCACCCGCGAGGCACGTGTTGCCGATGATGGCCGTGCCCGCGGGCTGCGTCGCCGAGAAGCGCACCATGTGGTAGCTCGCGTTGGGCACCGAGAACGAGAACGTCGTCGGGAGAAACTGCGTGATCGGGTGCGAGCCCACCGCGGTGTAGTGCGGCGTGCAGGCGATGGTCTGCCAGCCCGGCGCGCTGACGTTGCCCGACTGGTTCAGGTAGTTGCGAACCCAGTCGTAGTACGGCTGGAAGTTGCTGCCGCCGATCATCAGCACGTGGCCGCCCGCGTTGAGGAACGCGTTGTAGTCCACCACGGCGCTCGTCCCGCCGTCGTTGCTCATCACCAGCACGCCGCCGGCCGTCGTCGGGAGAAACTGCCCGCTCATCGTCGTGACCGTCTCGCCGAGCGCCGCGAAGGCCTGCGCGACGTAGGTCTGCGCGTTGCCGCCGAGCGCCACGCCGCCGCGGGTGCAGGCGTTGGTGCAGGCGTCGGTGTTGATGCGGTTGCCGTCGTCGCACTGCTCGCCGGCGTCGACGCGCCCGTTGCCGCAGACCGTCTGGCAGGTGCCGCTGATGCAGTCCTGGCCCGTCGGGCAGACGTTGCCGCACATCCCGCAGTGGGTGCGGGTGTTGGTGAGGTTGGTCTCGCAGCCGTTGCTGGCGACCGCGTCGCAGTTGCCGAAGTTGGTGAGGCACACGAAGCCGCAGGTGGAGGACGCGCAGCTCGGGCTGGCGTTGGTCACCGCGGGGCACACGTTGCCGCAGCGGCCGCAGTTGGACGGGTCGGAGGCGACCGTCGAGCACACCGTCCCGCAGGCCATCTGGCCGGCCGGGCAGGAGAGCGTGCACATCGAGCCCGAGCACACCTGGCCGCTCGGGCAGACGGTGCCGCACATCCCGCAGTTCTGGCTGTCGGAGCGGAGGTCGCGGCACACGCCCGAGCACTCGGTCTGCCCGACGCCGCAGGTCACGCGGCAGGTGCCCGAGAGGCAGGCCTGGCCGGTGGCGCAGCGGTTGCCGCACGCGCCGCAGTTGTTGTTGTCGGCCTGGAGGTCGCGGCACACGCCCGAGCAGTCCGTGAGGCCCGTCGAGCACGACACGCGGCACACGCCCGCCGTGCAGACCGTCCCCGCGGCGCAGACCCGGCCGCACATCCCGCAGTGGTTGTTGTCGGTCTGCGTGTCACGGCAGACGCCCGAGCACACCGTGAGGCCCGTCGCGCACGACACCTGGCACGTCCCGCGGAGGCACACGGTGCCCGCCGAGCAGGTGGTGCCGCAGGCGCCGCAGTTGGCGTTGTCGGTCTGCGTGTCACGGCAGACGCCGGAGCACTCGGTGAGGCCCGCCGCGCACGAGGCCTGGCAGACGCCCGCGGCGCAGATCTGGCCCGCGGCGCAGGCCCGGCCGCACATCCCGCAGTGGGCCCGGTCGGTCTGGATGTCGCGGCAGACGTTGGAGCAGTTGGTGAGGCCGGCGCCGCACGTCACGACGCACGCGCCGCCCATGCACACGGTGCCCGCGGCGCAGACGTTGCCGCACATGCCGCAGTGGTTGTTGTCGGTCTGCGTGTCGCGGCAGACGCCCGAGCAGTTGGTGGTGCCCATGCCGCACGACACGGTGCACGCGCCGGCGGAGCACACCTGGCCCGCCGGGCACGCGTTGCCGCAGCGCCCGCAGTGGTTGCGGTCGGTGTCGGTGTCGCGGCAGACGCCCGAGCAGTTGGTGAGGTCGGCGGCGCACGACACGACGCACGCGCCCGCCGTGCAGACCTGACCCGCGGGGCACGCGCGGCCGCACATCCCGCAGTTGCCGTTGTCGGTCTGCGTGTCACGGCAGACGCCCGAGCAGTTGGTGGTGCCCATCACGCACGACACCTGGCAGCGGCCCGCCGAGCACACCTGGCCGGCGGTGCAGGCGACGCCGCACATCCCGCAGTTGGCGCGGTCGGTGTCGAGGTCGCGGCAGGCGCCCGCGCAGTTGGTGAGGTCGGTCGCGCAGGAGACCTGGCACGCGCCGGCGGAGCACACCTGGCCCGTCGGGCACGCACGGCCGCAGAGGCCGCAGTGGTTGTTGTCGGTCTGGAGGTCGCGGCACGTCCCCGAGCAGTTGGTGGTGCCCGCGCCGCACGACACGGTGCACGCGCCGGCGGAGCACACCTGACCCGCGGGGCAGGCGACGCCGCACATCCCGCAGTTGCGCAGGTCGCTCTGCAGGTCGCGGCAGACGCCCATGCAGTTGGTGGTGCCCATGGTGCACGACACCTGGCACATCCCGCCGGAGCACACCTGGCCGGAGGGGCAGGCGTTGCCGCACATCCCGCAGTGGTTGCGGTCGGTGTCGGTGTCGCGGCACGTGCCCGCGCAGACGGTGAGGCCCGAGGTGCACGACACCTGGCAGGCGCCCGCGGAGCACACCTGGCCGGAGGGGCAGGTGTTGCCGCACATGCCGCAGTTGCGCAGGTCGGTCTGGAGGTCGCGGCAGGCGCCGGCGCACTCGGTGAGGCCGCTCATGCAGGACGTCTGGCACATCCCCATCGAGCAGATCTGACCCGCGGCGCACGCGCGCCCGCACGTGCCGCAGTTGCGCAGGTCGGTCTGGGTGTCGCGGCAGGTGCCCATGCAGTCGGTGAGGCCCGCGCCGCAGGAGGTCTGGCACATCCCCATCGAGCAGATCTGGCCCGCGGGGCAGACGTTGCCGCAGGCGCCGCAGTGGTTGCGGTCGCTCTGGGTGTCACGGCAGGTGCCCATGCAGTCGGTGAGCATCCCGCCGCAGGAGGTCTGGCAGGCGCCCATCGAGCAGATCTGACCGGCGGGGCACGCGGTGCCGCACGCGCCGCAGTTGGCGCGGTCGGCCTGGAGGTCGCGGCAGGTGCCCATGCAGTCGGTGAGGCCGCCGCCGCAGGTGGTGACGCAGCGGCCGCCTTCGCAGAGCTGGCCGGGGCCGCAGATGTTGTTGCACGCGCCGCAGTTGTTGCGGTCGATCATGGTGTTGGCGCAGTACGCCGGGGCGCCGCCGTCGACGCCCGCGTCGCCGTCGCCGGCGCAGGTGGCGAAGCCCGCGGCGCACTCGACGGCGCAGCGGCCCGCCGAGCACACGAGGCCGGTCGCGCAGGCGGTGCCGCAGGTGCCGCAGTTGGCGCGGTCGGTCTCGACGCTCACGCAGCGGCCGCCGCAGAGCACCTGTCCGCCGGGGCAGGAGTCCTGACAGCGGCTGGCGACGCACACCTGGGTGCGACCGCAAGCGACGCCACAGCCGCCACAGTTCGAGGGGTCGCTCGCGGGGTCGACGCACTGGCCGCCGCAGGCGAGCGTCGGCGCGGTGCACGACACGTCGAGCGGCGCGTCCATGCCGCCGGCGTCACGTCCGCCGACGACGGGGTTGCCTTCGCAGCCGACCACCGCCAGCACGGCGGTGAGGGCGCAAAGGAGTCTGGAGAGAGATTTCATCGCGGTCCTTTCATGAAGAGAGGGGTCGGTCACGAACATCGCCGAAGTGTCGCGCGGACGGCAAGGGGCGATCGGCCGCCGTGCGCCGGTCGGGCGCGGCCTGCGTGTCGCATTCGCGGGCGGTGACGGGGCGCTACGGCGCGCGCAGGTGACGGGGCGTCGGGCGGCGGATGGGCGTGCCGCTGGCGAGCGTCGCGCGCAGGGCGCCGCGGCGGAACACCCACAGCGTCGCGGGCTCGCCGCGCACCCACGCCTCGTCGACGGTGAGCGGCGTGGTGGCGACGACGGCCACGCGGTCGCGCGGGGTGGTGACGGCGGAGAAGTCGACGGTGACGTCTTCGTCGGTGAGGGTCGCGCGACCGAAGGGGGCCTGACGCACGACGTGACTGAGGCGCGTGTCGCAGCGCGCGTACAGGTGCTCGCCGTTGCCCATCACGAAGTTGAAGGTTCCCTTGCGCGCGATGCGCCCGGCCTCGTGGGCGATGGCCTCCCAGAGCTGCTCCGGGCGCGCGGGCTCGTCGCGAAACGACGACCGCAGCGACTCGAGGAGGACGCAGAACGCGTGCTCGCTGTCGGTGCCGCCGACGGGGCGGAAGCGACCGAGGCGCAGCGAGGTGGCGTCGCGCACGGTGCCGTTGTGCGCGAAGACCCAGTGGCGGCCCCAGAGCTCGCGCTGGAAGGGGTGCGTGTTGGCGAGGCGAACGCGACCGCGCGTCTTCTTGCGGATGTGCGCCACCGCCTGGAGCGTCTTGATCGGCGTCTGGCGGAAGAAGGCCGCGAGCGGTGATTGAGCGCACGCGTCGGGGTCGAGGAAGAGCCGCGCCGCGCGCCCTTCGAAGAAGGCCAGACCCCACCCGTCGCCGTGCGGCCCCGTCGCCCCCCCGCGCCGCGAGAAGCCCCTGAACGAGAACACCAGGTCTGTCGGCGTGCGACAGTCCATGCCAAGCAGTTCGCACATACGATCGAGGCGCGGAGCCTATACCCGAATGGTCGGTTGGTGACCCCTCAGGGAGACAGAATGCAGGAACTTGCACAGTGTTCCACAAGCGGGGTACCTTCCACCCTCAGGCGCGGGCTGCGCTGGGAGCGCGGTCAGCGTCTCTCCCCAAACGAATCTTTGTTGTTGAGGAGTCTTGTGATGAGCACCACGGAGAGCCCCAGATCGATGCGCCCCTCGGCGCGGCCGTCATCCCGGCCGGTCGGGCAGGAGTTCGTCACGGCGATGCGGCGCTTGTGGATCACGCACGACCCGCTTCGATTCGTCGGTGAGGGGAGCGAGACCTTCGACGTCTACGACCACCAGGCGTACGTGACGGCCCTCTGCGCGGACGAGATCGGCTCGGCGGCGGACGCCGAGAAGGTGCTCGCGACGATCCTCCGCCACGAGTTCGGCATCCGCTCGCCCATCTGGTCTGACCCCGAGTTTGCGCCGCGCATGCAGCGCCTCGCGGGGGACGTGGCGGCGGCCATCGCGAGCCGCCCCGTCCGCTCCGCCACGCAGCCCTACGCCGCGCGCTGACCGCTACTCCGCCTCGGCCGATTGCGCCGCGGGGGCGGGCGCGTTCTTCGTCGTCGCGGGGGCGGCGAGCCGGACGGCGTCGCGCATCTTCGCGAGGAGCGCGGGGTTGTTCGCCAGCGCGTCGCGGCACTTCTCCCGGCCGTTGCCCAGGTGCGCGCCGCCGAACGACAGGTGCGTCCCCGAGCGCTCGATGACGCCGCGCTCGAGGCCCGCGTCGAGCACCTCGCCCACTGCGTCGATGCCCACCCCGTAGCGCACGTCGAACTCGGCCTCGCGGAAGGGCGGCGCGAGCTTGTTCTTCACCACCTTCACGCGCGTGCGGCTGCCCTGCACCTCGTCGCCCGACTTGATCGAACCGACGCGCCGCACGTCGAGCCGCACCGACGCGTAGAACTTCAGCGCGTTGCCCCCCGTGGTGGTCTCCGGGTTGCCGAACATCACCCCGATCTTCATCCGGAGCTGGTTGATGAACACGATGCACGCGCCGTTGCGGTGGGCCGCGGCCGTGAGCTTGCGGAGCGCCTGCGACATGAGCCGCGCCTGGAGCCCCACGTGCTGGTCGCCCATGTCGCCCTCGAGCTCCGCCTTCGGCACGAGCGCCGCCACCGAGTCGACCACGATGAGGTCGACCGCGCCCGAGCGGACGAGCGCGTCGGCGATCTCCAGCGCCTGCTCCCCGGAGTCGGGCTGCGAGATGAGGAGCTGCGTGAGGTCGACGCCCAGGCTCTTCGCGTACGCGGTGTCGAGCGCGTGCTCGGCGTCGATGAAGGCCGCCACACCCCCCGCGCGCTGCACCTCCGCGATGGCGTGGAGCGTGAGCGTGGTCTTGCCCGAGCTCTCGGGGCCGTACACCTCCACGATGCGCCCGCGGGGGTAGCCCCCGACGCCGAGCGCCGTGTCGAGCAGCAGCGAGCCCGTCGGGATCACCGCCACCGGCTCCCGCCCCCCCTCCTCCCCCAGCGTCATCACCGTCCCCTTGCCGAACTGCTTGTCCAGCGCTGCCACCGCGTTGCGCATCGCGCGAAAGCGTTCCGTGTTCGTCTGCGTGGTCGTGGTCGTCATGTTCATGGTCG
>JBILLV010000519.1:0-4688 GCA_044375895.1 Polyangiales bacterium | reverse complement strand
GGGGGGGGGGGCGGCAGGCCTCTTTCCCCCCCCCCCCCGCTCGCTCCGCTCGCGTTCTCCCCCTCCCTCCGTCGCCGCGACGGCGCCAAAGGGAGGGGCCATCCGCTCCCGCCACTGCGCTCATCCGCGGCGGGGCGGCGGGGCGGCGGGGCGGCGGGGCGGCGGGGCGGCGGGGCGGCGGGGCGGCGGGGCGGCGGGGCGGCGGGGCGGCGCAAGTCTCCTTCTCCCGCACCTCGTTTCGTGTGGAACGCTCGATGGGTGTTGCGCTACGCCGCCGTTGCAATGGCCCGACCCAGTACCCGCACGGAGCGCCCCGGGGCGTGTCGGCAGAAGACGCTCCGCGCCCGAGAGCTGCGTCGCGACATGACCGAAGCGGAGCAGCGCCTTTGGACGGAGCTGCGTCGACGCGCGCTGGGGTGCCGCGTGCGGCGGCAACATGTCGTGCTCGGGTGGATCACCGATTTTTTCGTCCCTGCCGCGCGTTTGGTGATCGAGGTCGACGGCGACATCCACGATCATCACGAGGACGACGATCGCCGCCGCACGGAGGCGCTCGAAGCCGCGGGTCTGCGCGTGATTCGCTTCCGCAACCTGCGGGTGGAAGAGCAAATCGACGCGGTCGTCGCTGACATCGCCGCCGCGATCGAGGCAGCCACCGCTGCCCCGCCCGCGGCCCCGCCCGTCGCCCCGCTGCCCCGTCGCGGATGAGCGCAGTGGCGGGAGCGGATGGCCCCTCCCTTTGGCGCCGTCGCGGCGACGGAGGGAGGGGGAGAACGCGAGCGGAGCGAGCGGGGGTGGGAGGCAGACGAAGCGCGACGCACGACGCACGACGGGAGCGACCAAGGCCCGCCGAGCGTGGTGGTAGGACGCTCGAAGAACACCGGGCTTCGATTGGATCCGCGGCTCCCCGCTCACTCCTCGCGCGCCGTCCCCAGCTCGGCTTCGAGCTCTTCGATCGTCGGCAGCGTCCCCTTGAGCTCCGCGGGGAGGCGCTCGGTGAGGGCGGTCTCCCACCCGGCGACGCCGATGGGCTTGTTCAGGTCGCGGAGCGCGTACTCGACCATCAGGGCGTGCTTCGACCGGCACAACAGGAGCCCGATCGTGGGCTTGTCGTCGGGGTGTCGCAGCAGGTCGTCGACGGCGGAGAGGTACATGTTGAGCTGCCCGACGAAGGACGGGTCGAAGGGGACGGCCTTCAGCTCCAGCACGACGTAGCGCCGGAGCTTGAGGTGGTAGAAGAGCAGGTCGACGTAGAAGTCGTGGTCGCCGACCTCCAGGTGCACCTGCCGCCCGACAAAGGCGAAGCCAGAGCCCAGCTCCAGGAGGAAGCGCTGGACGTGCTCGACGAGGGCGAGCTCCACCTCGCGCTCGCGCCGCGGGTCGGCGGTGCCGAGGAAGTCGAAGAGGTAGGGATCTTTGAAGATCTGGGCGGCGAGGTCGGAGTCGCCCGGCGGGAGCGTGGTGGCGAAGTTGTGGAGGGCCTTGCCCTGGCGCTCGTGGGCGCGGCCGTCGATCTGGAGCGCGAGGATGCTGCGCGACCAGCCGTGCTGGACGGCGGCCTTCACGTACCAGAGGCGCTCCGAGGGGTCGGAGACCCGGTCGAGGAGGACGCAGTGGTGGAACCAGGGCAATTTGGCAGCAAGCTGCTGCACAATTGCCGAGTCGGGCCAGGCCGCCGCGAAATCCCGCATGTACCGCAGGTTTCGCGAGGAGAGGCCCTTCGATTCGGGGCAGGCTTCGCGGAGGTCCTGCGAGAGCCGGTCGACCACCTTCGCGCCCCAGCCCTGGGCCTCCTGGCGTGCGAGGATCATCCGCCCGACGTCCCAGTAGAGCATCACCATCGCGGCGTTGGCCGCGAGCACCACGCGCAGCCGCTCCTCCTGGATGCGCCGCTTCACGCCTTCGAAGAGCGCGGCGTACCCCTCGGGGAGCTCG
The DNA here is from genome assembly GCA_044375895.1 of Polyangiales bacterium. Lineage (GTDB taxonomy): Bacteria > Myxococcota_A > Polyangia > Polyangiales > CAISKJ01. The sequence goes on along the minus strand of JBILLV010000519.1, from coordinate 2,753 downwards.
GCGCGGGGAGCGGCCACGGGGAAGCGCGCCCCCTCCCGCGCGACGCCCCGCACGCGCGTCGCGGCGTCGTCCGCCCCCGCGCCGAGGCCGTGGGTTGCGTCGCTCGTGTCGCCCTTCGCCCGCTTCGCCATGTGCCCTCCGCCGCTCGCTTCGTCGAGACGGCGCGCACCCTACCAGAGCGACGCGTGGGGCTCACGCGCGAACGACGCGCGGCGTGGTGCTCAGCCACCCGCAGGCGAGGGCACGGGCGCCCCCTGCCATGTGGTGCCATCGGTGAAGTGCACCTGCGTCAGCCACACCCGGCCGCGCGTGCAGGTGTTCGCGCCGAAGGACTCGCGCCACACGCCCGACTCCACGCGGCCCGGCGCGATCTGCTCCTGCGAGATCATCCCGAAGGCCGGGTGCGCGCCGAGGCGGGCGCGGTTGGGGACGAGCTCGTCGAAGTTGTCGAAGCACCACACGTCGAAGCGCACGCCGTCCACTGTCTTCGCCGCGTCGCGGTTGGTCAGCCGCACGTGGAACTCCATCCCGAGCCCGTACCGCCCCGCGCCCACCCGCACCACCTCCGCCGCGACGGGCGCCTCCTGCGCCGCCGGGAACTCCCCGAGCCGCCGCGGCCAGCGCGGGCGCTCTTCGGGCGGCGGCGCCTCCGTGGCTGCGGGCCTCTCGGTCGCCGCGGGCGCGGGACGGCGCGCCGACGGCTCGTGCGCGCCGCCGAAGCCGCGGAAGGCGTCGCCGATCGCGCCGATCCCCTCGGCCAGCTTCCACGCGCCGTGCGCGTACCAGCCCGCGCTCCCGAGCATCACCACCAGCCAGACGCCGAGCGGGATCCACTGTCGCGACCGCCCCAGCGACACCGAACCGAACACCGTCACGGCCACCAAAGCGACCGTCACTCCCTGAGCCCACCACATACGCATCACCTCCGCGCGGTGCCGCACCGTGCGGCGTCCTCGCGAGCAGGGGACGGGGCGGCGGGCGGCGAGCTGACGGGCACCGCGAGACGGGTGGACGTAGCCTGTCCGGGGACGCGTCGGCTTCCCTTCGACCTGTCATTCCGTTGTGGCTGTCGGTCGTGGAGGAGGTCGAACCCGAGCGCCTACGCGCGGCGGTTTGCCCGGAGCGCTTGGTGAGCGATCGGTTGCCGCACGAGCAACGCCGCGTTCGGTAGCACCGCGCGGTGACCACCCGTGGGAAGGATTTGCCCCGCTGCGGGCACGCTCCGGGGCGATGGCCTGGATCCCCCACAGCTCTACGCGCTCGCGGAGAAGGTGCGCGCCGACGAGGCGCCGAGCGTCCTCTACAGCGAGGTGCTCGGCTGGTTCAACGCGTCGCGCTGACAGCGCGGGCGACGAAGTCGTCGCGGATCGCTCGAAACCCCCGAAAATGCGACAGGAAGTTACTTCCCGGTAGCTTTCGAGGCTCGGCGGGGCCTGGAAGGTCACCAGGAGGTGACTTTTGCGGCGGGAGGGGCTTGAAAACCTACCGGGAGGTGAGGCTCGAAGCGGCGGAGGGTCCCGAAACCCACTTCCAAGTGACATCGGGCATCGGTGCGGGCACGGCGCGGTCGGCCCTTGACCGATCGCCGCACAGAGAACACCCGCGCCGGATGGTGCCGCGCGTGGCTCGTCCGTACGGTGGGGCTCACGCGGCGTGGTCGTGCGGATCGGCGCCGCGGGAAAGAGATGAGCTCGTCATGGTGGATTCGCTCGTTGTGTTCCAGCTCCCGTCTCGCATGGAGGCCTCCGACGCGGTGGGTGTCGGGGAGCAGCTCGCGGCCCGCTTCCTCGCCGTCACCGCGCCGAAGAAGAACGCCGTCGAGGGCGCCCCTGTCCACGTCACCGTCCCCGCCGCCGTCTCCGCCTCGTGGAAGCGCTTCGCCGCGTCCCACGACACCCTCGCGCAGGCCACCGCGCTCCGCCTCGCCATGGCGCCTGCGGCGGCGCCCACGGAGGAGCCCGACGCGGCCAACGCGGCCTCCGACGCCGGGTGGCGCACCTTCGAGCGTTGGCTCGGCGGGTGGTCGCAGCACCCGGACGACGGCAAGTCTCCGACGGGGGCCGACGCCGCGGCCCTCTACGCGCGCGTCTTCCCCGCGGAGGACGCGATGCGCTTCATCACCTGGCGCCCCCGCAAGCAGTGGGTGGCGATGCAGGGCCGCATGGCGATCCTCGCCGAGCCCGCGAGCCGCGACGTGGTGAATGGCCTCGGCGGCGCGCGCCTCTACGACGCCCTCGTCGCGACGCACGAGGCATTCGGTCGCGCCTATGGCTTCACCCGCGCGCAGGCCGACGCGTCCGCGCCGACCGCCGACGTGCGCTCGGCCTTCATGGCCGCGAAGGACGCGCTCCGCGGCTACGCCACCCGCGTCGAGGCCAGCGCCGACCCGGACGTGCCCGGCAGCGAGGCCCTGGCGGCGTGGCTCCTCGCGCCGCTCCACGCGATGGTGGCGGAGTTCGCCGCCGCGCCGACGAAGCGCGCGACGCCCGACGCGGAGAAGCGCACGCCCTCGCAGCCCCCGCCTGCGCCCAACGCCTGACGCCCGCCGCGCCGCCCCGCCGCTCCGTCGCCCCGCCGCCTCGCCGCTCCGTCGCTCCGTCGCCCGCCGCCCCGTCGCTCGCCGCCCGCGGGGAGCGACGGTACGGCTGCGGCGCGCTGGCGGAGGACCGCCGGGCGTAAGCCCGCGGGTGTGAATCCTCGCCGCTCCTCGCCGGAGCGTCGGAGAGAAGTGACGGGAGCTTACACCCGCGGGC
>JBILLV010000185.1:0-18316 GCA_044375895.1 Polyangiales bacterium | reverse complement strand
CCCCACCCCGTCGCGCCCCCGGACACCCACCGTATCTCCTCTCTCGTAGAACTCCCCTTGCCCGCTCGCGTACGATGCGCCGCACCCATGAACCACCGCCCCACCCGCATCGCGCTCGGCATCCTCCTCGCGCTCTCCGCTGGCTGTCGTCGTGACAGCGGGTCGCGCGCTCGCACCAACAACCCCACCCCCGCCGGCCCCAACGCGCTCGCCAACGGCGCCAACCCCAACCAGGCGGTTCGCTACGGCGTCGTCGAGGGCCGCGCGAAGCCTCCCCCTTCGAAGCCCGGCGACGACGACGCGCGCAACCAGGTGCGCCCCGAGTGGTACCCCAACGGCCAGCCGCAGAACCCCTACCCCGCGGGCGTGATGATCCCCATCAACCCGCCCGCGCCCGGCATGCAGCCCGTCCCGATGCAGCCCGGCATGGTGCCCATCCCCGGCCCTGGCCAGCAGCCCTACCCCTCGCTCCAGCCGCTCCCCGGACAGCCCGGCATGCAGCCCGTCCCCGGCGGCATGCAGCCGATGCCCGCGCCCGGCATGCAGCCCGGCTACCCGGCGCAGCAGCCCGGCATCCCCGCCCTCCAGCCGCTCCCTGGTCAACCCGGGATGGTGCCCATCCCCGCACCCGGTCAGCAGCCCGGCGTCGCGCAGCCGCCGCCCGGCGTCGCGCAACCCCCGCCCGCCATCGCCCCCGCGAACAACCCCGCCCGCACGCTCACCGGCACGCTCGGCCCCGACGGGACGCGCGACGGCGAGGGGCGCTTCCAGCGTGAGCACGTCCTCGCGCTCCGCCGCGGGCAGCGGGTCATCGCGTCGCTCCAGAGCCCCGCGTTCGACACCATGCTCCGCGTCCAGCCCCCCGCGGGCGAGGCGATGGAGAACGACGACATCGCCCCCAACGACACCAACTCGCGCCTCGATTTCACCGCCCCCATCGACGGCCGCTACCGCTTCGTCGTCACCTCCTACGCGCCCGGCAGCACGGGCCAGTACACGCTCAGCGTGACGGCGGGCGAGCCCGGCCAGGGCATGGTCGTCACGGGCGGCCAGACGCCCGGCCCCGACGCGCAGACCGGCTCGGGCGGCACGCTCACCACGAGCGCGCCCGTCAACGAGTACCTCTCGCCGGGCGATCCGTCGTCGGGCGGGCGCTACGTGCGCGCGTACCGCCTCGAAGGGCGCCAGGGCGACATGATCACGGTGCGCCTGGAGTCGACGGCCTTCGACACCACGCTCGCGATCATCTCGCCGACGGGGCAGCGGTGGTTCAACGACGACACCACGCAGGCCGACACCAACAGCACGGTGCAGGTGACCATCCCCGCGACGGGCGTGTACCGCGTCGAGGTGTCGTCGTACCGCCAGGGAGCCACGGGGCCCTTCGCCCTCACGGTGCGCTCGTCGCAGGCCCCCGTGGTGGGTCCTGGGGGCACGCCGACGGGCAACGTCGCGGGGCGCCAGGGGGGCGGCAACATGTACGGCATCTTCGTCGGCATCACCGACTACGGCGGCAGCAACAACCTCTACGGCTGCGCCGACGACGCCCGCCAGCTCGCCCGCGCGTACATGGACGCGCACCTCGCGGGGGCGCAGCAGTTCATCGTGCTCACCGACGGCGAGGCGACGACGGGGGCGGTGCGCCAGGCCTTCCAGCAGATGGCCGCGCGCGTCGGCCCCAACGACGTGTTCATGTTCTTCCACTCGGGCCACGGCAACCGGCACGCGTCGCCCGACCGGCGCGCCGACCCCGACGGCTACGTCGAGACCATCGTGCTCCGCGACGGGGAGATCAACGCCCACGAGATGGCGACGATGTTCGACGGCCTGCGGGCCGACGTGAACATGCTCGCCCTCGACTCGTGTTACTCGGGGGGCTTCGAACGGGCGTTCAATTCCGCGCCCAACCGCTTCGGGATGTACAGCTCGGAGGAGGATGTGCTCTCCCAGGTGGCGCAGCGCTACCAGGCGGGCGGCTACCTCTCGTACTTCCTCCGCCGCGGCGTCACCGAGGCCGACCGCAACCGCGACAGCAGCATGCGCGCCGGCGAGCTCGCCCAGTACCTCATCGACCAGTACGCCCAGAACCGCGCCAGCATGCAGACCGAGGACGGCGCCGGCGTCGACACCTGGCAGAACGTCCGCGTCAACCGCGGCGGCGTCGCCGTCAACGACATGCTCTGGCGCTTCCCCCTCCCCCAGCGCGGCTTCGCCCAGCAGTGAACGTCCTCGTCCGCGACTTCGCAGCGGGCGACGTCGCCCCCGCCAACGCGCTCACCAACCATTTCATCGAGCACACGACCACGCACTTCGGCTCGACCCCCGCCACCGACGACGCCTTCGCCGCGGTGTGGGAGAAGGGCCGGGTGCGCTACCCGTGGCTCGCCGCCGAGGTCGACGGGGGCTTCGCGGGTTACGCCAAGGCGGGCGTCTGGCGCGAGCGCGACGCCTACGCCCGCACCGCGGAGACGGGCCTCTACGTCGCCGACGGGCTGCGCGGGAAGGGTGTCGGCAAGGCCCTCTACGCGGCGCTCTTCGAACGTCTGCGGGCGCTGGGCTTCCACGCCGTGGTGGCGGGCGTCACGCTGCCCAACGAGGCCTCGGTGCGGCTCCACGAGGCGGTCGGGTTCCGCAAGGTGGGGGTCTTCCACGCGGTGGGCCACAAGTTTGGCGCGTGGCACGACGTGGGCTTCTGGGAGCGCGAGCTCGGGTGATAGAGTCCCGGCCCCACCCGTGAACATCGCAGACCTCATCGGAAACACCCCCCTCGTCGACCTCTCCGTGCTCGTCGGCAAGCCCGGCGTGCAGCTCTTCGGCAAGCTCGAAGGGCACAACCCCGGCGGCAGCGTCAAAGATCGCCCCGCCAAGTGGATGATCCGCAACGCCGTCGCGCGCGGCGAGCTCCCGCCCGGCACCCGGCTCATCGAGCCCACCAGCGGCAACACGGGCATCGCCCTCGCGATGATCGCGGGCGCCTACGGCATCGAGATCGAGCTCGTGATGCCCTCCAACTCCACCGCCGAGCGCGTCCAGACGATGGAGGCCTTCGGCGCGAAGGTGATCCTCACGCCCGCCGAGGGGAGCATGGAGGCGGCGATCGACTACGCGCGGGCGAAGGTGGCGGGCGGCGGGTACGTGATGCTCGATCAGTTTTCCAACCCCGACAACTGGCTCGCCCACTACGAGAGCACGGGGCCCGAGATCTGGCGCGACACCGACGGCAAGGTCACCCACTTCGTCTCCTCGATGGGCACCACGGGGACGATCATGGGCTGCTCGCGCTACCTCCGCGAGCGGGGGACGGGCGTGCAGATCGTCGGCGTGCAGCCCCGCGACGGCGCGAAGATCCCGGGCATCCGGCGCTGGCCCGAGGCGTACCTCCCGAAGATCTACGAGCGCGACCGCGTCGACCGCCTCATCGACGTGGGCCAGGAGGACTCGGAGACCATGGCCCGCGCCCTCGCGAAGCGCTGCGGCGCCTTCGTCGGCGTGAGCGCCGCGGGGGCCACGGTGGCCGCGCTGGAGGTGTGCGCGTCGATCGACCAGGGCGTGGTGGTGGTGATCCTGTGCGACCGCGGCGACCGGTACCTGTCGTCCAACCTGTTCGCGACCCCGGAGGCATCGAAGTGAGCGGCAAGACGATGGAGGTGAAGCTGTCGCGGGTGCGCGGCGCGCTCTTCGAAGGGACCAACAGCAGCGGGCAGAAGTGCCTCATCGACGGCCCCCCCGACCTCGGCGGCCAGGGCGAAGGGATCCGACCGATGGAGATGCTCCTCCTGTCGCTCGCGGGCTGCTCGGCGCTCGACGTGATCCACATCCTGGAGAAGCAGCAGAAGGAGCCCCTCGCCGACCTCGATGTCACCGTCCGCGGCCTGCGCGCCGACGCCGTCCCCGCGGTGTACACCGAGATCGCGCTCCACTTCGAGGCGAGCGGCCCGGTGAGCCTCGCGAAGCTGGAGCGGGCGGTGAAGCTCTCGATGGAGAAGTACTGCTCGGTGGCTCACATGCTCGTGAAGAGCGCGACCATCACGCACACCGTGAGCCTGAAGGCGTAGGCCGATCAGCGCGCGTCGGGCGCGGCGCTGGCGCCCTCCGGCGGGAGGGGCCGCGGGAAGGCGCAGTAGTTCTGCACCGCGGACATGAGGTTGTGGCAGCGCTGGTCGTTGGGGCGCCCCTGCGCCGCGCAGAGGTCGGCGCGCCACCGCACCGAGAGCATCACCTCGGTGGCGGGCGGGACGTTGGCGCAGAGCGCGGGCGCGGGCGCCGTCGCGCGCAGGCAGGCGTGGAGGAAGGCGTTGGTGCGCGCGAGGCAGCGGATGTCCATCTCGCCGCACGGCGCGACGCGCCGCAGAGCCTCGGGGACACAGTCGGTCTGCGCGTGGGCGAGGGCGAAGGCGCGGGCCTCGCGCTCGGTGGCACGGGCCTCTTCGACGAGGCCCGGCACCTGCTTCTTGAGCCAGAAGCCCCCCGCGACGACCCCGCCGACGCAGACCACGACGGCCAGGAGGATCAAGCCGAGGATCACGAGCGCGACCTTCGCCCCGGTGGACATCGGCGGGCGAGGCGGCGGGGGTGGCGGCGGCTGAAAGGTCATGGTGGCCCGCACGCTACCCGATGCGCCGCGAGAACTCCAACCGTCCGCGTGGGGCTCACATCGCGACGCAGCGGCCCGTCACGCAGAGCCCCGAGCAGCAGTCGCTGTTCTGGTCGCACGCCTGGGTCTCGCGCTGGCAGGCGCAGCGGCCGCCCGCGCAGAGCATCTGCCCGCAGCACTCGGCCGACGTCCGGCACGTGCTCCCGGCGCCTGTGCAACACCGCAGCGTGCGCCGCAGGATCGAGCACCGCAGGCCCGTGCAGCACTGCCGCTCGTCGGAGCACGCGCGGGTGTCGCCCGGCCCGAAGCACGCCGTCGTCGCGTTGACGCAGCGGCCGGTGGTGCAGGTGAGCCCGGGGCAGCAGTCGTTGCTCGACGCGCAGGTCTCGTTGGAGACGCGGCACAGGCAGTACGCGCCGGGCGCCGTCCCCGAAGCCGCGCAGGCCATCGTGCCGCAGCAGGGGTTGGCCCCGACGCCCGCGTCGCTCACGCCCGCGTCACCCGCCGGCGGGAGCGCGCACTGCGTCCCCGCGGAGGCGCAGCAGCGTCGCCCGGCGGCGCCGACGGGCGCGCAGAGCAGGTTGTTGCAGCAGTCGGTGTTGGTCGTGCAGGTCGCGTCGCCGAGGGGGCGGCAGGTCACCGGGCGGCGGCACGTTCCCATGACGCAGGTGGTGCCCGCGCAGCAGTCGGGCGACTCGGCGCAGACCTCGCCCTCGGCCTGGCACGCGCAGCGCCCGCCCTCGCAGAGCATCTGACCGCAGCACTCGAGGCTCGTCGCGCAGCTCGTCCCCTGCGGGTGGCAGCAACGAAGCGCGACCGGCGTCGGGCGGCAGTCGAAGGCGCTGCAGCAGTCCGCGGCGCGCGCGCAGGTGGTGCCCGGGGCGCGGCAGCTCGCGCAGGTGCCGGCGTTGCAGCTCAGGCTCCCCGAGCACGTGCTGTTGGCGCAGCACGCCTGCCCCGTCCCGCCGCACGCGGTCTGCGCCGCCACGCAGCGACCGGCCTGACAGAGCAGCGCCCCCGCGCACACGTTGCCCGCGCAGCACCCCTGACCCATCGCGCCGCAGGTGGTGGAGGTGCGGCACATCCCAGCCGAGCACTCGCCGCCGCGCTCGCAGGCGGTGCCGTTGCAGCAGGGCTGACCGACGGCCCCGCACGCGACGGGGCGGCGGCAGATGCCGCTGTTGCACGTGAGCCCCTCGTTGCAGATCGAGCCCGGGCAGCACGCGGTGTCGATCGTCCCGCAGGCCCGGCACATCCCGGAGACGCAGGCGTTGCCGGCGAGGCAGGTGTCGCCCGCGCAGCAGCGCTGCGTGGCGGCGCCGCACTCGTCCGCGCGCTCGCACACGCCGTCGCGGCACACCGCGTTGTTGCAGCACTCGCTGGCCGACTCGCACACGCCGCCCACGTCGATGCAGCAGCGGCCCTCGTTGCACCCGAAGTTGGAGCAGCACTCGAGCTGGCTCTCGCAGGTGGCGCCCGCCGCGCCGCAGCAGACGCCCTGCTCGCACTCCAGCGTGCGGTTGCACGCGCGGCCGCCGCAGCAGGGGTTGCGCACGGCGCCGCAGCGGGGGGCGGTGCCGAGGTCGATCTCGTTGGTGTCGTCCTTGAAGCCCGAGTCCGGGATGTCAGGGAGCGCCCCGCGTGTGCACGCACAGAGGAGAAGGAAGAGCGCCAGCAGGAGGTGCATGACGACTTTCCTACCACCAACCGAAGGGGGAGGGCGAACCCCGAGCGCGGGGGATCAGCGGGTGGCGTAGACCCAGTACGGCGTCTGCGCGCGGGGGTCGGGGAGGCGCCGCGCGATGCCTGTCGGCCCGGTCACCTCCAGGGCCACCAGCACACGGGCGGCATCCCCCGGGAGCGTGGCCTCGTAGCGCCCTGCTCCCGCGACGGTCGCGGGCAGCGAGCGCCAGTCTTCGCGCGCGTTGATGGGCTTCCACAGCACCCGCACGGCGGCCCCCGTCGGCAGCTCTGCAGAGAAGACGAAGCGCACGCGACGGTCGTCGGGGAGGCTCTGGTGCCATGACGCCGCGGGCTCGACGAGGGTCGGAAGCGCCTGGCGGGTCGCGGCCTCCCACACCTCCGGCGCGGGCAGCTCGCCCGTGAAGGTCGGGGGGCGCGTCCGCGCGTCGAGCGCGGCGGCGTCGAGCGCGGCGGCGTCGGCGTCGACCCACGCCTGCTCGCGGCGCCAGTGGAAGCGGGGAATGCCCAGATAGACCATCCGCAGGTTGTCGGTGAACTCGGCGATGTACGACGTGTGCCCGACCAGCGCCCGCCACGCGGTCACCGCCGCCGCCGATTCGCGGCGGGCGTAGGCGAGCCACGGCTCGGCGAGGCTCCCTCGGTACACCGCGAGCGCGGTCGCGGCGCGCAGCTTGTGGGCGTGGTACTCGGCGAGGTCGGCGAGGGCGACGCACTCCCGCTGGACGCTCCGGGCCTCACTGCGCCGCGGGTCGATGGCGACCGCGCTCGCCCGCCGCGCGCGCGCCGCCGCGTCGAGCAGCGTGAGGGCGACGTCGCGCGGGCTGAGCCGGGTGGTGGGGGTGTCGGCGAGGAGGTCGCGCGCGGCCTCCCACGGGCCCGCGACGGCGAAGGAGTCGAGGGGGCCGTGGCGCCACGTGCAGGCGCGGGGGGCGGGGGCGGCCTGGTTGGGCGGGGTGGCGAGGTAGGCGACGTCGCCGTTCCACTCCAGCTCGGGGGCGTGGTCGCGGTGGTCGGGGCCGCAGCTCATCCCCTGCGCCACCCACGGGATGATGGAGCTGGCGGCCTGCATCGGCTCCCACAGCGCGTCGTTGCCGAGGCGCCGCGCGAGCGTCGCGCGAAACACCCGCTCGGGCGTCGTGGGGTCGTACGAGAGGCGCCCCCAGAGCTGGTAGGTGAGCTCGTCGCGGCGGAAGGTCCAGGACGAGAAGTCGTCGCCCGACGAGACGTGGAAGAACGACCGCTGCGGGTAGAACGCGTGCGTCGGCTCGAAGGAGAAGCCCGCCGCGCCGCCGAGCGTCGTGGTGACCACGGCGCGCTGCGTGAGGGCGTAGGTGGCGTGGCGGAAGATGCGGTGCGTCCCGCCGGCCCGCACCTGGAAGACAAAATCGAAGTCAGGCGTCGCGTCGAGGTACGACTCGTGGGTGTACTGCGCCCACGGCCCCGACCACGCGCCGCCCGCGATGGGGTACGGCGCGCCGAGCTGCTCGCCGTTGTACTTCGCCTCGGCGACGAAGCCCTCCCCCGCGGCGGCCCGCAGCGCGAGCACGTCCTCGCGCGGCGCGAGCCAGGTGCGCAGGTACACCCGCACGCCCGTCGCCGCGTCGTGCACGCCCCGGATGAAGGTGTCGGCGTACCAGGCCGCGGGGCGCTCGCTCTCGCCGATGCGAAAGCCCAGCGCCCACAGCCCGGGCACGGCGCGCGCGAGCGCCTCCGCGGCCTCGCGGGTGTACGTGCGGAGGTCGTCGTCGCGCGTGAGCGCCTGGGGCTCCGCGAGGCCGAGGGGGTGGGTGTCCGAGCGGTAGGTCATCAGGGCGACGCGGATGCCCCGCGAGGCGGCCTTGGCGACGACGCGCCGGAGCACGTCGAGGTTGCGCGCCCGCTCGCTCGCCGCCACGCCGACCGCGGGGTGCGTCGCGCTCGTGGCGAAGTAGAGCAGCGCGTTGGGGAAGATGGTGCTGTGCATGTCGTACATGCCGTGCATGTCGAGGGTGTTGATGCGGGCGCGCATCAGCAGGTCGAGGTACTCGTCCCAGAAGCCGTCGTCGCGAAACCACCAGCGCGCGTCGCCCGGCTCCGGCAGCGTGAGGAAGAGGTTGGCCGCGCGGAAGCGCACCGCGGGGGCGCCGCGCATCGTGTCCGCGCGGTCGATGGCCGCCGCGCCGTCGAGGCGGATGCGCTCGGCGAGTTCGAAGGCGCCGTACATCGCGCCCACCCGATCGCGCCCCACCACCACGAGCTCGCCCGCGTCGCGCAGCACCGCCCACGACTCGGCCGCGGCCGCGAGGGCCTCCGGCGCGCGCGCGGCCAGCGCGGCGGCGCGCGGATCGTCGATCGCGCGCACGCTCACCCGCGCCGAGAGGCGCCCCTCGACGAGCGCGTCGCGGAGCTCACAGTCGCCGCGCGAGAGCGGATCGGTCGGCGGGGAGGGGCACCGCGTGGCCCGGTCGGTGTCCGGCGGTGACACGTCCGAGGTTGCGTCGACGGAACGCACATCGTCGCCCTCGGGCGCGACATCGGAGGCTGCGTCCTGCGACCGGGACGACGCATCCGTACTCGGACCCGCACCGTCGCAGGCCGCGAGCAGGAGCGGCGGAGCAAGAAAGAGCGCGCGGAAGTTCATGGGCGCGATGCTACTGCGGTGGCTGCGCCGCCGCGACTCCCCGGCCGCGTTTCACTACGGCGCAGGTGTAGGGGGTGTCGGTGTGGCGTGCGGAAGCCGCGCCGTGGTGCGCGCCCCGCGCTGTAGCTCTTGCGCGTTGGCGCCGAATATACAGGTGGGCGGCGCGCGCATCGCGCCGCGGAAGGACCGCGCCATGAAGAACCTTGCTCGTCGCATCGCACTCGCCGCGCTTGCAGCCACGCTCGCCGCGTGTGGGGTTGGCAGTGAAGCCGTCGGACCGGTCGGAACGCCAGCCGCGCCACGCGCCGCCCGCGTGCGCGTGCAGGCCACGTACGAGGGGGCGTGGCACCTCGCGGTCGACGGGGCGCGCCTCACCCTCACGCTACGCGCCGCCGACGGCACGCTCAGCGTCGAGGGGAGCGACGACGAGCGGCCGGTGGAAGGCCTACGTTGGGACGAGGCGACGGGGAGGCTCCAGTTTCATGTGCTCGCCGCGACGGGGTACCAGTGGTTTGACGGCGTCGTGGCGGGCTCGGTCGTCCGCGGGCGCGTGGCGCGCGGCGACGCCGATCAGGCCCCACGCACGGACGCCTACGCCGCGCAGTTCACGGGGTGGAACGCGACCCGCGTCGACGCCACGCCCTACCCTCGCGTGTTCGACCTCCGCGTGAGCGACGGGCGGCGCGCGCGCGTTCGCATCGACCGCGCCGACGTCGCCAACGCCGCGCCGATCGCCACCTTCAAGGTCTACGGGAGCGACGCGCGCGGCGCCGGCGGTGAGGAGCCCGAACGCCCGGCGCGGGAGGTGTTCTGGGACGGCGCCGCGATCGGCTTCACCGTCGACTACCCCGGCGGCCCGCTCGTCTTCCGCGGCGCCGTCGACGGCCGACGCGCGCGCGGCGACGCGTCCCTCGAAGGGTCGCTCATCCCCCTCACCTGGACCGCGACCCGCGCGGAGGTGCTCTCGCACGGCTTCACCGCGCGCTCACGCGACGAGGTGCGCGCCTGGGGCGACCGGACGCGACGCTCCCTCACCCGCCTCATGATGAACGGGGCCCCGCGCCCCTCCGCCACCCGCGTGACCGTGGTCTCCGAGGGCCTCACCCCCATCCGCCCGCTCGTCGCCGAGGCGCCCGGCGCGCTCCCGCAAGCCTACACCCTCAGTCAGGTGCGCTTCGAACACACCCTCGCCGACCCGCGCGGCGGCCCCGATGCCAGGCGCGTCGCCACCGCCTGGATCGCGCGCCCCACCGCCGCGCCGCCCGCCCGCGGCTACCCCCTCTGCGTCGCCCTCAACGGCCACGGCGGCAGCGCCTTCGCCGTGATGGACCCCAACGCGCCCCTCTTCGGCTACGGCGACGCCTACGCCCGCCTCGGCTTCGTCGTCGTCGCCATCGACATTTCTCACCGCCCCGTCGCTGACCGCGCCGGCCTCTACACCGACGTCCCCGACGGCGACGGACCGACGGTGGGCAACCGCGCGCACCCCGCCATCCGCCACGGGGCGCTCTCGCCGGACTGGGAAGAAGACGGCGAGCGCGCGTGGGACGTCTCGCGCGCGATCGATCACGCCCTCTCCCTCCCCACCATCGATCGCTCGCGCATCGCGGTCACCGGGCTCTCGATGGGGGCGGAGGTCGCGACGATGGTCGGCGCGCTCGACGAGCGCGTCTCCACCGTCATCGCCGCGGGCTACTCCCCCGACCTCAACGTCATGAACCTCCACGGCAACCACGCGTGCTGGCGCTGGCAGCAGGGCGACGTCACCGAGTACGTCGACGCCTCCGACCTCCTCGCGCTCGTGGCCCCGCGCACGCTCGTCGTCGAGACCGGCACCCGCGACCTCACGTTCTCGGGCTTCATCCCCCCCTTCGCCGCGGACAAGCAGGTGATGCGGCGCTCCCGCGTGGCCTGGGGCAGCGAGGCCTCGCGCGTCGTCCACTTTCTCCACGGCGGCGCCCACGTCTACCGCGTGGGCGACCCCTTCTTCGACGACACCACCACGCGCGGGATCACCGTCGCCACGGTGATCGAGCCGAGCGTCGCCGACCCGCTCGCCTGGCAGTTTGACGGGGCCACGACCCTGCACGCGATGTCCGTCTTCGACCTCGCCGCCAGCGGCTTCAGTCGTTGAGCAGGAGCTTCAACACCACCTCCATCATCCGACCGAAGGGCGGGCGAAGCATCCCCGTCCCGTTGACCGAAGCCTGGTGGAAGATGGGCTTGAGCTTGCTCATCGCGTCGAAGCCCACCTGACCGTGGTAGGCCCCCATCCCGCTCGCCCCCACGCCGCCGAAGGGCATGTCGTGCTGGGCGATGTGGAGCATGACGTCGTTCACCGTCACGCCGCCCGACACCGTCTCCTGGAGCACGCGCTGCGTCTCGACCTTGTCGGCCCCGAAGTAGTAGAGCGCGAGGGGGCGCGGGTGGTCGTTGATGTACGCGATCGCCTCTTCGAGCGTCTGGTAGGTGCGCACCGGGAGGATCGGGCCGAAGATCTCGTCCTGCATCACGGTCATGTCGTCGGTGGGGTCGAGCACCAGCGTCGGGAAGAGCTTGCGTGACGCCGCGTCGCGCGCCTCGCCCGCGGGGTTGACCTCGATCACCCGCGCCCCCTTCGCGCGCGCGTCGTCGACGTACGACTGGAGCCGCGCGAGGTGGCGCTCGTTGACGATGCTGGTGTAGTCGCCGTTGGCCATCACCGTCGGATAGAGCCCCGCCGCCGCGCGCTGGCACGCCTCCACGAAGGCGTCGCGCCTCTCCGCCGGCACGAGCGCGTAGTCCGGCGCGATGCACGTCTGCCCCGCGTTGAAGAGCTTGCCCGACATGATGCGCGTCGCGGCCGTCGCGACGGGCGCGTCGCGGCTCACCATCACGGGCGACTTGCCGCCGAGCTCCAGCGTCACGGGGACGAGGTTCTCCGCGGCGGCGCGCATCACCGAGCGCCCGACCCGCGTCGACCCGGTGAACACCAGGTGATCGAAGGGGAGCCCCGCGAAGGCCTCGCCCACGTCTGCGCCGCCGAGCGCGATGGCCACGTGGTCGGGCTCGAAGGTGTCGGTGATGATCTGCCGCAGGATCTCGGTCGTCGCGGGGGTGAGCTCGGAGGGCTTGAGGAAGGCCCCGTTGCCCGCCGCGAGGGCGCCCGCCAGCGGCCCCACCGCGAGGTGGATGGGGTAGTTCCACGGCGAGATGATGCCGATGACGCCGAGGGGCTGCGGGACCACCTCCGCGCGGCCCGGCTGGAAGAGCCAGCTCACCTCCGCCTTCCGCGGCGCCATCCACTCCTTCAGGTGCGCCCGGGTGTGACGGAGCCCCTCGATCGGCACCACCAGCTCGGACACCAGGCTCTCGATCCGCGAGCGGCAGCCGAAGTCCTGCCCGATGGCCCGCGCGATGTCCTCCTTGCGGCGAAGCAGCGCGCGCTCCAGCTTGTCGAGCCACGCGACGCGCGTCTCGGCCGACACCATGCCCCGCGCGCGGTGTCCTTCGCGCAGGCGTTGGAGCGTGGCCCTCAGCGAGTCACCGTGCGCGGCGGGCGCCTCCGGGGTCACGGGCGTGTGCGGACTAACGGTCATTGAGCATCGCTCCCTTCAGGGTGCCGCCATCATGGGCGATGCCTCTACGCCGATCAACCGTCGGGTTGTTTCGAAGCGGCCGCGTCGAGGCGTCGCAGCTCGCCCCGCACGGACTTGAGCTCGCCCTCATTCTCGTGCAGATGGCTCCACGCCACATAGACCCACACGCCCACGAACACGCCCGTCATGAAGGCGATGTAGAACGCCGCGAGGCCCCCGCCGAAGTACCACGCGGGCGCGACGAGCAGCAGCAGCACCGCGAAGCGAGGGCTCCGGCGGAAGTTGCGCTCCAGGCCGTCCTTCGAGGCGGCCAGCCACGTGATGCGCTCCTGGAGCTTCTGCCGTCGTTCGTCGCTCATGCGGTCGCGCTTCACCGAGTCGCACATTCCCGCCCTGATGGCAAACGACGAGTGCGCCGCTACCGCGACACCTCACGCGCATAGCGCACCGTACGACGCGCGCCGTCGCGATCGACTTCGAGCACGACGTCGTCACCGACCGCGCCCTCGATCCGCCGCTCGGCCTCCGCCGCATTCGCCACGGGCTCCGCGCCGATCGTGACCACCCGGTCGCCCGGTCGCAGCCCCGCACGATCGGCCGCCGTCCCGCCGCCCACCGCCTGCACCTCCACGGCCCCGGCGACGTCGCGGAAGGCCACCGCCCGCACGGCGACGGCCCGCGTCGCGCCCGCGAGGTCGCGTTCGAAGCGGACGCGCACGCCGCGCGCCACGGTGCCCCGAATCACGCGCACCGTCGTCGGCAGCGAGCGGCCCAGCGTCGGGTGCCATGCCACCACCGCGACGTCCCCTTCGGGCAGGCTCGTGAGCGCAAACTCCCCGCGGCGCCCCGAGCGCGCGGCGCCCGTCACGGCCTCGGTCGGCGCGTCGGCGCGCGCCACCACGGCGCCCGCCACCGCGTCTCCGCGCGCGTCAATGACGTCGCCCTCGGCGGCGCCGCCCGCGCGCAGCTCCAGCCGCTCGGGGCGCACCACCCCACCCGCGGGGACGGTCGCCACCACCTCCGCGCGGACGCACCCGGGCGCCTCGACCACCACCGTCGCTCGCCCCGCGCACAGCCGCTCGGCGCGCAGCGTCTCCCCTTCGGCAGCGGTCAGGCGGACGGGGCCGCACGAGGTCCGCACCTCGACGTGGGCCGCGCCGGTGAGGCACCCGTCGCTGCGCAGCTCCAGCTCGATCGCGCCGCCCGCGCCGAGCTCGATGCGCACCGGCCTCGTGGGGTCCTCCACCCGCAGCGCGCGCGGCGCGAAGTCCGGGTGGCGCACTTCAAAATGAACCGCGCGGCTGCCGCCCATCACCGTGTCGAAGGTCCCGTCGGCGTGGGTGATCGTCGTGGCCGAGCCGAGGGCCGCCCGGTCGAGCGAGGTGATCGACACCGCCGCGCTCCCCACCGGAAAGCCCCGCGCGTCGACCACGCGGCCCTCGATGCGTCGCAGCGCGCCGGGCACCGTGAGGGTCACCGGGACGGTCGCGTCGTCGCCCACGTCGAGCTCGGCGCGGGCCGCGACGCGCGCGCCCAGCAGCGCCACCAGCACCACGTGCCCGCGCACCGCCGGCACGCGGAACGTCCCGTCGCCCAACGTGAACACCCGCCGCGGAATCGGGTCTTGCAGGCTGCGCACCTCCACCTGGGCGCCGCGCATCGGGAAGCCGCGCTCGGTCACCACGCGGCCGTCGATCGCGCCGCCGCGGTGGAGCGTCACCGTGAGCTCGGCCTGCTGCCCCGCGCGGACGAGCGTCCCCTCGCTCTCCGCCCGCACGTAGGCCGGGTGGTTCGCGCTCACCACCACGACGCCCGGCGGAACCTCCTCGATGCGGAAAGTCCCGTCGGCGCCCGTCACGAAGCCTGGCGCCACCCGATCGGCCTGGATGCCTGCGGGCACCGGCACCACGGGGATCAACGGCACGCGCCCCGGCATCACCCCGAGCTCGCCCGCGGGGATGAGCGGACGTGGCCCCCGCACCTGCGCGCCGAAGAGGGCCTCGCGGAAGGCCACGGTGGCGCCCGACATCCACGACACGGCGCCGTCCTGGTCGCGCACGGTGAGCTCCACCTGCGTGTTGGCGACGGGGTGGCCGCGGCTGTCCACCACGCGCCCGATCACCGCCGCCGCGCGGTCGAGCGCGAGGGTGATGGGGCCGTCCTGGGGGTTCACCGCCACGCCCGTCCGCGGCGCGTAGCCCGTCGCGCGGAGCGACACCTGATGCGGGCGACGCAAGAGGCCGGGCACGCGGATGCGCCCGCTCGCGTCGGAAAGCAGCGCGCGCGGCGCAACGGAGATGGCGTCTTCGGCGACGACGACCCGCGCGTTGGCGAGGGGGCGCTGCGTCTCGGCGTCGACCACGGTGGCGACGAGCGAGGTGCCCGCGCCGAGCGAGAGGGTGACGTCGCGGTGGTCGCCAGGTTCGAGCACCAGCGGGGCGACGGGCTCGGCCACGTCGTCGTCGCGGCTCGCGCGCAGCTCGTACACCCCCGACGGCAGCGCCTGGATGAGGAACCTCCCGTCGTCGAGCACGGGCACCGTCCGCGGCGGCCACACCCCCGAGCCCGCGAGCAGCACCGTCGCGCCGCGCGCACCGTCGCCGTGCACCGTCCGCACGATGCCTTCGAGGGCCGCGAGCGCCCGCACCGTCAACGTCAGCGACCCCGTCGGCGCGGGCACACCGATGCGCCGGAGCGACTCGTAGCCCGCCTCCGCCACCTCCACCCGGTACGACCCGCGCGCGAGGCCCTCGAGCGCGAATCGCCCCCGCGCATCGGCCCGCGCCACCCACGGGAGGTCGTCGCCCGCCGCAGCCCCCTCGCGCCACGCCCGCACGATCGCCCCCTGCAGCGCGTGGGGATCGTCCTGCGCGCGCGCCATCACCGCGCCCTCGATGCGCGCCCCGTCGGCGCAGGTGAGCGTCACGGCGTCGGGGTCGCGGCCGTGCGCGCGCACCACCGAAATCGCCCGCGCGCGCCCCGGCGCCGTGGCGACGACCCAATAGCTCCCCTCGGGGACTGCGCCGAGCGTGAAGCGCCCGGCGGCGTCGGTGGTGGCCCGCCCCATCGGCCAGGTGCGCCCCTCATGCACCAGAATCGCCTGCACCGCGGCGCCCGCGAGCGCGACGTGGTCGACGCCCTCGACGAGGCCCGTGAGGGTGCGCGTCACGGAGAGCGCGGACGGGCCGCGGACGATGGATGCGGGGGCGCGGGGTGGCGCCGACGTGACGGTGCGTCGCACGCCGGGGAGGGCGGCGAGCATGAGCGCGAGGGAGGTGAACGCCACGCGTGCGAGCACGGTCGCCTCTCGAACGCCAGACACGGGGGGAGCCTATTCCCGCAGGGCTCCGAGGCGCCTCACGCGCGGCGCTCGGCGTTGGGGTTGCGCGCTTCGAAGTGCCCGATGGCCGCGTCGCCCACCACCTTCACCGAGGCGGCGAAGAGGGCGGGGCGCGCGATCCACCCGACGAAGGGGACGTACGCGGCGGCCTCGCCGACGGCCTTCACCCCGACGTTCTTGGCGCCGGCGAGGGCGATGAGCTTGAGCGCCTCGTCGTCGGTGAGTGCCTCGCCGTAGGCCCGCGCGATGTCCGCGACGAGCTTCAGCTCCGCCGCGGTGATGGCGAACGACGTGCCCGGGATCGGCACCATCGCACCGACGCCCGCCCCCGCTGCGTAGCGCCCCACGAGATCACGACAATAGTTTCTCGCCAGCATCGCTCCTCCAAGTGCGCGGGACAGGGATCGAACCTGCGACCACCTGTGTGTAAGACAGGCGCTCTGCCGCTGAGCTACCCGCGCGGCGGTGACGGCCCTTTGTATCCGCGGTCGCAAGCGCACGCAAGAGCGCGAGCGCCGACGCGCTCACAGCATCGAGGCGTCGGTGTCGAGCCCAAGCCGCACCCGCCCCGCGAGGACGGCCACCGCGTCGGCCACCATCGCGTGCTGCGCGGCCAGGTGGACGTCGCGAAACATCCGCTCCAACGGCTCGCCGGTGCGCGACGAGCCGGCCCCCGCGGCGTTGCACACGAGGTCGACGGCGGCGACGGACTCCCGCGTGACGTGGCAGGCCGCGAGCCGCAGCGCCGCGCGCCCCTCGAGCGAGTCGTCGCCGACCGCCGCGCGGGCGACCTCGTGGAGGTAGAGCCGGGCCGAGCGGGCGCGCGCGTCGGCGACCGCGACGGCGTGCTGAACGAGCTCCCGGTGCGCGAGCGTGCGCCGCGCGCCGCTGGGGGTCTTCTCGCGGGCGAGGGCGACGAAGCGCTCGACGGCGGCGCCCGCGATGCCGACGGTGACGGCCGCGACGCCGAGCGCGAGCGCCCCGAAGGCCGAGACACGGTATGCAGGCGAAGGGTCGCGCGCGGGCTCCAGCAGCGAGAAGCACCGCTCCGCCGGGACGGTGACGTCCTCGACGACGAGGTCGTGGCTCCCGGTGGCGCGGAGCCCGGGGACGTCCCAGTTGGGCACCACCTGCGCCTCGTCGGCGCGCAGGAGCACGCAGCGTGTGTCGGGGGCACCCGTCGCGGTGACGATGGGCTTCGCGCCGTCGTGCATCACCACGCCCACCATGCGCCAGCGCGCGTGCTCGCACCCGCTCGCCCACGACCAGCGGCCGCGCACGCGCACCGTGTCGCCGTCGCGCACGGCGCGCCCCATGGGGGCGAACACCCCGCACGCGAGCGCGTCGGGCGCTTCGAAGGCCTCCCGCGCGAGGACATCGGGGACGTACGCGGCGACGAGGCCCGAGGTGGCGCCGATCATCGCGAGCCAGCCCGCGGAGCCGTCGATGCGGGCGGCCCGTTCGATGCCAGAGACGTAGGGGACGAGGCTCCCGCCGCCGCCGCCGAGGGCCTCGGGGACGAGGGTCTTGAAGACCCCGGTGGCGGCGAGGGCGGCGACGGACGCCGCGGTGTGGCGCCCGTCGCGCTCAGCCTGCGCGATGACGGGGGTGATGACGGCGGCGGCGTGGTCGAAGCGGGAGTGGTCGAGGGGCATTGGCGGGCCGCGAGTGTATCGCGCCGCTGGAGGATTGGGGGGACGCCGAGCTCCCTTGCGAGCGAGCAACGGCTACCGTCGCCTCTCACCCCGCGGTGAAGATCCACCACCCGAAGCCCATCACCCCGCGGTACCCGTCCTCGTAGCCCACCTTCCGCGCCGCCGCGAACGCCCGCGCCTCCGCGTCCTCCGACGCCTCAAAGGGCGCGCGCCACCCGGCCTCGAACGCGTCCCACTCCGCCTCGGTCGACATCGCGCGGTACACCGCCCGCAGCCCCGCCTGCGAAGCCTCCGTCTCCAAGCGCTCCTCGCTCGGCAGCTCGCCCCAGGCGGCCCGCAGCTCGGTCGTGGGCTCGCGCGTCCACACCGCGTCGGCGAAGAGCAGCGACGCGCCCGGCGTCATCCGCGCGCGGAGCTTCTCGAACACCGCGCCGCCGAGCGCGCCGCTCGCCCCCACCGCGACGACCACGTCCGCCGACCCGCCGACCTGCCCCGCGTCCCCCTCCATGAACGACACCCGCGCATCGAGCCCGCGCCCGACGGCCCGCAGACGCGCCCGCGCCACGTAGACCGAACGCCGCTCGACCCCCACGCCCGTCGCCCGCTCCGAGGCTTCGACGAGGTCGAGGAGCAGCTCGCCCCACCCGCAGCCCAGGTCGAGGAAGCGCGCCTGGTCGCGGCACAGTCGGCCGACGAGATCGCTCGCCCGCTTGTCGCTGCAGGGGCTGTTGAATCGGAGGGGCGAGCGCACGACGTAGGGGGTCGGATCCACGGCGCGACGTCACCGCACCCGGAGGGTTTTGTACAGCGGTGTTCGCCGCCCCG
>JBILLV010000183.1:0-18360 GCA_044375895.1 Polyangiales bacterium | reverse complement strand
GGGGGCCTCTTGCACGCCCGCCATCTGCCGCAGCCGTGCGGCGAACTCGTCGGATCGCACCGCGCGCACGGGGAAGGTCCCCTGCGGCGAGCTCGCGCGCAGGTCGGCGACGTACACCCAGCCCGCGGGGCGCTGCGTGGGGTTCGACGGGTCGACCCGCACCATCTCGCGCCGCGCCTCCGGCACCTCCGTCGCCCGCTGCACGATGTGACCCGACGCGTGCTCGTCGAACCAGAAGAACATCAGCTCGTTGCTGTCGGCCCGCACCTCGAAGGGCACCGTCGGCGCCCCCTCCGCGCGCCCCTCGGGCGTCACCGCGGGCGCTCCGCCCTCTCCCCCGGCGGCCGCGCGCCCCTTGCAGGCCACGAGCATCGCGAACACCACGATCAGTCTACGCATCCGCCGCCTCCGAGAGCCGCATCCATTCATCGGTCCACGCGTCGACCTTGGCCGCGAGCTTCTGCTCCTCGTCGGCCATCTTCGCGACGCGCTCCCAGTCGCCGCCCGGGTCTTGCGCGAGGTCGGCGCGCAGCTTCGTCAGCTTCGCCTCCCCCTCGGCGATGAGCTTCTCCAGCTCGGCCACGCGGCGCTGGCGCTTCTCCACCTCGCGGGCCTTGCGCTTGCGCTCCTCGTGCGACTCCTTGCCGGCCGCGGGCGGAGCGGCCACGGGTGCCGTCTTCGCCACGGCCTTCTGCGGCCCCACCTCGCGCTTGTCGACGACGACGCCCGCGCCGTCGTGGAGCGAGCGGCGCGCGTGGTAGTCCGCGTAGCCGCCGGGGTAGAAGGTGGCCTTGCCGTCTTCGAGGTGGAGCACGCGGGTGGAGACGCGGTCGAGGAAGTAGCGGTCGTGCGACACCACCACGAGGGTGCCTTCGAAGTGCCGCAGGGCCTCCTCGAGGATCTCGCACGCGGGGATGTCGAGGTGGTTGGTGGGCTCGTCGAGCAGGAGGAAGTTGCGCGGCACCAGGAGCAGGCGCGCGAGGGCGAGGCGCGTCTGCTCGCCGCCCGAGAGCGACCCCACGCGCCGGAAGCCGTCGTCGCCGTAGAAGCGGAAGCGCGCGAGGTACTCCCGCGCCGCGTCGACCACCATGTCCGGCCGCACCGCGCGGATCTCCTCGACGCAGCTCCGGTCGGGGTCGAGCGATTCGAGGTGCTGGTCGAAGTAGCCCATGTCGAGGTTGGTGCCGCGGCGAACGCTCCCATCGTCCTCGCCGCCCGCCGGGGTGGCGATGCCCGCGAGCTGCTTCAGGAGCGTGCTCTTGCCCGTTCCGTTGGGGCCGACGATGGCTAGACGGTCCAACCGGCGAAGCAGCACGTCGATTCCCGCGAAGAGACGTCGGCCGCCGCGGACGGACCCGAGCCCCTGGGCCTCCAGCACGATCTCGCCCGAGCGCCGCGGCGGGGCGAAGCGCATCCCGAGCTTCCGCGCGTCGGACCACACGTCCTCCGGGAGGTTGAGCCGCGCCATCTTCTCCAGCATGCGCCGCCGGGATTTCGCCTGGTTGGTGCCCTGCCCCGCGAGGTTGCGGCGGATGAAGTCCTCGGTCTTCGCGATCTCGGCGCGCTGCAGCTCGACCTCGCGGCGCTCGCGGGCGAGGGTCTCCTCGCGCAGGTCGAGGTACTTCGCGTAGGCCGCGGGGTAGAGGCGAAAGCGCAGGAGCCCCAGCTCGCCCGTCTGCGGGCACGTCGCGTCGAGGAAGGCGCGGTCGTGCGACACCACCACCGCCGCGCCGGGGAAGCCCCGCAGGAAGCCCTCCAGCCACTCGGTGCTCTCGATGTCGAGGTGGTTGGTGGGCTCGTCGAGGAGCAGGAGGTCGGGCTTCGACACCAGCACCGCCGCGAGCTGCAACCGCCCCCGCTCGCCGCCCGAGAGCGACATCACCGGGCGCTCCAGGTCGGCGTCGCTGAAGCCCACCTGGTGCGCGATGGAGGACACCTCGCGCTCGATCGCGTCGGCCCCGGAGAGGTGGTAACGGTTCTGCGCGCGGTCGAGGCGGTCGAGGTCTTCGGGGAGGCCGCTGGCGGCGGCGTGCTCGGCGGCGGTGAGGGCCTCGCGGGCCGCGCGCGCCTCGGCGAAGGGGGCGAGCAGCACGTCCAGCACGCGGCCGTTGACGTCAGGCTCGTGCGACTGGCGGAGGTAGCCCACGCGCGCGCTCTTCGGCAGCAGCACGCGGCCGTCGTCGGGCGCCACCTCGCCCGCGATGATGCGCAGCAGGGTGCTCTTGCCCTGGCCGTTGGGCGCGACGAGCGCCATCCGCTCGCCCACGCCCAGCGTGAACGAGACATCTTCGAAGAGGACATCGGCGCCGTAGCCGAAGGAGACGTGATCGACCTGGAGGAGGGTCATCGGGCGCCGCCGTGACGGGGGTTGGAGCGGGGGTTACTCGTGCGCGGAGACGTAGCGCTCGGCGTCGATCGCGGCCATGCAGCCGGTGCCCGCCGCGGTGATCGCCTGGCGGTACACGTGGTCGGCGACGTCGCCGCACGCGAACACGCCGGGGATGCTGGTCTCGGTGCTGCCGTTCTGCACGCGGATGTAGCCGTTGTCGTGCGTCTCGACGTGGCCGAGGAAGAGCTTCGACGCGGGGGTGTGCCCGATCGCCACGAAGACCCCGTCGATGGGCATCTCCGACAGCTCGTTGGTGTTCGTGTCGCGCAGCACCACGGAGGTCACGCGCTTCTTCGAGACGTCGCGGATCTCCTCGATCGCGCGGTTCCAGAGGAAGCGGACCTTGGGGTTCTTGAGGGCGCGCTCCTGCATGATCTTGCTGGCGCGGAGCGTCTCGCGGCGGTGCACCACGGTGACCGAGCGGCACATGTTGGTGAGGTAGTTGGCCTCCTCCATCGCCGTGTCGCCGCCGCCCACCACGATGACGTCCTGGTTCTTGAAGAACGAGCCGTCGCAGGTCGCGCAGGCCGAGACGCCGTAGTTCTGCAGGGCCTTCTCGCCCACCGCGCCGGTCCAGTTGGCGACGGCGCCCGTGGCGATGATCACCGTGGGGGCTTCGAGGGGCTCCGCGAGGCTCTCGATCCAGACGCGCTTCACGGCGCCGTGGAGCTCTACCTTCACCGCGTCTTCGGTGTAGAAGGTCGTCCCGAAGCGCTCGGCCTGCGCGCGGAACATCTCCATCAGCTTCGGCCCCGTGACCCCGTGGGGGAAGCCCGGGTAGTTCTCCACCTCGGTGGTGATCATGAGCTGGCCGCCGGGCTGGTGGTCGTCGGCGAGCCCCTCGATCACGACGGGGTTCATGTTGGCGCGGCCGGCGTACACGGCCGCGGTGAGCCCCGCGGGGCCGCTGCCGACGATGATGACCTTGTGCTTCGACGTCATGTGCGTAGGAACCGTCGGGGGGCTCAGAGGGTTCCGAGGAAGGCGTCGTACTGGTCGGCGCTGAGGAGGCCGTCGATCGACTGCCCGGCGGGGAGCTCGATGGCGACCATCCAGCCCTCGCCGTAGGGGTCTTCGTTGACGAGCTCGGGCTTGTCGTTGAGGGCGCCGTTGATCGCCACGAGCTTGCCGCTCACGGGGGCGAAGAGGTCGCTCACGGCCTTCACCGACTCCACCGTGCCGAAAGCTTTGCCCGCGGTCACCGTCGCCCCGACCTTCACGTCGAGGTTGACGAGGGTGATGTCGCCGAGCGCCTCCACCGCGTGCCGCGTGATGCCGACGCGCACGCTGGCGCCGTCCGCGCGGGCCCACTCGTGGTCGTTGGTGTACCGGAGATCCCTGGGGTTGTCAGACATGCGCTGGTGCTCCTGCGAGGGGTGTCGGGCTGTACGGGGGAGTGAAGGGCTTCAGGGGGCGGCGGTCGCGCCGGCGTCGGCGCCGCCGTCGGCGTCCGCGGGGCTCCACACGCCGGGCGAGACGTAGAGGTACATCCACAGGGCCCCCGCGAGGAGCAGGCCCATCCCGAGGAGCGGCATCCACCCCGGCGTACGGAGGGGATCTTCCTCGGGGGGAGCGTGGGGCGCGTGGTGACCTTTGGAGTCGTCGTGCGAGGCGTGCGAGGCGTGCGAGTCGGCCATGGCGTTGCCGGAGGTACTACCAACGCACCGCCGCGGTCAACGGGGGAGCGCAGGGAGGTCGCGGTGCCGATGGGGGCGTGGCCGCTCCGCCTGCGGCTTCCGCCCTTCACACCTCGATCTTGCGCCACCAGCACTTCACCCGCTGCCACGCGCTCATCGGCGCGCGCACGCTCTCGAACGCGCGCTCCGCCTCCGCCTGCAGCGCCTCGATCGCGCCCGTGGGGATGCCCAGCCCGAAGCGCACTCGCTCGTACAGCTCGCGCGTCTCGGCCAGCCCCTCGGGGAGCGGTCCGCCGCTCGCGGCGCGCACCTGGATGAGCCGCTCGACCGCCTGCTCGTGGGTCTCGCCCGTCTTCGGTCGGCACTCGACGTCGCCGAGCGCGATCACCACGTAGCGCCAGAGGTTGGTGGCCTGCTCGGTGGGCGTCACCGGGTACACGGGCTTGCGCCAGTGCCGCAGCAGCCACAGCCGCCGCAGCGGGCGGTTGAGCAGAAACAGCGGCAGAAACGGCAGCGTGTCCTTCGCGCGCTCCGCGGCCTCGCGGGCGGCCCGCTCCAGCGCGCGGCCGAGGGCGTCCCAGTCGGCGTTCGGCGCCTCGCGGGGCCGGTCGCTCGGGCGCGGCTCGTCGTTGCGGTTGCTGCGCTCCTGCGGACCCGTGCGCCAGAGGTAGGGCGCGATCTTCGCCGTGAGCAGCGTCGCGACGAGCGCGAAGGTGAGCACCGCGAAGATGCCCCGCTTGGTGACGCGCGTGGCCCCGACGGCGCGCTGCTTCGTGAGCCGGACGGGCGTGGTCACCGCCCCCGCCTGCCACACCTGCCCGTGGTAGCTCTCCTGCCCCGCCAGGAAGACGAAGAACTCCGCCACCACCAGGAACAGCATCGCGAAGGTGAGCGGCTGCCACACGCCCTCCTTGTGCCCCGCCTGCCACGTGTGGAGGCGGCCGTTGCGCTCCAGCACCGTGATGATCGCCGCCGTCCAGCAGATGACCGGGATCCACAGGGACGCGAGCGAGAAGCGGCGCTGCAGCGCGATGTGCCCGCAGCCCACCGACCACAGCAGCGAGAAGGCCGCGCTCAGCACGAGGGGCGCGCCCAGCAGCGCCGCGACGCAGGCCGCGAGCAGGAGGTGGATGCCGACCTGCACCACCCAGGTGCGCAGCCGCAGGAGCCCGAGGAGGTTGCCGACGAGCGCGCCGATGAGGCTGCTCAGGATCAGCGCGACGGCGTACGTGGCCTCGCCGTGCCACCACGTGATGGCGGTGAGGACGAGCACCGCGTAGCCCGACCCGGTGAGCAGCCAGTACGTGGCGAGGAGCCAGCGGGCGCGGGCGAAGGTCTCGCGCAAGGGCTCCCGCGCGAGGTTGGCGATGAGCCACGGGGGCAGGACGACGGGGGTTCGCTCGGCGGCCATCTCAGGGCCTCCCGTCGAGGACGTACGCGGCCCCGGCGCGGCGCACGCGGTAGAAGGGCTCTCCCCGCGAGCGGATGGTGGCCTCGGCGACGGCGCTCCCGGCGGTGGCCATGCGCTCGGCGTTGGCGCGGGCGAGCTCGAGGCCGCGGCGCGCGTGGAGGCGGCGCTGGGCGGTGAGGAAGTTGTTCTCTTCGGCGCCCGGGGGGAAGGCGAGGACGAAGGCGTCGGCCACCGTCGCCGCGCCGAAGCGCCCCGTGCCCGGCACCGGCGCGGGCAGCTCGTCGGCGAGCGGGAGAAACACCCACGTCAGCCACGCCCCCTGCGGCGGCGGGAGCGGGGGGAGCGCTTCGAATCGCGCGGTGACGACGGCGATGAAGAGGCCGCGCTCGGGCGACGCCGCGGCCTGGTGGAAGTCGGTGGTCCCCTGCCACGCGGCGCGCGAGCCGAGCTCGCGCCAGAGGGGCTGTGCGCCGCGGCGGCAGCTCAGCTCTTCGAAGGGCTTCGCGGGGTCGCCGGTGGGGAGGACGAGGGTGACGTTCTCGCCGCGTTCGGTGAGGGCCTTGGCGAGGGAGAGCCACACCTCGACGAGGCGGTCGAGCGCGTCGCCGAGCACCAGCTCGGACGCGGCGTTGTGGATGAGGTGCCAGGGCGCGTGGTTGTCGAGCACGAGGCGCACGCGGCGGCGCGTGACGGGGACGGTCTCGGGGAGGCGCACCTGGAGGCGGCCCACCTTGAGCGAGAGCTTCCAGTGGATGCGCCGGGTGTCGTCGCCGGGCAGGTAGTCGCGGAAGCGGAAGAAGTCCTCCGTCGGCACGCGGCGCATGACGGTGAGGGCGCCGTCTTCGGGGGCGAGCGAGCGGGGCGTGTCCTGCATCCCCACGGCGAACATCCGCGGGAGCACCCGGAGCCTCGCCCCGGCGGCCTGCGCGACCGCGACGCGCGTGAGGCCGAAGAGGTCGGAGTAGGCGATCTCCGCGGGGCCGATGCGGTAGTCCCCGCGGGGCGTGCGGCGGATGGCGCGGGCGAGCGTCACGCGCTGCCCCGACGAGATGGCGCCGACGAGGTGGCGGCTCTCGGTGGCGAGGCGCGCGGGGAGCTGCTGGTGCACGCGGAGGTTGAAGCCCGCGGGGACGGGCACGCGCTCGAAATGAAAGCGCTCCTCCACTGAGTCGCCCGACTCGACGAGGGCCGGGGAGAACTCCCGGCCGATGACGCCGCCGCGGGTGGCGAGGCGCTCTTCGAAGCGGGTGACGACGAAGGTGCTGAGCACCACGCCGACCGCCACCAGGAGGTAGAGGGTGACGAGGCCGAGCACCGCGATGATCCCGAGCTCGGCGAACTTGAAGGTGAGCGAGAGGGACACGGCGAAGAGGCCGCCGAAGAACATCCCGAGGCCCTTGTCGGTCATCACGCGCACGTGGCGGTGCACCGAGCGGAGGAGCGCGTGGGGGGGAGCGTCGTCGCCCTGCTTCTTCCACGCGGCCTGCTCGCGGCGCACCTTCACGACGATGCCGACGGCCTGCACGACGAGGAGCGGGAGGAGCACCGCGGAGGCGAAGCGCGCGAGGCCGCCGAAGGTGTCGCTCACCTGCGAGACGTCCGTGAAGAAGCCCGTGAGCCCGCCCACCACGAAGGGCAGCACCGCGAGGAGCACGGTGTGGAAGGCCACCGCGGCCATGAGCTTCAGCCGCTCGGTCTCGCTGAGGGGGGCGTCGCGCGCGCGGGGGTCGTCCATGACGGCGCTCTCGCTACGCGGGGACGGCGATGCGGGCGAGGGCCTCCATCACAAACTCCCGGCCCGCGCGGGCGTCGGCGAGGAGCACGCGGTGGCCCAGCACGTCGGGGGCGGTCATCTGCACGTCCTCCGCGGTGGCGTAGTCCCGCCCGCGGAGCATCGCGCGGGCCTGCGAGGCGCGCATGAGCTGGATGGTCGAGCGCGGCGAGAGCGACTGGAGGTTGCGCGGGTCGCCGCGCATCGCGTGGATGACGGCGACGGCGTAGCGCTTGAGCTCCTCGCTCACGTACACGAGCGGCACCGTGCGCTGCCACGTCAGAAACTCGTCGCGGGTGATAACCGCCCGCACCTCCTGCAAGGGCGGATCGGGCGCGAGGTGCATCGAGAGCATCTGCACCTCGGCCATCTCCGAGGGGTAGCCCATGGAGAGCATCATCATGAAGCGGTCCATCTGGGCCGCGGGGAGGGGGTAGGTGCCCTCCTGGTCGAGGGGGTTCATGGTGGCGAGCACCTGGAAGGGGGGCTCCAGCGTGTGGGTCTCGCCCTCGACGGTCACCTGGCGCTCCTCCATCACTTCGAGCAGGGCGCTCTGGGTCTTCGGGGTCGCGCGGTTGATCTCGTCGGCCAGGAGGATGTTGGTGAACACGGGCCCCGGCTGAAACTCGAAGGCCTTGCGCCGCATGTCGAACACGTTGGCGCCCGACACGTCCATGGGGAGCAGGTCGGGGGTGAACTGGATGCGCTTGAACACGCAGCCCATCGACGCCGCGATGCTCTTGGCGAGCATGGTCTTGCCGACGCCGGGGACGTCTTTCAAGAGAACGTGGCCCCGCGCGCTCATCGCGACGAGGACGCGCGCGACGACGTCGTCCTTGCCGACGATCACGTGGCGAACGCTGCCCATCACGCGGTCAAACTGCCCGCGCACGTCGGCGATGGTGCGGGCGAGCTCGTCACGGGGGGGCGGCGGTGCGGAGTGCGGGGCGGTGGGCTGCATCGGTGAGGTCACTCGTCGGGTGGAGGGTCGCGCGGCGCGACGAAGAACGTCCGCACGCGCCGGAAGAAGCGTTGGAGGTCGGTGGCGTACTGGGCCCGGTAGCGCTCGACCCAGGCGGCGACGTCCTCCGCGGGGACGGCCCACGAGGTCGCGTACGACTCGATGATGCGCAGCTCGCTCGGGTCGGCCACGCCGTCGACGCACGCGAGCTGGGTCATGAGCTCGAGCACCTCGGCGCGGCGCGCGGGGGGGATGCGCGCGGCCACCTCCATCGGGCGGTGCACGCGGAGCTCGTCGGGGCGCAGCGGCGCGAGCTTCTCCGTCGCGAGGAAGCGGTCGAGGAAGGCGGTCTCGCGCGGGTCGTGGCGGCCGTCGGCGGCCAGCACGCTCACGAGCGCGTGGAGGATGGCGCGCGGGTCGTAGCGCACCTCGTGGTCGCGCGGCGGCGGGAGCGACGGGTGCTTCGGCGGGGGGTTGGTGCGGCGCGGGGCGCCCGCGTTGCGCGAGGGGCCGCCCTGCTGGAAGAGGGAGAAGAGCACGTCGAAGCCCGTCTCCACGCGCTCGCCGCGCACGATCGCCGCGTGCACCTCGTCGGCCGTCTTGCCGAGGAAATTGAGCGCGACAAAATGGTCGACGTTGGTGTCGTCGTCCTCGCGGGCGAAGCGCTCCAGGGCGCGGGCGAACACGGCGCGGTCGCGGAGGTCGTCGGGGGCGCGGGTGACGGCGCGGTGCGCGCGCGTCCCGCAGCGGGAGCAGGCGTGGGCGTCGACCTCGACGTCGAGGAGCTCGTGGCCGCACGCGGGGCAGTGGCCCGTCCCCCGGTCGTGCACGCCGCGGCTGTCGGGCCCCTCCGTGAGCGCGCCCGTCCACACCGCCTGGCAGAGCCGACAGCGCGCCTCCGCGGGGAGCCCGAAGGCGCACGCGGGGACGGCGGGGTCGTAGAGCTCGATGAGGACCCCCTCGACGTTGCACGCCGGGCATTCGGTGACGAGTTCGAACTGGGCGCGCACAAAAGGTGCGCGAGTATACGCATCTTCCCCGTTACCATCACCGCCATGACGAACGGACCCTGCCTCCAGGAGCGCTACGCGCCTCAGAACGTCTGCTTCGGCTGCGGCCCTGCCAACGCGAAGGGCCTGCGGCTCCAGAGTTTCCCCACCGACGGCGCGGGGGACGAGCTCACGTGCACGTGGTGCCCCGAAGGCCATCACGAGGCCTTCCCTGGGATGCTCAACGGGGGCATCGCGGGCGCCCTGCTCGACTGCCACTCCAACTGGACGGCCGCCCATCACCTGATGAAGGCGCGCGGGCTCGACGCGCCGCCGTGCACGGTGACCGCGGACTTCCACGTCACGCTGCGGCGCCCGACACCGACGAACGGGCCGGTGACGGTGAAGGCCCACGTCGTGTCGTCCGAGGGCGACAAGGTGGTGGTCGACGCGACGCTGGAGGCGGGGGGGAAGGTCACCTGCACGTGCCGCGGGACCTTCGTGGCGGTGCGGGAGGGGCACCCCGCCTACCATCGCTGGTAGGCGGCGGCGCGGCGGCGCTCAGGGCGTGAAGCGGTAGGCCGTCGTGGTGTTGACGGACATCGCGCGGTTGAACGAGTGCTGACGCCCGGCCATGCCGTCGGGGCTCTCGATGCCGACGGTGGCCGAGTTGCCGGTGATGCGGTCGGTCATCATGCCGGGGGTGAGCGTGCAGTAGTGGAGCTCGATGGCCTGGGCGCCTTCGAAGAGCTTCACCTGCATGGTCATGCGCGCGCGCTGATCGTCGTAGATGGTGAAGTTGGTCCACTGGATGACGAAGCGGCGGTTGGGGGCCGTGCCGAGGGTGCGCGTGAGCACGCTCGACCCGGGCATGCCCATGGCGCCCGCGAGGGGGAAGAGGTCGTCCCAGAAGGCCGCGATGAAGCCGTTGGGCCCCCCCGCGTTGGGGATCGCGACGTTGTCGAAGGAGTTGGACGGCATCCCGATGAGCGTCGGCCAGAGCTGGACGAGGCCGTTGGACGACACCGAGAACTCCAGCTGGCGCTGGTTGTAGAACGTGAAGGGGAAGGGCAGGTCGGTGATGGCGCTGACGGTGTCGTCGCCGCCGACGCCCATCATCGCGGTGGCGCCGGTCATGTCGTCGCAGGCGCGGGGCAGCGTGGTCAGGTTGTACTCGCGGCGCAGGTTGACCGAGAGGTTGAACGACCCGTTGGTGGCGTTGGTGTTGCCGCCGACGGCGAGGAAGACGGTCTGGTCGGCGCCGGTGGCGTTGGTCCATGTGACCGTCTCGGCGCCGCCCACGCCGTTGGCGTTGGCGTTGGCGAGGCAGGTCGTCGCGCCGCAGGCGTTGAGGAGCCGGACGACCGAGTCGACGCCCATCGCGGGGGTGACGTTCGCGGTGAGCTGCTCACCCGCTGCGACGCGCACGCTGTAGTAGAGCACCGTGCCCGTGGCGGTCGGGAGGCACGCGCCGGTGGCGTTCTCCGTGCCGAGGGCGGCGTTCTGCTCGGTGAGGGTCATGCCGCTGGTGACGGCGGTGGCCGCGCGGCACGTCACGTTGGAGGGCGGCGCGGGCACCGGCGCGAGGTTGAGCGCTACCGAGAACGGCCCGCCCGCGAGGGGGGTCGCGCTCGCCACGCTCACGGTCACCGTGAGGGGCGTCGTCCCGCGGTTGTCGATCACTTCGCGCGCGGCGCCGCCGGCCATCGCCGACGAGCCGCTCGCGAGGCAAGCGCCCGCGGTGCACGAGGTCTGCGCGCGCACGACCGCGCTCCAGGCGGGCATCCCCGAGGGGGTCGCGGTGACGGTGGCGCGCTGCCCCGCGGGGACGGTCACCGTGTAGAAGAGCTGCGGGCCCCAGAGGTTGTTGAGGCACGCGGTGCCGGCGGCGCCGCCCGCCGTGGTGTTGCCCATGAGCGGGGTCGCGGCGGTGAGCGTCGTGGCCATCCCGCACTCCGCGTTGACCGCGGGCGTGTACGACGCCACGTTGAGCGTGTACGCGCCGCCCATGCCCCCCATCCCGAACTGATCGACGACGACGTAGTAGTCGCCGGGGTCGAGCACGCGGCGGATGAGCGCGTTGTTGCCGCCGGGCACGTCGTCGACGCAGGCGAGCTCGCCCATCTGGCTGTTGCACACGCGGCGCACCATGAGCACCGTGTCGAGCATCGAGTTGGTGGAGAGCATGACGCCCGTGCGCGCCGCGACGCGCAGGGGATAGATGTGGTCGGGGCCGCCGACGGCGACGCAGGCCGTGGTGATGCGGTTCATCCCCGCGAGGGTCGCCATGACGCTGTCGGTGGGGAGCGTGAGCGCGCGCTGCGTCGGGAAGGGACAGGTGCCCGCGTCAGCCACGGCGTCGGGGGCCGGCGCGTCGGGCGCGGGGGCGTCGGGCGCGGGGGCGTCGGGCGCGGGGGCGTCGGGCGCGGGGGCGTCAGGCGCGGGGGCGTCGGGCGCGGGGGCGTCCATCCCAACATCGGGCGCGGGGGCGTCGGGGGTCGTCGCGTCGTCGCCCGCGTCGGGAGCCGTCGCGTCGTCGCCCGCGTCGGGAGCCGTCGCGTCGTCACCCGCGTCGGGGGTCGTCGCGTCGTCGCCCGCGTCGGGAGCCGTCGCGTCGTCGCCCGCGTCCTTGCCGACCACGTCGTCGCTCGCGTCCGTCCCGCTGTCGCGCACCTTGGCGTCGCCGCCCGTGTCCTGCGCCACGTCCGGCGTCGACTCGTCCGCGGCGACGTCGGCGGCGAGCTCCGCCCCCGTGTCACGCGGCGGAACGGGCGCCGGGTCGCTGCACCCAACCATCACCAGCCCGGGGACGGCGAGCGCCCAGGGCAACCATTGTCTCTGTCGCATCGTCATGGCGCGACTGTACAAGCTAGAAGGCGCAGAAACCAAGGCTCTCGAAGTAATATCCGCCCGCGAACGCCGTCATCCCGTCGGCCGCCGTGGCCGTGAAGCGGTGGCGTTCGACCATGGGGTCGGCCATGAAGCGACCGTAGCGGCTGACCGCGATCGTCCCAGCGGGGCAGGTGCCGCTGGGGGCCACGGCGCACCCCACCTGGACGGCGCGCCACCCGTCCCGCACCAGCAGGTCGCGCTCCGTCTGCGAAATCGTCAGGATGTGATCGGCCCGGGGGAAGCTCACCGGCGGCTGGTCGAGGCCCCAGAGGACCGCCGTGTTGCGCGGGCACACGCCGGGTCCGTAGATCGTGAAGTACCGCTCGTTGGTCAGCGCGAGGCGCGGGGTGTCGCCCTCCATCCCCGGGACGGCGAGGCGCAGGGCGTCCTCCTCCGCCATCGTGGTGGTGAGCTCATAGCGTCGGTACACGGGCGGCTCGGTGAGCATTCCCTCCCTGTCGGTGAGTCGATCGATGCCCCAGCGCTTCACGGCGATGCGCGGGGGGACGGGCGGACACTGTCTCCCGACGCCGGGGCAGCTCGTGAGGGGGCAGTCGTCGTCGACGCAGCACGCGCTCGTCGGGATGCACACCGCGCCGCAGAAGCGCTGCCCGGCGGCGCACCCGCACTGCCCGCCGGGGCGCAGGCACACGAGGCCCCCGGCGCAGTCGGCGTTGGTGCAGCAGGTTCGCTCGGGGATGCAGGTGCGCGAGGCGTCGCAGAGCCGCGCCCCGATCGCGCAGGTGTCGCCGCCTTCGCAGAGCGAGCCGGGGCGGGGGCAGGTGCCGCCGCCGCGGCAGTCGGCCGTCGTGCAGCAGTTGCCGATGGGGATGCACATCCCGTTGCACCCGCGGAGGCCGACGTTGCAGCCGTTGGCGTCGACGCAGACGCTCCCGCGGCAGCGGTAGGGCGCGGGGCAGTCGGCGTCGCCGCAGCACGCGTCCTGCGGGAGGCACTGCTCGCCGCACATGCGCGACAGCTCGTAGCAGGCGCAGCGGCCGCCCGGCGCGGAGCACACGCGCCCGCCGGGGCAGGCGTCGCTCGGGCAGCAGGTGCCTGGGGCGATGCAGAGGTCCTCGCAGGCGCGCCACCCGGTGGGGCACGCGGGGCCGCCGTCGGGGAGGCGCGCGTCGACGCGGACGGCGCTGTCACCCTCGACGGGAAAGCCCCCGTCGGGCGTCGGCGCGGGGCCATCCATGGGCGAGACGCCGTCCGTGGGCGAGGTGCCGTCCGTGGGCGGGGTGCCGTCGATCGGGGGCATCGCGTCCATCGAGGGGACGGTGGCGTCGCGGTCGACCGAGCCGATGAGGGCGCCGTCGGGCGCGACCACGGCGCCGTCGGGGAGCGCGCCGCCCACCACCGCGCCGTCGGGAGCGATCACTGCGCCGTCGCCGACCACCGTGCCGATCACCGCGCCGTCGAGCCCGACCGCGGTGGGGTTGGTGGGGCCGCCGAGGTCGTTCGGCCCCGTACGATCGAAGGAGGACGCCCGGTCGCCGAAGAGGGCGGCGAGGTCGATCGAGCCGTCGGGGTAGAGGACCTCCCCGCCGCCCCCACAGGCGGAGAGCATCGAGGCGAGCACGAGCAGGAGCGAGCGGCGCGTCACGGCGCCATGAGACCCGAAGTCGCCCGTCGCGGTCCAGCGCCGACGGGTGATAACGTCCGCGGCCCTATGGCAGATGCGGTTCCGCCCGAGGTGCTCGCCCGCTGGTCGTCGCTGCGCGGGGGCTCCGCCCGCCCCTTCGGCACGGGGCTCATCAACGACACCTTCCGGGTCGAGGGGAGCGACGGGGGGGCGCTGGTGGTGCAGCGGCTCCACCCGGTGTTCTCGCCGGCCATCCACGACGACATCCACGCGGTGACGACGCACCTCCGCGCGAAGGGCGTCACCACGCCGCTGCTGGTGCCCGCCGACGACGGCTCCCGCTACGTCGAGCACCCGCGCCCCGATGGATCGCCGGGCGTGTGGCGCGCGATGACCTTCATCCCCGACAGCGTCACGTGGGATCGTGTGCCCTCCGTCGCGGTGGCGCGCGAGGCCGGCGCGCTGGTGGGGACGTTTCACGCCGCGCTCGCCGACCTCACGCACGCGTGGCAGGGCCGCAAAGGTCGCCCCCACGACACCGCCCGCCACGTCGCCGTGCTGGAGAAGAGCCTCGACGAGCACCGCGGCCATCGGCTCTACGGCGCGGTCGAGCCGGTGGCCCGTGAGCTCCTCGCGTCGCTGCGCCCGCTGCCGGATTTCGCCGCGCTGCCCGAGCGCAACACGCACGGCGACCTCAAGCTCTCCAACCTGCTCTTCACGCGCGAGGGCCGCGGCCTGTGCCTCGTCGACCTCGACACCGTCGGGCGCATGGTGTGGCCCCACGAGCTCGGCGACGCGCTCCGCTCGTGGTGCAACCCCGTCGGCGAGGACAGCACCGACACGGCCTTCGACGTCGCCCTCTTCGAAGCCGCGGTGGAGGGCTACGCGTCGCGCGCGGCGGGCGCCGTCACCGCCGCGGAGTGGGGGCGCCTCGTCGACGGCGTGCTCGCCATCTGCCGCGAGCTGGCGGCGCGCTTCCTCGCCGACGCGCTGCGGGAGAGCTACTTCGGCTGGAACGCCGAGCGCTACGCCACCCGCGGCGACCACAACCTGGTGCGCGGCGTCGGCCAGTGGCGCCTCGCGGAGAGCGTGCGGTCGCAGCGCCCCGCGCTCGACGCCATCGTGGCCCGCGCCGCGGCGAATGCGGAGTAACGCCATGGCGCCGCGCCCCGGGGCACAGCGCGCGAAAGCCGCGCGGCGGCGGCGCCGCCTGGTGGGAGGATCCGTACACGGCGTGGCGGCGGAACACGGCGGCCCATTCCGCCCCGAGGGGGTGGGGCGCTACGGGTCGTCGCGTCGGCGCCAGAGCTCGACGTGGTGGGTCTGCGGGTAGTCGATGAGGAGGTCTTCC
The DNA here is from genome assembly GCA_044375895.1 of Polyangiales bacterium. GTDB lineage: Bacteria > Myxococcota_A > Polyangia > Polyangiales > CAISKJ01. The sequence continues at coordinate 3,374 of JBILLV010000183.1, read as the reverse complement.
ACGCGGAGGATGCGCCACGGCTGGACGACGGATGCGCCGTTCTTGGTGAAGAAGACGCCGGCGAAGAGGTGGACGGCGAGGTGCTCCAGCGCGCCGTCCGCGCGGTGGAGCGCGATCACGTCGCCGAAGCGGGCGGGCGCGTCGTCGAGGCGATCGTAGCGCGCCAGGAGGGCCGCGGCGGCCTGCGTGGGGTAGGGGAGGCGCTCGCGCGTGTCGCCGTCGGCGAAGTGGAGGGAGGTCCAGAAGCAGTTGAGGTCTTCCTCGCCGGGAGCGGGCCACGTCCCCGCGCGGCGACGGGCGCTCGCGGGGAGGAGGACATCGAGGGAGACGCTCGCCGCGCCGCGCGCACGGGCCGCGGAGAGGGCGGCGCGGAGGGCGGGGCGCGACCGCATCGGCACGCTCGCGACGAGGCGCTCGATGGCCCCCGGGGTGGTGCGGAGCCCCACGTCGAGCGTCATCGGCCGGTGGATCGCCCGCACCAGGGCGCGTCGCTCGGCGTCGGTGTGCACGAGTTCGCACGCGGCCGAGAGGTCGGCGAAGTAGGCGACGCCGAGCTGCGTCCAGGTGGTGCGCGCGATGAGGGCGCGGGTGCTGGGGGGCAGCCCAGGTGAGTCGCCGAAGGGCGGGCTCGGCGGGTGGCGGCGGAAGGGGTTGGCGTACGCCGGGTTGAGCTCGCTCGCCCCGAGTTCGGCGTAGAGCGATGACCGCTCGGACGGGAGGATGGCCTCCACCACGGCGGCCGGGGCGTCGACCACACAGCCGTCACGCCGGCACTGCATCGAGGAGCTGGCCTGCGCGTAGGCCGCGGTGTCTCCGAGCGCGCGCCGCAGCCGCGCCGACACGGCCGCAGGCGTCGCGCCAGGGAACACCCAGCGCCGCGGCTCAGTGAGGCAACCGCGCTCGTTGAGGAGGCGCTCGGGGATCGCGATCGGGCGCTCGTCGAGGGTGACGTCGTCGCGCGTCGCGTGGGCGATGGTCGCCGCCGAGAGCGCCGCATGAGGGAGGTGGGTGCGGGGCTGGGACTGATGGCGCCAGAGCGCGAGCGCGGCGGTGGTCGTGAGGAGCAGCGCGGCGAAGAGCGTCGGAGCATACCGCGGACGAAGCGAGGCCATGCCGACCCACAACGCAACGAACGTTCCCGAACCGCGGTGCGCCTGCCGGAATCGAGGGCGCGCCGCGGGTGTGCAGCGGGCGGCGGCATGAGGCGTGCGCAGCCTGCGACAGCACGCCGCGGTTTTTGCTGGTGTTCGCGCGGCGCGCGGATCATGTAACGGCCCCGCGAGCGACCCCGATGCCCTGCCTCACCGCCGACCACGTCACCAAGCGCTACGGCGCGTTCGATGTCCTCCGCGACGTCTCCCTCGCGATCGCCCGGGGCGAGAAGGTGGGGCTGGTGGGGGCCAACGGGTCGGGCAAGAGCACGCTCTCGCGCATCCTCGCGGGCCTCGAGGAGCCCGACGGCGGCACCGTCGCCCGGCGCCGCGACATCGACTTCGTCTACCTCGCGCAGGAGCCCACGCTCCACCCCGAGCGCACCGCGTACGAGGAGGTGGAGGCCGGGCTCACGCGCTGGCGCGAGGCCGTCTCGCGCTACGAGGCGGTGTCGCAGGCGCTCACGCACGGCGGCGGCGACGTCGACGCGCTCACCGCGGAGCACGGCGCCCTGGCCGCGGAGATCGAGCGGCTCGGTGGGTGGGACATGCGCCACCGCATCGTGTCGGCCCTCACGCACCTCGGCGTGCGCCGCCACGACCAGCCCTCGCGCGAGCTCTCCGGCGGCGAGCGGCGGCGGGTGGCCCTCGCGCGGGTGCTGGTCGCGCAGCCGGGGCTGGTGATCCTCGACGAGCCCACCAACCACCTCGACGCCGACGCCGCGGAGTGGCTGGAGCAGCACCTGCGGGAGGAGTTTGCCGGGGCCGTGCTGCTGGTGACGCACGACCGGTACCTCCTCGACCGCGTGGTGACGCGCATCATCGAGATCGACCGCGGCGCGGCCTTCTCGTACGACGGCAGCTACGGCGACTGGATCGCGCAGAAGACCGAGCGCCTCGCGCTGGAGTCGCGCACCGAGTCGCGCCGGCTCAACCTCCTGCGCCGCGAGCAGGAGTGGCTCGCCCGCGGCCCCTCGGCCCGCGGGACCAAGCAGAAGGCCCGCATCCAGCGCGCCGGCGAGCTCTCCGACACCGTGGCCCGCGACAAGCGGAGCGGCCGCGAGCTGGAGCTCACCGCCAGCGCCGTGCGCACGGGGCGGCGCGTGATCGAGCTGCGCGGCGCGACCAAGCGCTACGGCGAGCGGACGATCTTCGAGGGCCTCGACCTCACGCTGATGCCGGGCGAGCGCGTCGGGGTGGTGGGGCCCAACGGCGTCGGCAAGACCACCCTGCTGCGGGTGCTCCTCGGCGAGGAGACCCCCGACGCGGGCGAGGTGGTGCGCGGCGAGAACACCCGCGCGGTGTACTTCGACCAGAGCCGCTCGTCGCTGGACGACGAGGCCAGCGTGATGGTCAACGTCGCGGGCGACAACGACAAGGTGAAGGTCGGCGGGCGCTGGATGGACGCGCGGGGGTACCTGGAGAAATTCCTCTTCGACCCGACGCGCTTCTTCCAGCCGGTGGGGGCGCTGTCGGGGGGCGAGCGGGCGCGCGTGGCGCTGGCGAAGCTGCTCCAGGAGGAGGCCAACCTGCTGGTGCTCGACGAGCCCACCAACGACCTCGACCTCGCCACCCTCGGCGCCCTCGAAGAGATGCTCTGCGAGTGGCCCGGCAGCGCCGTGATCGTCTCGCACGACCGGTGGTTCTTGAACCGCGTCTCCACGGCCATCCTCGCGTTCGAGGGCGACGGGCGGGTGCTCTACCAGCCGGGCGACTGGGACACGTGGCGCTCGCTCCGCGACGAGCGTCAGCGCGCCGAAGCCGCCGCCGCCAAGACAGCAGTCGCCGCCGTGGCGAAGGTGGCCAAGGAGGCCGCGAAGGAGGCCGCGAAGGACGTCCCCGCGGTGAAGCCCCTCACGCTCGCCGAGCAGAAGGAGCTCGACGGGCTCCTCGCGGTGATCGACGCGGCCGAGACCGAGTCGAAGGACGCCGAGGCGCGGCTCAACGACCCGGCCCTCTACACGAGCGGCGCGGACGTGCCCGCGCGGGTGGCCGAGGCCGAGGCGAAGCGCCAGCGGCTCGACGCGCTGATGGCGCGCTGGGAGGCGCTGGAGGCGCGGCGCGAGGCGACGGCGAAGCGGTAGCGTTCACCCCATGCGGACGTCCTGGTGAAGCCGCGGCGGAGCGGGTACCGTCGCCGCCCTATGCAGATCGAGGTCGAGGCCGTCGCCGTCATCCCGCGGCGCATCGAAGAGGTGTTCGACGTGGCCGTGGACGTGCGCA
>JBILLV010000518.1:0-4716 GCA_044375895.1 Polyangiales bacterium | reverse complement strand
CAGAGGTGATCCCGGCCATGAGCGCGAACGCCCAGGTGTTGTCTCGCTTTGCGTCCGGCGCCCCTCCCGACGTACACCTCTCGGCCCACGGAACGCCCTCGATGCCCACCCTCGAAGACCTCGCGTTCGAGTCCTTTCGCGCCGACGACTCGGATCGGTACCGCGCCCTCGCCCGGCGCCACGCGGCCAGCGTGACCGTTGTGACCGTACGACGCCGGGACGGCGCCCTCGACGGTTTCACCGCCACGGCCTTTCTGACGGTGTCCCTCGCGCCCCCCATCGTCCTGGTCTCAGCCACGAACGACAGCCAGGCCGCCGCGATGCTCAGCGACGCCTCCTCCTGGGCGGTCAACCTCCTGGCCGACCACCAGCGCCCGATCGCCGACCTCTTCGCCACCCCCCACCACCTTCGCGGCGACGCCTTTGCGAAGGTCATCTGGGGCCCCGACGACGACGGCGCGCCGCTGCTTCAAGGCGCCCTCGGGGCGTACTCCGCGCGCGTCCGCTCGCTCGTCCCCGCGGGCGATCACACGCTCTGCCTCGGCGACGTCACGGCCGTCCACCTCGGCCCCGACGGGCCGGCGCTCGTCTACCGCGACCGGCGCTACGGCGCCTTCACCGCCGACGGCTGAGGGCGTGACCGCGCGCGCCCGCCTCGTCTTGCTGTGCGCAGCGGCGTGGGCCTGCCGCGAGCGCGCCCCCGTCCGCCCGCCGGCCACGTCCCGGGCGGCGCTCCCGCTGGCGGTGACGCCGCTCCCCCCGCGCGTGGCCCGCGGGGTCTCCTACGCGCACGACTGGTCGGCGCGGGGCACGCAAGGTTACGGGAGTGCGAGCGACCGCGCCCAGCTCGATCGCCTGCGCGCGCTCGGGGCCACCTGGGTGAGCGTCACGCCTTTCGGCTACCTCCGCTCGTTGGAAGAGGCAGAGGTCCACGCGGCCTACGAGCGTCCGGGCAGCGAGACCGACGCGGCCCTCACGGCGACCATCCGCGAGGCGCACGCGCGCGGTCTGCGGGTGCTGCTCAAGCCCCACCTGTGGGTGCGCGGCTCGTGGCCTGGGGCCGTCGACCCGAGCGACCCGGCGCGCGCGGCGGCCCTCGTCCGGTCGTGGGGGCGCATCACCTCACACTACGCCGAGCTCGCCGCCCGCGAACGCGTCGAGGCCCTCACCGTCGGCGTCGAAATGGATCCGCTCGCAGTGCGCGCCCCGCAGGCCTGGCGCGCGGTGATCGCCGACGCGCGGGCGCGCTACCGCGGGACGCTCACCTACGCGGCCAACTGGTCGAGCGCGGCGGAGATCTCGTTCTGGGAGGCCCTCGACGTCGTCGCGGTGAACCACTACGCGCCCCTCGCCGACGCGCCGGGTGTGTGTGCGCCGGACGTCGCAGCGACGCGCGCGCGGGCCAGCCTCGCGGCGTACGCGGCGGTGGGGCGGCGGTGCGGTCGTCCGGTGTGGCTCACCGAGGTGGGCTTCCGTCGCGACGCGCGGGCGCTGACGGAGCCGTGGACCTGGTCGCGCCACGAGCCCGTCTGCGAGGGCGACCTCCAGAGCGCGGGCTACGCGGCGACCTTCCGCGCGGTGGCCGAGGAGCCCGCGGTGGAGGCGGTGTTCCTGTGGAAGTGGTTCACCTCCGGGGGCGAGGAGGAGGAGGGGGCGACGGGGTTCGTGTTCGCGGGGCGCCCGGCCGAGGCGGTGGTGCGCGGAGCGTTTCGAGCGCCGTAGCGCCGCCGGCCGGTCTCGTGCCATCACCGCGCGACCGATGCCACCGCTCCGCGTCACCGCCGCTCACGCTCGCCGCTTCCACCGCCGCGCGGTGCTCCTCGACGCCCCGGCGCCCGACGTCGCCGCCGCCCTCGCGCACCACGCCTACGTGCAGATCGACCCCATCAACGTGTGCGGCCGCATGCACGACCTCATCCTCCGCAACCGCGTGGCGGGCTACCGCGAGGGCGACCTCATGCGCCACCTCCACGGCGACGGCGACGGGCTCGACCGCGAGCGCCGCGTGGCCTTCGAACATTTTCTCCCGTACCCCGGCGTGCTGGCGGCCTTCCCCTGCGACGCGTGGCCCTGGCTCCGGCGCGCGATGCGCGAGCGCGCGGCCCGCAGCGACTCGTGGTCGGGCAAGCTCACCCGCGAGGAGGCGAAGCTCGGCGATGACCTCCTCCGCGAAATCGCGCGCCGCGGTCCGCTGAGCTCCGAGGACTTCGATGACGCCCGCACGGTCACGCCCGGGTGGGGCACCGCCTCGCTGGTGAAGCACACGATGCAGAAGCTCTTCTTCCACGGCCGCCTGCTCATCGCGCGGCGCGGCGCGGGGCAGCGGCGCGTGTACGACCTCCCCGAGCGCGTCCTCCCCGCGGCGGTGCGCGCGGCGCCCGAACCCGACGCCACCGACGCGCTCCGCTGGGAGGCCCTCCTGCGCGTGCGACAGCGTCGGCTGGTGGCGCTCAAGCGAGCCGAGCTGCCGCGCGTCGAAGACCTCGTGCAGGCGGTGGAGGTCGACGGCGCGACGACGCTCCACTGCCTCCGCGACGACCTGGCCCTCTTCGACGCGACCGCCGAGGAGCCCGCCGAACGCACGGCCCCGCTGCTCCTCGCGCCCCTCGACCCGCTGGTGTACGACCGGAAGGTGACCTCCTCGCTGTGGGGCTTCGACTACATCTGGGAGGTGTACACGCCCCCCGCGAAGCGCACGCGCGGCTACTACGCGCTCCCCGTGCTCTCGGGCGACGCGCTCGTGGGGCACGTCGACCCGAAGGCCGACCGCGACGCCGGCAAGCTCGCGGTGGTGGGGCGCGCGGTGCGACGAGGGCACGCGGTGACGGGCGCGGTCGGCGAGCTCGCGCGCTTCCTCGGGCTGCGGCGGTAGCGGCGCGGGCCTTCCCTGCGTGGCCCCTTCTGTGGCAGACCCCGACGGGTGAAGTCGCTACGCCTCTCGCTCCTCCCGTTCGTGCTCCTGACCGCGTGCGGCGACCCGGCGCCTGCCCCGGCCGACGCCACCGTCTCGGACGGCGCCGACGTCGCCTCACCCGACGTCTCGGCCCCGGACGCAGCCCCCGACGCGGCCTTCCCGCCGTGCCCCGTCGACCCGCCCCGCCTCGGCGACTCCCCCGCGGCGCGCGCGCTCGCCGCCAACGCCGAGCGCTGCGGGCAGCCGGCGTTCCGCTGGCTCGGCTCCCCCGAGCTCGGGCGGCCGACGGGCACCGGGACGCGCCAGACCTACGCCGCGACCGTCCTGCGCGCGCTCGCGACCGGCGCCGGGCTCGCGCTGCCGGTGCCCCTCACGCACGACGTCGTGGCCGAGCAGGTGGCGTACACCACCCAAGACCGCGGGAGGCTCCTCGACGCCACCACGCTCGTGGCGTACCCGAGCGACGTCACCACCCGCACCAGCTTCGAGGTGCTCCTGGTGCTGCACGGCACGGCGGGCTTCCACGACGCGTGCGCGCCGTCTGCCACCAACGACGTGCGCCTCCTCGGCGCGGCCCTCGCGTCGGCGGGCTACGTGGTGGTCGCGCCGGACTACCTCGGGCTCCGCGCGTTTGGTGGAGCGACGGGCTTCCCGCACCCGTACCTCGTCGGCACCACCACCGCCATCGCCTCGCTCGACGCCGTGCGCGCGGGGGTGCGCCACCTCGCGGCGCGCAACGGGGCGGCGTGCGCGCGCCAGCGCTTCGTCACCATCGGCGGGTCGCAGGGGGGCCACGCGGCCCTCTGGGTCGATCGCATCGGCGGGTACTACGCCCCCGAGCTCGAGCACATGGGCGTCGTCGCCACCGTGCCCCCGGCCGACCTCGAGGCCCAGAGCAACCGTGGGCTGCGGATGACCGTGCAGGCCACCGCCAACGTCGCGGCGTTCTTCACCGTCGCGGCGCCCTGGTACGGGCTGGAGGGACGTCTCGGGGAGGTGTTCCGCGCGCCCTGGGTCACCGACCTGCCGATGCGCCTCGCCACGCAGTGCTCGCCTGACGTGCGCGGGCTCACCCGCGAGGCGCTCTTCACCCAGTCGCTCCTCGACGGCGCCGCGGCGACGGCCGGCGTCCGCGGCGTCAACCCCTGGGGCTGCCTCGTCACCGAGAACGGCCTCACCACCACCACCGTACCGCGCAGCGAGCACGCCGCGCCCGGCTACGGCGTCCTCTGGGTGCTCGGCGAGCAGGACCAGCTCGTCGACACCCCCATCGAGCGCGCGAGCTTCGACGCGCTCTGCCGCCAGGGCTACCGCATGCAGTACCTGGAGTGCGCCGGCGCCGCGCACACGCGGGCCACCACCTGGGCCCTCCCGGAGATCCTCGAGTTCGCGCGCGACCGCTTCGCCGAGCGCCCCCTCGACCCCGCCGCCACGTGCCGCGTGACCGCCCCGGTGCGCTGCCGCGCGACCCCGGCGATGTGACGGGATACGTCACGCGTCACGTTGCAGGAGCTCCGGTGAGAACGGATGCTCCCGCGCGTGAACCCTTCGAACGACACCACCGTCACGGTCTCCGAGCGCGCCATCTTCGACGGCGTCGGCGCGCGCAATTTCGAGCGGGCCCGGCTCTACCTCGCCTGGGGCGCCGTGTTCGAAACGCGGCGCGAGGGCCCGTGGCTGCGCGCCCGCTGCGAGGGATCGACCGAGGAGACCTACGCCGTCCGGGCGCGCCTCGACGGCGACGGCGTGGCCGAGGCGTCGTGCTCGTGCCCCGTCGGTGAAGGCGGCGGCTGCAAGCACAC
>JBILLV010000517.1:0-4718 GCA_044375895.1 Polyangiales bacterium | reverse complement strand
AGACGGCGGGCATCGCCGCGGGCATCGACCACTCCACCGCCCCCATCATCGTCGCCCTCGACGCCGACCTGCAGAACGACCCGAAGGACATCCCCGCGATGCTCGCGAAGCTCGACGAGGGCTTCGAAGTCGTCTCCGGGTGGCGCCGCGATCGCAAGGACAAGGCCGTCACGCGCCGCCTCCCGAGCGTCATCGCCAACTGGCTCATCGGGTGGGTCTCGGGGGTGCGCATCCACGACTACGGCTGCACGCTCAAGGCCTACCGCCGCTGGGTGCTCGAACCCTACGGGCTCTACGGCGAGATGCACCGCTTCATCCCCATCTACGCGAGCTGGGCCGGGGCGCGCGTCACCGAGATGGTGGTCACGCACCACCCGCGGCGCGCGGGCGTGAGCAAGTACGGGCTCGGGCGCGTGTTCAAGGTGATCCTCGACCTGCTCACGGTCACCTTCCTCGGCGGCTACAGCACCAAGCCCATCTACTTCTTCGGCAAGCCCGCCCTCGCGCTCTGCACGGGCGGCGTGCTCGCGGGCTGCGCGTGGGTGGCGCAGTTTCTCCGCGTGCACCTCTTCGGCATCCCGGGCGAGTGGTTTCAGCCCATGACGGTGCTGCTGCTGGCGGTGTTCTTGTTCTCCATCGGCGTGCAGTTGCTGCTGATGGGGCTGCTCGGCGAGATTCTGATTCGCACCTACCACGAGTCGCAGGGCAAGAAGACCTACCTCGTCGGCGACCTCCTCAACTTCGCCGACCGCCCGAAGGCGTAGCCCATGTGCGGGATCACCGGCCTCGCCCTCCCCCGCGGTGAGCGTCCCGACGAGGCGACGCTCCGCGCGATGACCGACACGCTCGCGCACCGCGGCCCCGACGGCGACGGCATCTACCTCACCGAAGGCTGCGGGCTCGGCCACCGCCGCCTCGCCATCGTCGACCTCTCCCCCGCTGGCGCGCAGCCCATGCTCACCCGCGAGGGCGACGCGGCCATCGCGTTCAACGGCGAGATCTACGACTTCGACGCCGCCCGCCGCGCGCTCGAAGCCGAGGGAGAGACCTTCCGCTCGCGGAGCGACACCGAGGTTCTCCTCCTCGCGCTGCGTCGCTGGGGCCCCGCCGCGCTCGGTCGCCTGCACGGCATGCTCGCCATCGGGTACTGGGATGTGCGCGACCGCTCGCTCCTCCTCGCCCGCGATCGTTTTGGGAAGAAGCCCCTCTACTACGCCCCGCTCGGCGGCCCCGACGCGCCCGATGGGGTGGTGTTCGCGAGCGAGCTCCGCGCCGTGCTCCAGCACCCGCGCGTGCGGGCCGAACGCGCCATCGACCCGGCCGCCGTGGCGCAGTACCTCGTCCACGAAGCTGTCCCCGCGCCGCGCTCCATCCTCGCCAACGTGCGCAAGCTCCCGGCGGGATCGTTCGCCCGCTGGACGGAGCGCGACGGCCTCCGCGTCGAGCGCTGGTACGCGCCCAAGTACGGCGTTCGGCTCACGGGCGACCACCGCGAGCTCGCCGACGAACTCCGCCGACGCGTCTCGCGCGCGGTGGCCCGTCGGCTGGTGGCGGACGTGCCGGTGGGGGTGTTCCTCTCCGGGGGCCTGGATTCGAGCTTCTTGACGGCCTGCGCGGTGGAGACGCACCCGCGGGTGAAGACCTTCTCCATCGGCTTCGAAGACCCGTCCTTCGACGAGAGCGAGCACGCCCGCGTCGTCGCCCAGCACCTCGGCACCGACCACCACACCGAGCTCCTCTCGCCCACCGCGCTGGTCGACCTCGTGGTGCCGACGCTCGACCAGATGGACGAGCCGCACTCCGACTCGTCGATCCTCCCGACGACGCTCCTCGCGCGCCTCGCGCGTCAGCACGTCACCGTCGCGCTCGGTGGCGACGGCGGCGACGAGACCCTCGCGGGCTACCCCACCTTCGTCGCCGACGAGGCCCTGCGCTTCGTCCCCGAGAGCGCCTCCGCGGCGTGGCTGGCGGGTCGGATGGCGCGCCTCGCCCCGGCCTCCGACGCCAACTTCTCCCTGGGCTTCAAGCTCCGTCAGGTGTCGCAGGGCCTCGCCTCGCGCGGCGCCGAACGTCACGCCCGCTGGCTCGCCGCCATCGACCCAGACGCGCTCGGCGGCCTCCTCGGACCGACCTTGCAGCCGGGCCTCACGCGCGCCCTCGACGCGGCCCACGCGTGCGCGGTGGAGACGCGCTCGGACTTCGACGCGGCGACGGCCTTCTACCTCAGCGTGTACCTCGGCGAGGGCGTGCTGCAGAAGGTCGACCGGGCCACGATGCGCGTCTCCCTCGAAGCGCGGGCGCCGCTGCTCGACACGGAGGTGGTGGAGTTCTGCCTCGCCCTCGCCCCCGAGCACCGCATCCGGCGCGGCGTCACCAAGCGCATCATGCGAACGGCGCTGGCGGGGATGGTGCCTGCTTCCATCATCGAGCGCCCCAAGAAGGGCTTCGGCGCCCCCGTGGGCCAGTGGCTGCGCGGCCCGCTCCGCGAGATGCTCACCGACACCCTCTCGCCCGCTCGCCTGGCGCGCGGGGGCTGGTTCAATCCCGCCCCCGTCACCCGCCTCGTCGACGAACACCTCTCCGGCCGCCACGATCACCGCAAGGCGCTCTACACGCTCCTGGTGCTGGAGCACTGGCGCGCGCGGTGGCTGGAGGCGCCGTGAGCGCGTGGGTGACGCGGGCGGAGGGCGTCGCGCTCGTGGCGGGCGCGCTGGCGCTCCTGGGCAGCATGGCGCTGCTCCAGAAGGTGCGGCGCGGCACCGACCCGCGGCCCTACATCATCTCGACGATTCGCCGGGAGGCCTCGGCCCGCGACCTCCTCGTGGTCACCGACGAGAGCCCCGAACTCCTCGCCGGCATGCACCCCTACCCCGCCATCTGGGGAACGCCCCCTATGCCCGACCTCACGGGCGTGCGGCGGGTGTACGCGGTGGCGCCGGTGGCGAGCGCGCTGGCGCCGATGTTCGTTCGCTTCGGCCCGGCGCTCCCGTTCGCGGGGGAAGACCGCGCCCGCCGCTGGGACCTCGACGCCCTGAAGCTCACCCGCATCACCTGGCAGGCCACCGAGGCGCTCGGCACGACCGTCCAGGCGCGGCGGGAAGGCGGCGCGGCGGCGGGGCCGTGTACGCCCGCGGGCGATCGGCTGGCGTGCAACGGCGAGCCGTACCTGCACGTGCTGGTGGCGCCGCTCCACTTCGAGGGCGTCGAGCAGCGCTGCGTGTTCGCGCACCCGCACGAGGGGGGCACGCTGGTGCTGGAGATGAACAACCTCCCGCCGTCCCGCGCGCTGGTGGGGGTGTACGGGCTCGACGACGCAGCGATCTTCGCGGAGGGCGCGCCGGTGAACATGCACGTCACGCTGCGCTCGGACAAAGGGCCGCCGGTGGAGCGGGACTACGTGGCGCACAACCGCCGCGGGCTCACGCCGTACCGCATCGAGCTGGGGGATGCGTCGGTGTCGGCGACGGTGACGGTGGGGGCGACGCGGGTGGGAGCGCGCTCGTTCTGCTTTACGATGACTGCGACGCGGTAGGGGGCGGAGTCGGGCAACGCGGGAGCGGTCTTCACGAGAAGACGTCGGCTACCGTCGTTGCGTCGAGCACGTTTTCGCACCACCGGTCGAGCGTGGGGACATCCGTACACGCCGCGATCCTCGAGCGCTCGTCTTCCGCGAGCGTGATGCCTCGACGCTCGAGAAGGCGAAGCAGCGTGCCGCGCTTCCCTTCCACCTTGCCCTCCTGCCTTTCGATCGCAAGTGCGCCACGGGCATCCTGTTCGGCCATTTTTGATCGCTCGTAGGCCTCCCACTCGTCCGCGGAGAAGTTTGCCGTCCTCGCGACCTCCAGCGCATCGCGGAACGGCCCTTCCGCCAGGGCGGGCGGAACCACGTTCAGGTTCTTGGCCTCCCGGAAGAAGAAGGCCCACTTGTCGATGAGCGCGGTCGGCGCATCGCCTGCCTCGTACTTGGGAAGTTCGAGGAAGACGTACTGCACCTGGGACAGGCCCCGCTCCCCCGTGTGCTGCTCCTGCATGCGCCAGCGGCTCAGCATCGGCACCTTGAAGCGTCCCCCGGCGTCCCGGTCCGACCACAGGTTGAAGTTGCAGATCGTGACGCCGACCACGTCGCACAGCGCCGGGTACTCCTCCGCGTTGCGGAGTTGCATCACGTACGCCTTGCTGGCGTTGTAGACCACGCGCTTCTCGAAGCCCTCGACCTTGAGCACCTGCATCTCCACGACGTAGCGCCGCCCCGTCGCGTCGGTGCACTTGACGTCCACGATCGAGAGCTTGAGCTCGGCGAGGTCGACGTGCTGCTCACCCGTGAGGTGCTGCACGTCGAGGATGCGACGGTCGCCGTCGAGTTCGAGCAGATGGTTAAGGAGCGCGATCAGGAGTGGCTTGCGCGCCTCCGACCCGAAGATCCGTTTGAAGACGAAGTCGGTCTTGGGGTCGGCGAACACCGCATGCATGCGAGGGATCTACCGCAATCCGAACCGAAGCTCAAGCCCAACCCGAGCTAGCAAGTCAGCGCATTCCCAAGGGACACAGATGGTTGCAGTGAGCAACTCCGCGGGCGCCGAACGGCTGGCAGTTGTGCCGCCGCAGCGCAAACGCTGACGGAAGTGGGTGTGGCTCTTCTTCGCCGCATGCAAGGCGGGGCAAGCCCCGCCCCTACCCGCGTGAGCATTCGTAGGGGCTGGGCTTGCCCTGCCCGAGCG
>JBILLV010000182.1:0-18542 GCA_044375895.1 Polyangiales bacterium | reverse complement strand
TCGAGAGCGTCGAGATCAACGTGGCGGAGTGGTGGGAGGGGCGCGAGGAGGGGTGATCGGTCGCCCCGTGATCGTCCTCACAGCACCGTCACGATGCTGCCCCGCCCTTCGTCGCCGTAGCGATTCGCGGCGCTCACCGCGTAGCGTCCGGCCGCCGTCACGTCCGCCATCGCCGTCGCCGCGGGCACGAGCCGATCGAGCTGCCACGCGCCGCTCACCTCGCGGTACACCGCCCACGCCCGCAGCGTTCGCGCGTCGGGGTGCGTGAAGCGCAGCGTCCGCCCCGTCGCCGTCACCGTCGGGGCTGCGGGCGCCGTCCGTCGTCCCGCCATCGGCGGCGTCAGCACCCCGCCCGTGTAGAACTCACTTCGAAACACGTCCGCGATCCCCATCCGGTTCGACTGGAAGGGCTGCACCGTGAACCAGATGTTGCCCCGCCCGCCGCGCGCCTCCTGCGCCCGCGTGAGGGTCACCTGCCGACGGAACTCGTCCACCGACCACGACGCCGAGCTCCCAAGCTGCCCGAGGTTGTTGCCCGCGAAGATCGAGCGACCGCCCGTGGTGATGCCCGACCACCACGCGATGAGCGAACCGTAGGCCTGGGCGGTTTGGGTGGACGGCCAGTAGAGCTGCGGCGCGAGGTAGTCGACCCAGCCCTCGCGCATCCACCGCACGGGGTCGCAGTAGATGGCGTTGTAGGCGTCGAGGCCGCTGATGCCCGCGGGCATGCCGGGGCGGTAGATGCCGAAGGGGGAGATGCCGAAGCGAACGCTCGGTCGCACCATCGCGACGGCCTCGGACACCTGCCGAACCATCTGGTTGACGTTGTCGCGGCGCCAGTCGCCGAGGGACATCGTGCCGCCGCCGCTGCGGTAGTTGTTGTAGTCCGCGGCGTCAGGGAACGGCATCCCGCTCTGAGGGTACGGGTAGAAGTAGTCGTCGAAGTGGACGCCGTCGATGTCGTAGCGCGTCACCACATCGCGAATCACCCGGAGCAGGCGCTCTTGCACGACGGGGGCGGCGGGGTTCATCCACAGGGCGCCGTTGTAGGGGACGACTGCGCTAGGGTTGGTGACCGCGATGTGCGGCGCCACGGCCGTCGATGACGCGCTCCCCTTGGCCCGGTAGGGGTTGATCCACGCGTGCACCTCCACGTTGCGCCGGTGGGCCTCCGTGACGAGGAACGCAAGCGGGTCGAAGCCCGGGTCGCCGCCCTGCCGCCCCGTGAGAAACCGGCTCCAGGGCTCGATGGTCGAGCGGTACACCGCGTCGCCCTCGGGCCGCACCTGGAAGACCACGGCGTTGATGCGGTTGCGCTGCACGACGTCGAGCATCGCCGTGAGCTCGGCCTGCTGCGCCGTCGCCGAGAGCCGCGAGCTGCTGGGGAAATTGATGTTGTAGACGGTGGCCACCCACACGCCGCGAAACTCCCGCGCGTGCGACACCGCCACCGTCGTCTCCACCCCCGCGTCGCCCGCGTCGCCCGCGTCGCCCGCGTCGCCCGCGTCGCCCGCGTCGCCTGCGTCGCCCGCGTCGCCCGCGTCACGCACGTCTGCGGCGTCGCGCACGTCGGCCGCATCCGCATCGGCCGTGTCGGCGGTCGCGTCTGCGCGGTCATCGACGTCGTCTGCGGCGTCAGCTTCGGCCGCGTCGGGGGCGACGTCGGTGCTCGACTCGGCCACGTCGCCGCCGTCGCCTGCGTCCTCGAGGAGGCCGGGGTCACCTGCGCAAGCGACGAGCAGCGAGGCGGCAAGCAGGCAGGAGGCCCGAAGGAGCGTCATGGCGCGAGTGTGCCGACCGGCGCGACGGGTTGGAAGGGGGTGGTGGTGGGTTCTCTTTGCACCCGACGGGGCTCCCGTGGCAGCGTCGCGGGCGATGATGGTGAACGTGGTAAGGCAGGGCACGCGTTCGCGCGTCGTGAGCTCGGGTGAGGTCCAGGGCGTCGCCGAGGTGATGCTCCGGGCGCTGAAGCTCTCGCGCGCCGAGCTCTCGGTGATGCTCTGCGACGACGCGACGATCCACACGCTCAACCGCGACTACCGCCGCAAGGACAAGCCCACCGACGTGCTCGCCTTCGCGCTCCGCGAGGGCAAGGACGGGCACCTCGCGGGCGACACGCTCGGCGACGTGGTGATCTCCCTGGAGACGGCCCAGCGCCAGGCCCGCGAGCGCTCGATCGCCACCCGCGACGAGGTGCGGATGCTCCTCGCCCACGGCCTCCTCCACCTCCTCGGCTGGGATCACCGCACCGACGCGGAAGACCGCAGGATGCGCGCGGAGGTCGACCGACTGCTCGCCGCGGTGGTGCGCAGCGAGGTCAGGGCGAAGGCCGCGGCGGCCCGTCGAGCCCCGGCGGCAGCGAAGCGACGTCGAGCGCGTCCGACCCGCGCGTGATGGCCAGCGGCCACGCGCAGTAGGTCGACGAGAACACCCCCGCAGGGCGGTGATTTCCGCTGCGTCGGAGGCCGCCGAAGGGGAGGCGGCTGGAGGAGCCGACGGTGGGGGCGTTCCAGGTGAGGCAGCCGACGTGGAGGCCGCGGGCGAAGTGTTCGAAGCGCGCGGCGGAGGTGGTCCACACGCCCGCGGAGAGGCCGTAGTCGGTGTCGTCGGCGAGGGCGAGCGCGTGGTCGACGTCCTCCGCCACCCACACCGCAAGGTCGGGGCCGAACACCTCCTCGCGCTGGTACGCGCTCTCGCGCTCGGGGCGGGCCACCCGACGAACCCGCGGCGCGACGTAGCACCCCCGCACCGCGCGGCCCTCGAAGCTCACCGTTGGCGTTGCGGGTGCGCTCACACACGCGGTGCCCTCCGCGTCGGCGAGCGCCTCCAGCGCTTCGAAGCGCGTCACCGCGGCGGGCGAGGCGAGGGGGCCGTGAAACACCGACGCGTCCAGCGGGTGACCCACGCGGATGCGGGCGGTGCGCTCGGCGACGGCAGCGACGAAGGGCTCGGCGATGGACTTCGTCACGATGAGCCGGCTCGCACAGGTGCAGCGCTGCCCGGCGGTGGAGAAGGCGCTGAGGACGACATCGGCGACGGCCTTGTCGAAGGGGGCGTCGTCGAGCACGACCGCGGCGTTGCGTCCGCCCATTTCCAGCGCGAGGAGACGGCCCGGGCGCGCGGCGTTGGCCCGGATGATCTGCGTGCCGACGTGGTAGGACCCCGTGAAGAGGACGCCGTCGACGTCGGGGTGCGACGCGAGGTGAGCGCCCGCGGGCCCTTCTCCCTGGACGACGTTCACCACGCCCGGCGGCAGGCCCGCGGCGTCGACGATGCGGGCGTAGAGCTCGCCGCAGCCGGGCGTCACCTCGCTCGGCTTGAACACCACCGTGTTGCCCGCGAGGAGCGCCGGGACGACGTGCCCGTGCGCGAGGTGGAGCGGGAAGTTGAAGGGCCCCAGCACCGCGAGGACGCCGTGCGGTCGGTAGCGGCACGCGAGCTTGCCCCCGTCGAGCGACCAGTCGCGGGTGAAGGCGAGGCCCTCGTCGATGGAGATGTCGATCTTCGCCACCATGGCCTTCGCCTCGGCGCGGGCCTCGCGGAGCACCTTGCCCATCTCGCGGGTGATGGCGCGGGCGATGGCGTCCTCGTGGGTGACGAGCACCTCGCGGAGCTTGCGCACGAGGGCGATGCGGGCGTCGAGGCCGAGCGCGTCCCAGGCGGGGGCGGCGCGGCGGGCGGCGGCGACCGCGTCGTCGACGTGAGCGAGCGACCAGCGGTGCGTGCCGACGAGGTCGTCGAGGTCGGCGGGGGAGCGGACGGTGATCTCGCCGTCGGGGGCGGTGACGTCGACGAAGCGTCCATCGAGGTAGCTGCGCATGGTGGCGAGAGTGTACCTGCGACGTCGGGCGCTTGACATCAAGCGCGCCCAGGCCGCATCCAGTGCTCCCCCATGCGCCGCTCGATGCTCGCCCTCTCGCTCCTGTCGCTGGCCTGTCGCCGTGAAGCTGCGGCTCCTGTGCGCGGCGACGGACTCCCCGTGGCCCACGTCGCGAAGGTCGCCGCGGGCGCGATCCGAGTGGACGGTCGTCTCGACGAGGCCCCCTGGCGGGCGGAGGGAAGTGGTCCCTTCGTCCATCCGGGCACCGGGGCGCGCACCCCGGAGTCCCGTGTGCCGGGCCGGGCGTGGTTCGCGTGGAGTGCGACGCACCTCTATCTCGCGGCGCGTGTCGGTGACCGCAACCCCTTCGCCCCGTTTCGTCCGGACGAGATCGACCCGCACCTCTGGGAGCGCTCGTCGGCGGTCGAGCTGATGCTGCAGCCCGGGGACTTCGGCGACAACCGCGTCTACTACGAGGTGCAGGCCGACACCGTCTGCGCGAAATGGACGACGCGCTTCGACGACTACAACCGCCCCCAGTCGATGGGTCCCGACGGCCGAAGGCACTTCGGGCACGAGGAGTGGTCGCCCGCGATCGAGTGCGCCGCGCAGGTGGGGGCGGACGGCTACACGATCGAGCTCGCCATCCCCTGGAGTGCCTTTGCGGAGGGGGCGCGGACGGCGGTTCCGCCGCGGGTGGGGGACACCTGGCGGGCCAACGTGTACAGCTTCCGCGACGGGCAGAGCGACTCGCTCGCGTGGTCGCCGCTGCGCGGGCGGGGCAACTTCCACTTCGCGCCGCGCTTCGGCAAGCTGGTGTTCGACGGCTGAGCGAGCGCTACGCCGCGGGTGGGTCGTGCGCCTCGCGGACGATGGACTGAAGCGTGCGCACGATCGTGTCCGCCTCGGTACGCGTGCCGTACTCCGCGGAGGTACACACGGAAAGCTTGGGGCGTTCGGTGTCGAGGTCGCGCGCCGACATGCGCACGAAGGTCCAGCAGTCGCCCACGGTGTAGCAGCCGAAGACGCGCGCCTCGCGGGGGGCGCTGCCCTGCGCGTTCATCCACGCCGCCGCGAGCATTTCGGCATAGAGCTGCGGCACGGGGTTGTGCGCCTCGATGCCGCGCTTCGCTTCGACCACGATCAAGAATGGCGCGCGCAGCTCCCCCGCGAAGGGCTGCCCCAGCGCCGCGTCGGCGACCCCCGTGAGCTCGACATGCGGGAGCCTCGCCGACAGTGGAACGTCCGCGTACGCCGCGACGCGGTCGATCTCCACCAGCGTCAGGAGCGGCACCACCACCCGCGCGCGGATGGTCGCCTCGTTGACGAGACCCGGCGGAAAGCGCCGCAAGCCGGCGACCACGTGCTCGATGGCCTGGCGCACCGGGGCGCTGAGTTCGCCGCGGGCGAGGGAGTTCCAGGGTTCGTCGGTCGCCCCCCGGTCGTCGATGTCGGCGAGCGTGCTGAGATCGTCGATGGTGATCTTGGAGAAGTTGAGCAGCCGCATGTCGCCACCCGAGGCTATCACCGAAGCCGCGCCTTTGGGGGGCGCGCGATGCCTCCGGTCCCGCAGCACGGGGGTTCACTTCCGCCGCGGAGGGCACTACATTCCCACCGCAATGAGCTCCCCCCACGAGGACATCGTCGACGAGATCCACCGGCTCCGCAAGGAGCGCAACGCCGTGATCCTCGCCCACTACTACGTCGACGGTGAGGTGCAAGACCTCGCCGACCACGTGGGCGACTCCCTCCAGCTCTCGCAGGCCGCGCAGCGCACGAAGGCCGACGTCATCCTCTTCGCCGGCGTGAACTTCATGGCCGAGACCGCGAAGATCCTCAACCCGACGCGCACCGTGCTGCTCCCCGACCTCGACGCCGGGTGCTCGCTCGCCGAGGGCTGCCCCGCCGATCGCTTCGCGGCCTACACCGCGCGCCACCCCGACCACTACGTCATCTCGTACATCAACTGCTCGGCGGGCGTGAAGGCGCTCTCCGACTGCATCGTGACGAGCTCCAACGCCGAGAAGGTGGTGAACAGCGTCCCCGCGGGCCAGCCCATCCTCTTCGCGCCCGACCGCAACCTCGGCGCCTACCTCGCGAAGAAGACGGGCCGCGAGATGCTCCTCTGGCGGGGGAGCTGCATCGTCCACGAGACGTTCTCCGAGCGGAAGATCCTCGCCCTCAAGGCGCGCCACCCGGACGCGGAGGTGATCGCCCACCCCGAGTGCGAGCCGCAGATCCTCGCGCTGTCGGCCTTCATCGGCTCGACCAGCGCGCTGCTCAAGTACACGCAGACGTCGCCGAAGCGGGCCTTCATCGTGGCGACGGAGACGGGCATCCTGCACCAGATGGCGAAGGCGTCGCCGGACAAGGAGTTCATCCCCGCGCCGCCGGACGGCAACTGCCACTGCAACGACTGCCCCTTCATGAAGAAGAACACCGTCGAGGCCGTGCGCGACGCCCTGAAGAACATGCGCCCCGAGATCACGCTCCCTGAGGAGCTCCGCCTCCGCGCGCTCAAGCCCCTGGAGCGCATGCTGGAGATCAGCGCGAGCTGACACCGCCCCGCGAACGGCGTCGCCAGAACGCTGTTGACTCCCCCGGTCGCCCTGCGGTCAAACACCGCGCGATGAAGACCTACGACCTGATCGTGATCGGCAGCGGCCCCGGCGGCGAGGGGGCGGCGATGAAGGTCGCCAAGTCGGGGCGCTCGGTGGCCGTGATCGAGCGTCACCACGTCGTCGGCGGCGGCTGCACGCACTGGGGGACCATCCCCTCCAAGGCCCTCCGTCACACCATCTCCACGCTCGCCGACTTCCGCTCCAACCCGCTCTTCCAGGCCAAGCTGGAGAACTACCAGGTGCAGCTCCCCGAGCTGCTCCGCGCGGCCGACGGGGTGATTCGTCGCCAGGTGGCGCTGCGCCACGGCTTCTACGAGCGCAACCACGTCCACGTCGTCCACGGCCAGGGGCGCTTCATCGACCCTCACACCGTGGAGGTGCTCGGCCCCAACGGCGCCCGCGAGCGGCTCATCGGCAAGAGCTTCGTCCTCGCCCCCGGCGCGCGCCCCTACCACCCCGACGACGTCGACTTCACGCACCCCCGCGTGGTCGACAGCGACACCCTGCTCCGCCTCGATTTTACCCCCGCCTCCGTGACCATCTACGGCGCCGGCGTCGTGGGCTGCGAGTACGCCTCGATGCTCCGCGTGATGGGGATGAAGGTCTCCCTCATCAACACGCGCGACAAGCTGCTGTCGTACCTCGACGACGAGATCGTGGACGCCCTCGCGTACCACTTGCGCGACCAGGGCTGCCTCATCCGCCACAACGAGGAGTACGAGCGGGTCGAGCCGCAGGACGACGGGGTGGTGCTCCACCTGAAGAGCGGCAAGCGCATCCGCAGCGACGTGCTCCTGTGGGCCAACGGACGCACCGGCAACACGCAGGACATGGGCCTGGAGGGGCTCGGCGTCGACCCCGACGGCCGCGGCCTCATCCGCGTCAACGAGAACTACCAGACCGCCCTCCCGCACATCTACGCGGTGGGCGACGTCATCGGCCCGCCGAGCCTCGCGAGCGCTGCCTACGACCAGGGCCGCTTCGCCGCGACGCACATCGTCGACGGCTCGTGCGACACGCGGCTCTCGCGCGACATCCCGACGGGCATCTACACCACGCCGGAGATCAGCTCGCTCGGGCGCAACGAGCGCGAGCTCACGACGGCGAAGGTGCCCTACGAGGTGGGCCACGCGCTCTTCCGCTCGCTCGCCCGCGCGCAGATCACCGGGCAGGCCGTGGGGATGCTCAAGATCCTCTTCCACCGCGAGACCCACGAGGTGCTGGGGATCCACTGCTTCGGCTACCAGGCGAGCGAGATCATCCACATCGGGCAGGCGGTGATGTCGCAGCCCGCGCCGCACAACACCATCCACTACTTCGTCAACACCACGTTCAACTACCCGACGATGGCCGAGGCGTACCGCGTGGCGGCGCTCAACGGGCTCAACCGACTCTGCTGAGCGGGTGTACGATCGCGCCCCGATGCGCATCGCCCTCGTCTACGCGCCCCCCTGGAAGATCCCCCTCCGCGGCGAGGCCCCCGACCCTGTCGACGGCCCGCCCGGCGACATCCAGCCCGGCGACCTCGACCCGGACTTCTTCCAGATCCCCTACGGCCTCCTCTCGCTCGCGGCACAGGCGCTGCGGGCGGGGCACCAGGTGAAGGTGCTCAACCTCGCGGGCTTCGCGTGGCGGCACGTCGAGGGGGTGGTCGCCGCGCTCGACGCCGAGCTCTGGGGCATGTCGTGCTGGACGGCCAACCGCCGCGGGGTGGCCCTCCTCGCGAAGGAGATCAAGCGACGGCACCCGCGCGCGCACGTCGTCGTCGGGGGCCCGCACGCGACGCCGCTCGCGAAGGAGATGCTCGCCCACCACCCCGACCTGGACACCGTCATCACGGGCGAGGGCGACACCACCTTCCTCGAGCTCATCGAGCGACTCGCGGCCGGGCGCTCCACCGCGGGCCTCGCCGGGACGTGGTACCGCGCGGGAAGCGCCATCCTCGAAGGCCCTGACCGCGAGAACATCCGCGACCTCGACACCCTCGCGTCACCCTTCGACTACTTCGACACGCACATTCTCATGACCTCGCGCGGGTGCCCGTGGCAGTGCACCTTCTGCGGCGCCGACACGACCTGGGGGAGGGGCTTCCGCGCCAACTCGGTGGACTACGTCCTCGACGAGATCGAGCGGGTGCTGCAGCGGCTCCCCGTGAAGATGATCCAGATCAAGGACGACACCTTCACCACCAACCGCAAGCGCGTCGTCGAGCTGTGCCGCGGCATCCGGGCGCGCGGGCTGAAGTTTCTCTGGAGCTGCGACACGCGGGTCGACGTGCTCTCCGAGGAGCTTCTCTACGAGATGCGGATGGCGGGGTGCCAACGGATGAGCGTCGGGGTCGAGTCGGGCTCGCCGAAGGTGCTCGCCGCCATCGACAAGAAGATCACCGTCGACGAGATCATCGCCTCCACCGAGCTCGCGAAGAAGTACGGCGTCCGCGTGCGGTACTACATGATGATCGGCAACCGCGGCGAGTCGTGGAAGGAGTTCGAGGAGACGCTCGGCTTCATCGAGCGGGCGCGGCCCCACGAGTACCTGTTCTCGTGCCTGTCGGTGTACCCGGGGACGCGCGATTTTCACGACGCCGAGGCCGCGGGCTGGCTCCAGCGCGAGGTGTATTTCACGGGGGACTTTCAGGAGTTCAAGGTGCCCTTCGACGCGTCGGAGGAGGACACCGCGCGGATGGGCCAGTGGTTTGAAGCGAACAAGGGGCTGCGGGTGGTGCATCGCCCCGACGTCGACGAGCTCCGCGCGGTGCTCGGACGGCTGGGCGACCCCGCCGCGCCCCACGCCGAGCTCGGCGCCGCGCTGCTCGACGCGGGCTCGCTCGACGAGGCGGAGGTGCACCTGCGTCGCTCGCTCGCGCTCCAGCACCCGCTGCCGGGGCTCGTGTGGAGCCTGCTCGCGTGTGTGGCCAACCGCCGCGGCGACGACGACGAGGCCCTCACGCGGCTCCACGAGGGCGTCGCGGTCGACCCGCAGCACCCGACGCTGCTGCGCAACTTCGAACGGGGCGCGGCGTGGCTCTCGGCGCGCAACGCCGGGCAGCTGGAGGCCCTCTCGCTCGACGCGAGCGACGGGTTTCAACTGCTCGAACGGACGGCTCAGCCCACGCTGCCGGGGCCGCTGCCGAAGGACTTCGCGGTGTGGGAGGAGGCGGTGACGCCCGCGGTGAAGGTGCCCATTCAGCCGGCGGACGTCGCGGCGCTCTCGCCCGCGCGACGTCGCCTCGCGGTGGTCACGGGATGAGCGGGCAGCGGCCGCCCATGGGGGCCGTGCAACGGTTCATGCACCCGGGGATGCCGCAGGGGTAGCAGCACAGGAGGCCGCCCGTGCAGTCGGTGTCGCGCGAGCAGAGGGTGCCCGCGGTGCCGCCGTCGGTGGCCGCGTCGGTGCCGGCGTCGGGGCACATCCAGCCCGCGCTCCCGCAGGTGCAGTCGCGGCCGGGCGGACGTCCCACGCACGCGCACTGCGTGATGAACACCGACCCGCTCGGGCACGCCCAGGAGCCCGCCACGCACATCGGCGCCGTCACGACATCGCCGCATTGACCGCCCGCGGTGCCGCTCACGCACGAGGCGGGGCGACCGGTACACGCGAGGTCGGCGGGCACGTCGACGGAGGCGTCGGGGCACACCCAGCCGGTGGGGCCGCAGGTGCACGGGCCGGGCGGTCGACCGAGGCAGCGGCACTCGGAGACGAGCACCTCACCGGCGCCGCAGCGCCAGGTGGTTCCTTCACAGCGGGCGATGGTGAGGGCGTCGCTGCACTGGCCCCCCGCCGTGCCCTGCACGCAGGAGGGAGCGTCGCCGTTGCAGGTGGGCGGAGCGTCGAGGCGCGCGTCCATCGTCGGCGCATCGGCGGCACGGTCGGGCGCAGCGTCGCGGGCGACGTCGGGCGCGGCATCGGGGGCGGGGGTGTCGCGGGCGACGTCCATCGTGGTGACATCGGGGGGCGTCACATCGGGCGCAGCGTCGACGGCGGCGTCGGGCGCAGCGTCTTCGGCCGCGACGTCGGGAGCGGCGTCCGGCGAGCCGCCGCCGGGAGGATTGGTGGGCCCGCAGGCGGCGACCACGGACGAGGCGAGGAGGAAGAGAAGGGTGCGGTGGTGAATCATCGCCCGAAGGGGACCCGATGCCACCGCCCGCGTCAAGAAGCCCGATGCCCGACACCCGCCAGGAACTCGCCGCCCCACGGCCCTTCGCACTACCCTGCGGCGCCATGAAATCCGCCGCGACCACCATCGACGCCTACCTCGCCGCGCTCTCCGACGACCGCCGCCCCGCGATCGAGGCCGTGCGCAAGACCATCCTCGCGAACCTCCCAGTGGGCTACGAGGAGTCGATCGGCTTCGGAATGATCACCTACGCCGTCCCCCTCGCGGTGTACCCCGACACGTACAACAAGCAGCCTCTCCAATACGCCGCCCTCGCCAGCCAGAAGAGCCACATGGCGATCTACCTGACCAACGTCTACGCCAGCCCCGAGCTCCTCGCCCGCGTCGAAGAGGGCTTCCGCAAGGCGGGGAAGAAGCTCGACATGGGCAAGAGCTGCGTCCGCTTCAAGAAGCTCGACGACCTGCCCCTCGCGGTGATCGGTGACGCCGTGGCCGCGACCCCGATGGCGGATTTCATCGCCCACGCGAAGAAGCTGCGCGCGAAGTAGCGCCCCGACGAGAGCCCTTGCGTGCGGCGAAGCTCCGCGCGCACCATGCGCCGCCATGAGGTTCTCGCTCGCGACGGCGGCTCGCTTCGCGGTGTTCGCGGCGGCGCTCGTGCTCGGCTCGGCGCTGGGCTACGGGCTCAAGCTGCACCGCGAGCAGTTGAGCGTGCTCTGGCCGCCGGTGGGGCTCCTCGCGGGCGCGCTCGCGACCTCGTCGGGTGTGCGCGCGGGCCTCTACGTCGCCCTCTTCTGCCTCGTGGAGGTGCTCTTCCCGGTCGCCCTCGGCGTCCGCATCGCGCTCGGCCCCAACGGAACCATGCTCGTCCTCAACGTGCTCGCCGCGGGCGGCGCGGCGGCGTGCGCGCGGGCCGCGGCGGGGCGCCACACCGACATCGGTGCCCTCCGCTCGATGGCGGCCTTCCTCGGCGGCGCGCTCGCGATGGGCGCGCTCACGGGCGTCGTCGCGGGCCAGGTGCTCGGCGCGCCCGGTGCGGCCTGGGGCGTCGGGGCGCAGTGGTGCTTTGACATCTTCCTGTCGATCCTCGCGCTGGGGCCGCTCACCGCCTCGCTGGCGGGCGCGTCGGAGTCGCGGCGGGGGGAAGGGTGGCGCCGCGACCTCGCCGCCGTGGCGGGCTTCGCGCTGCTCGGGGGGCTCGCCATCGGTCGACCCGTGACGCCCCTCGACCGGGTGCTCGACTCAGGCCACGTGGTGCTCCCGTTCTTCCTCTGGGCGCTCGCGTACGGCGGGTCGTTCTCGGTGCGGGCGGGCGTGCTGGTGACCACGGCGCTCCTCACCGTGGAGCTCGATCAGGGCTCGGGCCCCTTCGCCCACCGCATCACCGAGCGCGAACGCCTCGCCACCCTGCAAGCCTTCATCGCGATGGCGGGCGCGGCGGTGCTGCTGCTCGACGCGGCCTCCACCGACCTCCGCCGCGCGTCACGGAAGCTGTTGCGGGAGGCGGCGGCGCGTCGCCTCACCCTCGACGAGCTCTTCGAAGAGCGGACGCGCGTCGCCCAGGTGACCTCGTGCCCGGGCCTCGCGCTCTTTCTGTACGACCTCGAGGCCCGCTCGTTTCTCTTCGTGAGCGAAGGGTACGAGGCGCTCTTCGGGCGCTCGCGCGCGCGGCTCCTCGCCGAGCCGCGCGACTGGCTCGACGCCGTCCAACCCGACGACCGCGCGGTGCTGGAGGGCTGGTCGGTCGGCGATGCGCGCACGGCGAGGGCGCGCGTCCGCGTCACGGGCGACTTCGGCGAGCGGGCGCTGATGGTCTGCGTCGAAGTGATCGTCGACACCAACGGCCAGCCGACGCGCCTCGCGGTGATGGCGTCGGACATCACGCAAGTGATCTCCCTGGAGGAGGAAGGGCGCGTGCTTCGTGACGCGCTGGCGCAGGCGCAGCGGTTGGAGGTGGTGGGCAAGATCGCGGCGGGCGTCGCCCACGACCTCAACAACCTCTACGCCGTGATGCTCGCGAGCCTCGGGGTGCGCGGCCGCGGCGCCGACCCGGAGGAGACGCGCGAGGCCATCATGACGGCGGTAGGCCTCACGCGCGGCCTGCTCTCCCTCGGGCGGCCGACGAGCGAGGCGCCGCGCGACGTTCATTTGCGCCGGGTGGTGGAGCTCACCGCCGCGATGGTGCGCCCGACGCTCGGCGCGTCGCAGCTCACGGTGGAGGCGACCCTCGATGCCACGGCGACGGTGCGGGGCCACGACACCGAGGTGCAGCAGGTGGTGATCAACCTCATCCTCAACGCCCGCGACGCGGGGGCGAAGACCATCGGCGTGACGCTCCAGCGCGAAGGGGACCACTGCCTGCTCGCGGTGGCGGACGACGGGCCGGGCATCGCGGCCGAGCACCTGCCGCACTTGTTCGAAGCGTTCTTTACGACGAAGGGGTCGCGCGGGACGGGGCTGGGGCTGGCGATCTCACGGCGCCTCGTCGAGGGGATGCGCGGGAGCATCGGGGTGGAGACCTCGCCGAAGGGGACGACGTTCACGGTGCGGCTGCCGGTGGGGAGTCCGTAACCGGGCGCGGGCTCAGCGCGGCCAGACCAGGGCGAGATCGAGTTCGACGTCGTCGAACGGAGCCGCCCGCACCTTCACGTCGCCCCGCCAGGTCGCGGATGGGCGAAACACCGCACCGTCGCGACGAAACACCTCCAGCGTGCGCTCCAACGGATCGACGAGCCAGCCGTGATCGACACCCGCGCGCGCATAGAAGGGCATCTTCTCGGCGCGATCATCGTCTTCCGTGCTCGGGGAGAGGATCTCACAGATCCACGACGGCACGATCGAGCACGTGGCGGTATCGGGGAGGTGGGCGACGCTCGCTCGTTGCCACCCCGCGAGATCGGGCACCACGGGCTCGAAGTCCGGGTCGAGGCCCAGCGAGAGCTCAGGCTCGGGGAGAATCCACCACCCGCCCGGACCTCCGAGGCCGAACTGAAACGGACCTGCCACGAGGGTGTTGAGCGAGCCTGCGACCTTCGCGTGCGGGATCGCCGGGCGCGGTACCACCACGAGCCGCCCACCAATCACCTGCCCCGTGAGCTCACGCGGGAGCGCGTCGATCACCGCGCGATAGGCGCGGTAGGTGTTGTGAGCGTGTGTGCTCGGCGGGGTCGCGGACATGCGGCGAGTGTAGCCCCCCCCACCGTGATCACCTCAATGGCGCAGCGGTCACTCGCCCTCGTCGTCGTCGGGCTCCGGCGGAGCGGGGCGCGGGCCGTCGAGAACCGCCTGCACGAAGCCGTCTCCCTCGCGCCGCATCCGTCGCACCCGCACGAGCGCGGCCTCGACGTCGTGCCGCAGCGACGCCAGCCGCAGCCGCAGCGCGCAGGTGCGCAGCGTCTGGAGCCCGCCCTCCCACTCGCGCAACGGCATCGCCCCCGGATCGAGCGAGCCCCACGCGCGCCGCAGCCACGGGTCGAAGGCCCCGAGGTCGCCCTGGAGCCGATACGCCACCGCCGCGAGCTGCTCCGCGCCGTGGAGCGACGGCGGGCCGAGACGTCCCAACACCGTCGCGACGTCTCCCTCCGCGGCGGCGTCGGCGACCGCCCGCATCGAATCGTCACGCAGCCACACCGGGGCATCGTGGGCGGGCGCAAACTC
Organism: Polyangiales bacterium; assembly: GCA_044375895.1. Lineage (GTDB taxonomy): Bacteria > Myxococcota_A > Polyangia > Polyangiales > CAISKJ01. Next base: position 4,327 of record JBILLV010000182.1, on the reverse strand, counting down.
CCCCGTGCGCCAGTAGTCGATCCACGCGTCGAGGACGGGGTGGTGCGCGGGAACGCGGAGGACGTCGAGGTCCCAACGCTTCACCGTGCGGACGGCGTAGTGGGGGATGTCGAGCGCGTGGAGGAAGGGCTCGTGAGCAAACGTGTCGCGCGGCGGGAGGGCGTCGAGGACGGTGAGCGCCGAGGGCCACGCGAAGCCACGGGACCATGGGCTTCCGTCGGCCCAGGCGGCGTCGAGGCGGCCCACCGACCAGCTCACCACCGGCCCGAGCCCGCTGCGAAACGAGCGCGCCAGCCCCGCGCGACGTCGGCGTGAGAAGCGCGGGTCGAGGAGCGTGCGGACGCGATCCCACGACGCCTCGGTGAGCTGCCACGCGACGGTGAGGTCTTCGTACGCCTCCATCGCCCCGCCCTCCGGGTCGCCCGCTTCAAACGACGCCAGCGCCTGCGTCGTCGGGAACCACACCCGCATCATCACGAACGCACACCCCTCACGCCGCAGCTCGTGGCGGATCGTGGCCGCGAGGCTGGGGTAGCGCGCGAGCCACGCGGCATCGAGCGCGGGGACACGACGGACGGGGCAGGGGACAGCCTCCAGCTTGCCGCTCACGGCCAGCAGCGCGCGGGCGGCGGAGAGCGTCGTGGGCCACGCGCGCAGCGCCGCCACGGGGAGTCGGGTGAGCGCGCGGAGGGCGTCGGGGTCGCGCCGCGCCGGAGCGGTGGCTGCGAGGATGCGGCAGGCGGCCAGCGGGCTCGCGAGCATCGGCGTCCAGAAGGTGGCGTCACGGTCGCCGCGCAGCCGCTGCTGGACGCGCGCCATCACGCAGGCCCACAGCGGGCGTTCGTGCGGGGCCACGCGGGGGAGCGTCGAGAGGGCGCCGTCGTCGGGGCGTTCGTGCAGCGTGAGGAGCCGCCCGTCGAAGCCGTCGGTGACCTCCGAGCGTCTCGGCGCGAGGAGCGTCCAGGCGCGAGCGACGTCCCCCGTCGCGAGCGCAGCTTCGGCCGACTCGCGGGCGGCTCCTGTGCGATCGCAGCGGGCAGACGCAGCCCGTTCGAAGTCGCCGAGGCGGCGGTCGAGGAGGGCTTCGCTCGCGCAGTCGCCGCGTCCGCGCATCCACCCGCGGAGCCGCGCGATGCCCGCAACGTCGAGGGGAGGGAACGGCTCCGTGACAAGGCGAGGGGCGTCGAAGAGGGCCTTCACGGCGCGACGGTGCAGCGGGCTCAGCGACGCGCGGACGAGGAGGACACGCTGCGGAGCGCTCCAGCGACGGACGGAGACGAAGCAGGCTCCGGCGATGCGTTCGACGACGAAGGTGGGGGCGCCGAGGTCGCGGAGCGCGAGGTGCGCGGAGGCGATGAGCCCCGCAGCGAGCACCAGCGCCACAACTGCGACGGCAGCGACGCGGCGAGCGCGCGGGAGTCGGCGGGCGGCGGCCCAGGTGAGGGCGGCGGCGAGGGCGACGAGGGCCGCGAAGGCGAGGTTGCCGAAGGCGCTGAAGAGCTCGAGCGAGTCGTCCATCCGCGGCGGCGGCGTATACCACGGCGGGAGCTCCGGGCTCCTTCGAAGCGGCGCTTCAGCGCGGCGGCACGTCGTCGAGCAGCAGCGCCCCCACCGAGCGGCTCGCGCCGAGCGCGTCGCCCCACACATGGAGCGTCATCGAGTGGGCGCCGAGCACCGCGCCCACCGGGAGCATCCCGTAGTCGTCGGGTCCTTCGCTGCTGCGGACGGCGATGCGGAGCGCCCCCGACGGAATGATGCGCTGCCCCGTGGCTTCGGCGTAGGCGGCGTTGCGCGCGATGGCGGCTCCACCGACGGCGTCGACGCTCAGGGCGGGCCCTCCCGCGTACCAGTTGACCACGCGGACGCGCCCCGTCGCGCAGTCGTCGCCGCGCGCCGGGAGGTCGGGGAAGCGCCACAGGCGACGCTCCTGCCGAAGCACGGTGCTGCCCATCGGTGAGCCGGCCAGCACGATGTTGCAGCCCGACGCGGCGTACACGTCCGTGCACGCGGGCGGCACGAGCTCGCCGGGGGCCACGACGGCCGTGCATGCGGTCGCGGGGGAGGCCGCGCCGTCGGTGAGGATGCCCGCGTCGCCGGTCGACACGTCCACCACCACACCCGCGTCTTGCCCCGCCGCGGCCGTCACACGAACCTCGTAGGCGACCGCGAGCGTCGGAATCTGGATCGACGCCGCCCCCTCGGGCACCACCGCTTCGATGAAGGCCTCGCGGAACATCGGGAGGTTGCGCGCCGTGAAGCGCAGCGTTCCGGTGCCGCGGGCGAGGTTGGCGAAGCGGAGGTAGCCCGTCGGCCCGCCGCCATCGATCGTCGGGACGTCGAGCTCGCACGGGGGCGCATCGACGGGCGCGGTGGGGAGGTCGCTCGGCGGCGCGTCGGGCGCGGCAGCGTCACTCCCTGCTTCCGAGGGCGCGTCGGTGCCGAGCGTGTCCGCGGTCGGGCGATCGGGCGTGGTCGACGCGCGCTCGGTGCAGGCGACGCTCGCGAGGACGCTGAGAAGCAAGAGGGACGGGGTGCGCATGAGCCGAGACGAAGGTACCACCATCCCTCGCCACGCCCGCGTCTCCCGCCGACGGGAACGACGTCGCCGACGTGTCCTACTGGGCGCCGAAGAGCCCGACGTCGGCGTGCGGGACGAGCGCGCGGGCGCGGGCGTCGAGGGCGGCGTCGGGCTCCGCCACGAGCGCGTGGGGGGCGACGTTCCACCCGTAGAGCGCGCGGCGGAAGAGCATCGTGGCGCTCACCTCGGCGAGGGAGGTCAGCACGCCGGCGGCGATCTTCGGGGCGGTGGCCGCGAGCGCCTGGCCCTGTTCGTCGAGGAGGGCGAAGCTCGCGCCGCCGGGCGACTCCCAGATGCGCGCGAAGGCCACCACGGGGGCTCTGCCGCCCGCAGACACCCACCCGACGCCCACCACGGCGAGCAGCGTGAGACCCACCACGTTCGACGCGATGGTTCCCGCCGCGCTGCCCTTGCCGCCGTCGATGCGCCACTTGAGCACGCGGGCGCCGTGTTCGTGGCCCTGCTGCATCGGCGCGCCGAGCACCATCGCGAGCGCGTACTCGAGGTCGGCGGCGCCCAGCGGCGTGCGCATCGCGGGCCCCGTGCGACCGTGGCCGCCGCGCAGCGTGCGCTGCAACCGCGTGGCGCGCGTCACCAGATCGCGGGCGCTCTCCACGGGCATCGCCCCCTGCGCGACCGACGCGTAGACGATCTCCAGGAGCGTGGCGACGCGCAGGTCGGGCCACGGCATCGCGCGCAAGGCCGCCACCGCGCCGCTCGGGTCGTCGGCTTCGGGGGCGGGGCCGGGCCAGGCCAGACGGTGCGGCGGCGGGAGCGTGCACACCCGCGCGAGGAAGTCCGTCACCAGGCGCATGGCCGCGGCGGGCGCGATGGTGGCGAGCGAGACGCGTCCGGCAGGACCGGCGAGCACGAGGTCGGTGACGAGCATGCCCGAGCGCACGGTCGCCTCGGCGAGCTGGGCGTAGGGGAGGTCGACGGGCGTGTCGCCGTGCGCGATCACGCGGCGGTCGGTGAGGGCGATGAAGCGCGAGCCGTCTTCGCTGACGGTCTCGTCGACGAGGACGAGGAGCTCTTCGCCGGCGTCGTGGTCGAGCCAGGTGGCCCCGATGTTCGCCGCGGTGTGGACGGCCGACGTGGGGACGCACGGCGCCGCGAGCAGCTTCTCGTGGCGCAGCACCTGGGCCGCGAGCTCACCGACGGGGCCCAGCACGGGCGTCGTCCCGTACGCGAAGCGCGAGCCCCCACGGTTGTAGAACGCGACCGCCCGCAGCGCGCGGCGCATCGCCACCGCGGACGACTCCGACATGGCAGGCAGCGGGACGGGGCCCATGACGGTGGGGAGCGTTCCGTCGCGGTGCTCGCCCGAATTGCTGGGCGCGGTGGGCGGGTACACCACGGCCTCGAGGGGAACGCGGGCGCGCGGGTCGTCGAAGTACACCGCGCGGTCGGTGAGGAGCATCCCCGCCTTGCCCGAGCCCATCACCGAGCTGTCGACGAGGAGCAGCGGGATCTCGCCCTGCGCGGGCTGCGCGTACGCGAGCACGCCTTGCAGCTTCTTCGGCGGAATGTCGGGCGCGATCGCGAAGCCCGAGAGCGGATCGACGCCGCCGATCGCGGCGCGGAGGTAGGGGAGGGGCGGGGAGGAGAGCGGCGCAGACGAGGAGCGGTACGTCATCGGATCGACTGAGGAAGGAGGTCGGCGAATCCGTACGGCAGGGGTGGCGGGGATGGCAAATGATCGGCGGGGGAGTGGTGCGGAGGCGATGGGCCTCGTGGCTGGGGTTGGTC
>JBILLV010000181.1:0-18571 GCA_044375895.1 Polyangiales bacterium | reverse complement strand
CGCGGAGCTCGCGGGTCACGGTCTCGTCGCTCGCCTCATCGCCGCTGTCTCCCTCGGGGGCGGGGATGAGGCCTTCGAAGCGGGTGCCCTCGGCGGGCGTGTGTTCGCCCGTGACGTCACCCGCCACGCGCTCGTCTTCGAGGTGCGCCGCGGGGTACTCGCCCGTGTCGTGCACCATCGCCTCGTCTTCGGCCATCGCGTCGGCGAGCGCGGGGGGCACGTCGGAGAGCGAAGCCAGCGCGTCGCCCACGCTGCGCCCCGCGAGCGTCAGGAGGTCGGGGTCGTCGGGCGCGAACTTCAGCGCGCGGTCGGCGAGCCGGGCGGCCTCGTCGTGGCGGTCGAGGTCACGCGCCAGCCACGCGGCCCGCGCGAAGAGCTCGCCCGCGCGGCGCCCTGCGGCCGCCGGGTGACCGGCGTGGGCGGTGAGCACCTCGAGGAGCTCCTCCCGCGCGCCGACGCTCTCCAGGATGCGCGCCTCCGCTTGCCACGCCATCGCCTGCGCGGGGTCGAGCGTGCGCGCCTGCCGCCACGCGTCGAGGGCGCCCGCGCCGTCTCCCTGGTACTCCAGGTGACCCGCGAGCTGACACCACCGCGTGGCCGCTTGCTCGGGGGCCGAGCGGGCGATGAGCGAACGGTACGCGGCCTCCACCGCCGCCGCGTTGCCCGCGCGTCGCCACGCGTCGATGAGCAGCAGCGCGGCGCGGTCGTCGCTCGGGTTGTCGGCCACCACGCCTTCGAGCACCGCGGCCTCGCGGGCCGGGTCGTCGCGGCGCTCGCGGTGAACCTCCACCCAGCGCTGCCACCACACGCGCCGGGCCTCCGCCGTGGGGGCCGACTGCGCCCAGGCGGCGAGGTGACCGAGCAGCTCGTCCCAGCGTTCGTCGTGCGACAGGAGCCGCACCACCGCCTCGCGCGCCTCGTCGACCGCCGCCTCCTCCTCCGCCAGCGTCGCCGCGCGGAACCACAGCGCCACCGCCTCCGTCGCCTCGCCCGCCCGCTCGGCGAGCTGCGCGGTCTCGCGCAGCCAGCGCGCCCGCTGCTCGGCCGGCGCCGACTCCTGCGCGGCGGCGGCCGTCAGTCGCGCGCGCAGCTCGCCCACGTCGCCGCGGAGCCGACAGTCGCGCTCGATGTCAGCGAGCGCCTCGGGGTCGGCCGGAGCCTCGTCGAGCACCGCGCGGAGGGCCGCCAGCGCGGCCTTGCGGTCGTTGGCGGCGCGCCACGCCGCGGCCCGGCGACGGAGGAGCGCGAGGCGCTGCGGTCGCTCGCTCGGCAGCGGCGTCGAGGCGAGGAGCGCGGCGAAATCGCGGTGGCGTCCGGTGCGCTCGTAGAGCTTCGCGAGGCGCTGCGACGCGCCCGCGTCTTCCCCCACGGCGGCGGCGAGGACGGCGATGGCGTCGTCGACCCGGCCCGCGGCGAGGTACCCGTCGGCGAGCTCGCCGCGCACCTGCGACGCCATCCGGCTCGTGGGGTTGGCCGCGAGGAAGCGGATGCGCAGCGTCGTCACCTCCGCGTGCCGCATCGACAGGCTCCCCTGCATGATCTGGAACGCCGCCTCGTCGCCGGGCCAGAGCGCCAGCGCGGCGGTGGCGAAATCCTGCGTGCGCCCCGTCCCCCCCTCACGGGCGATGAGCCCGAGCTGCCGCGCGGCCTCGCGGAGGTCGGGGTGCACGTCGTCGCTCTCCCCCTGGGCGGCGCGGCCTCGCTGCACGAGCAGGCGAGCGAGCGAGCGGCGCTGCTCCACCGTGGCCGACACGGGGAGCTCGAGGGCGGCGATCTCCTGGAGGGCGGCGATCTCGCCCGCGACATCGCCCGCGCCGGCCCGCGTCCGCGCGATGGCGTCGAGGATCGGGAGCCGTGCGCGCGGGTCGCGGACGCGCTCGAGGATGCGCTGGTGAAAGCCCGCGGCGAGGTCGTGTCGCCCCGCCCGCGTGTAGGCCGCGGCGAGCCCCGCCATCGCGAGCGGGTGCTGCGGATCGACCTCGAGCACCTTCTGCCAGAGGGGGACGGCGCGCTCGTCGCGGGAGAGGTCACGCGCCCAGAGTTCGGCCGCGCGGTGGAGGAGCTCGACGGCGCGCTCGGGCGAGCGGCGGCGCAGGGCGACCTTCTCGGCGAGGACGGCGAGCGTCTGGTGCTCCCCGCGGTCGGTGAGGGCCCGCCAGAGCGTGTCGAGCGCGTCCTGGTCGTCGGGGTCGCGCTCGAGGCGCTGCACGAGCGGGATGAGAGAGGGGTCAAACATCGTGGGGTACCGCCGCCGCGCGGAGACTAACACGACCCCCCCGGCGCTCCGGGGGCCGATTCGCGCTCAGGGTCTCGTCGGCTCGCGCCGTTGGATGCGGGTGAAGACGCCTGATGACCTTCTCCGCCCCGCCGCCCATGTTTCGCGACTCGGTGCGTCCCGAGAGCCCCTCCCGCACCACCCTGCTCATCCCCCCGGCGCCGGAGCGGGGCAGCATCCCCTCCTGGCACCTGGCCTCCTCGCTCCGTCCGCTCGCTCCGCTCCCCTCCGACCTGGCCGCCTCGCTCCGCCCCCGCCGGGTCACGGGCCTGCGCACCCGCGCCGCCACGCTGACGCGCTCAGCCCGCCAGGAGGCCCTCGCCACCGTCGCGACGGTCGCCTGCGCGCTCCTCCTCGGGGGGCTCTTCGGCATCTCGGTGGGGCACGCGCTCCGCCATCGGAGCCCCGCGACCGCCGCCCGCCCCCGCTGACCTGCACGAAACGCGCGCCGCTCCGCGCGAATCCGTTACGCTCGCCGCCCTCCATGCACCTGACGGTTCTCGACTGGGCGGTCATCGCAGGCTTCTTCCTGGCCAGCGTCGGCATCGGGCTCTTCTACGGGCGGCGCGGGGGGAAGAGCGTGAGCGAGTTCTTCCTGAGCGGGCGCGACGTGCCGTGGTGGCTGGCGGGCACGTCGATGGTGGCCACCACCTTCTCCGCCGACACGCCCCTCGCGGTCACCGGCATGGTCTTCCGCAACGGCATCGCCGGCAACTGGCTCTGGTGGAACGCCGTCGCCTCCGGGATGCTCACCGTCTTCTTCTTCGCCGCGCTCTGGCGCCGCGCCGGGGTGATGACGGACGTCGAGCTCGTCGAGATTCGCTACGGCGGCAAGCCCGCCGCCGCGCTCCGAGGCTTCCGCGCCGCCTACCTCGCGCTCCCCATCAACTGCATCATCCTGGGGTGGGTCAACCTCGCGATGGTGAAGATCCTCAGCCTCACGCTGGGGATTGGCCGCGACGAGGCGGTGGTCGCCTGCCTCGCGCTCACCGGGCTCTACGTCTCCGTGTCGGGCCTCTGGGGCGTGCTCGTCACCGACCTCGTTCAGTTTGCCGTGATGATGGCCATGACCATCGTCCTCGCGGTGGTCTCGGTGCGCGCGGCCGGCGGCGTCCATCACATCCGCGAGGCGCTCCCCGCGGCATCGCTCGACTTCGCGCCCGACGTCGGGTCGGCGTGGATGCCCGCCATCACCTTCGCGGTGTACATGGGCGTCCAGTGGTGGGCCGCGTGGTACCCGGGGGCCGAGCCCGGCGGCGGCGGCTACGTGGCCCAGCGCATCTTCTCCGCCCGCAGCGAGCGCGAGGGGGTCTACGCCACGCTGTGGTTCAACGTCGCCCACTACTGCGTCCGCTCGTGGCCCTGGATCATGACGGCCCTCGCCTGCGCCGTCCTCTACCCGCGCGCGGCCGACCCCGAGGGGACGTACGTCCGCGTGATGATCGACCACCTCCCGCCGAGCCTCCGGGGTCTCATGATGGCGGGCTTCCTCGCGGCGTACATGTCCACCGTGGCCACGCACCTCAACTGGGGCGCGTCGTACCTCGTCAACGACCTCTACAAGCGCTTCGCTCGCCCCCGCGAGACGGAGGCCCACTACGTCAACGCCTCGCGCGTCGCGACGGTGTGCACCATGGTCGCGGCGGCGGTCGTCACGCGCTACCTCGACACGGTGGGGGGCGCCTGGAAGATCCTCCTCGCGCTCGGCTCGGGGACGGGGCTCGTGCTCATCCTCCGCTGGTACTGGTGGCGCATCAACGCGTGGAGCGAGATCAGCGCGATGGTCGCCTCCCTCGTCGCGTCGGTGGGCTTGCGCTTCGGCCTCGGCCTCGACCCTGACGACCCGCGCGGCTTCGCTCACCTCATGCTCGGCACGCTCGCCATCACCACCGCGGTGTGGGTGGCCGTGACGTTCGCGACGAAGCCCGAAGACGACAAGACGCTCACGGCCTTCTACGAGCGCGTGCGCCCTGACGGCCCGGGCTGGGGACCCATCGCCGCGAAGGTGGGCGCCGCGGGCGAGGCGAGGGGCATGGGCGTGCGCCTGCGCGACTGGGCCCTCGGCTGCGCGCTGGTGTACCTGTGCCTCTTCGGCGTCGGCAAGGTGATCCTCGGTGAGGTCGGGCTCGGCGCGGCGCTCCTCACCGGTGGCGCGGTGTGCGCGGCGCTCCTCGCGCGCGACCTCCGCGGCGTGCTGTAGCCCGGACTCACATGCAGCGCCCCATCATGCAGCGCCCCATCATGCAGGGCGGCATCCCCCCACAACAGACCTGCCGCATGCCGCCGCACGGCTGACAGGTGCCTTTGCTGCACACGCCGCCGCCGGGGCAGGTGTCGCCGCCGCAGCACGGCTGACCGACCGCCCCGCAGCGCTGGCAGGTGCCCGGGGGGGCGCACACGAGCATCGCGGCGCAGGTGCGGGCGGGGGGGCAGCAGCTCTGGCCCGCTTGTCCGCACTGGTAGACGTCCGTCGCGGCCTCGTCAGTTGGGAGGTCGCGCGGCGCGTCTGAAGGGGCGACGACGTCCGCGTCGAGCGAGGGCAACGCTTCGGCAACGACGTCCATCGCGACGGGAGCGTCCATCGCGACGGGAGCGTCCATCGCGACGGGAGCGTCCATCGCGACGGGAGCGTCCATCGCGACGGCGGCCTCTTCGCCGCGAACGTCAGTGATGGCGGCGTCGGCGCTTCGAGCGTCGGCGCGATCACTGCCGGGCAGCAGCTCCACGCAACCCACGGCCAACGCCATCGCGAGCCACCCGGCGCGCATCAGAACCTCCCCCCGCACACGACGCCCCGCGCCACCCCGTCGGGCGCACACACGAACGTCTGGGCGCGCCGCGCCGATGGGGCCGTGAGCCACAGCACGGTCGCGGTCACCGCGAGGGCCCCGCCGGCCACGAACGACGCCACGCTCACGGCCCCCGCGGTCTCCAGCGCGTCGCGGTCGTCGGCGCAGTTTTCGGCGCGGGTGCGGTCGTTGCGGAGGCAGGTGGGATCGTTCCAACGGTCGGCGGCGGCGTTGCGGGAGATGAGCATCGCGACCCCGACGCCGAGACCCAGCGCGGCCCCCGCGGTGGTCACCAGCGCCCACGTCCGTTGCGGCCCCCAGGGGCTCGCGGTCGCGGTCGGCGTCAGCGTCAGCGTCGCAGCCGCGGACGTCGTCGTGAGCACCACCTCGTCGCGCGTGATCGCACCCGCGGGCACCACCGTCTCGCGCCGCGCGGTCGCGTAGCCCTCCGCGCGCACCTCGTAGGCCAGATGACCCGCATTCACCCGCAGCGGTGTCGCGAGCGGGAGCGGCATCGCCGGGTGTCCTTCGACCCACAGCGTCGCGCCCGGCGTGGTGCACCGGACATCGAACGATCCCACGCGCTGCTCCACCACGCGCAGGGCCTCCTCGACGATGGCGCGGCGCTCGGTGACCCACGCGTCCGGGGCGGCGAGGGCCTCGCGGAGGTGCGCGTCGGCGTCCACCCAGCGGTCGAGCGCCTGCTCGGCGAAGCCCATCTGCGCGCGCACCCGGGGCGACGGGGCCGCCCGCCACGCCGCCTCCAGCGCCGCGAGCGCCTCGGCGTCACGCCCCGCGCGCCGCAGCTCCACGGCGGTGCGCACGAGGTCGTCGGCGCTCTGCGCTTGCACCTCCGCGGCGATCGCGAGCAGCGCGAGGGTCGGGGCGAGGGCGAACCGCGGCATCGGCCGCGATCATTCCACAATGGGCGCGCCGTTGCGCCCCCGATCGACCGTCACCCGCGATCGGCGGTGGTGCGAGCGACCGTGCCGGGCGGTGGGCGGCGCCGTCACTGCGACGGGGCGGGCTTCGGGCTGCGTCGGCGCGGGGGCGACGACCGCCGGCGCTGCGGGTGGCGAAGGTGTGACGGCGGCGACCGCGAGGGGGGCAGCAGGCGATGGCCCCGCGGCGCGGGCGGTGGGCGGCGGGGTGGCCGTGAGGCGAAGGGTCGCGAAGCCCAGGACGGCGGCGAGGGCGAAGACACCGACCCACAGGCCCACCCGTCGACCGCGCGAGGGGCGCGCGGCGACCGCAAGCGTGGCTCCCTCGGCGATGGTGGGGAGCGAGGCGCGCGCGGTCGCCGCCGGTCCGAACGAGGGCGTCGCGCTGCGGATGAAGACGGGCGTCCACGTGCCCCGCACCACCTCGCTCGCGAAGGGGAGGAGCGCCCGACCGAACTCGTAGACGCTCTCGAAGCGGTCGGTGGCGTCGCGGGCCATCGCGCGCTCGACCACGGCTTCGAAGTCCGCGGGGACGGCGGGGACGAGGGAGGAGAGCTTCGGCGAGCGGCCCTTCAAGATCGCCTCGAGGAGCACCTGGAGGTCGTCGCCGACGAAGGGGCGGCGGCCGGTCACGCCCTCGTAGATGAGCACCGCGAGGGAGTACTGGTCGGTGGCGCCGTCGACGTTCGCGGTCGCGCGGATCTGCTCGGGGGACATGTAGTCGGGCGTCCCGAGGATCTCCTGCTCGGTGAGGGCGCGGCCCTGCTGGCGGGTGAGCTTCGAGATGCCGAAGTCGAGGAGCTTCGGCTGAATGGCGCCGTGGCGGGCCTTGGCGAGGAAGATGTTGTCGGGCTTGAGGTCGCGATGCACGACGCCCGCCTCGTGGGCCGTCGCGAGGGCGGCGCACACGGGGAGCAAGAGGTCGACCACGCGCGACACCTCCATCGCGCCATGGACATCAAACTGGTCGGCGAGGCTCCTCCCCTCCAGGAGCTCCATGACGAGGTAGAGACGACCGTTCTCCTGGCCGACGTCGAAGAGCTCGACGACGTGCGGGTGGTGGATGCTCGCGGCCACCCGACCCTCCTGGAGGAAGCGCTGGCGGGTGGTGGGGTCGTGGCTCACCTCCTCGTGCAGCACCTTGAGGGCCACGCGCTTGTCGAGGTCCTGGTGGATGGCTTCGTAGACGGTCCCGTTGCCCCCGACGCCGATCGCGCGGACGACGCGGTAGCGCCCGAGCACGGTACCGGTGGGAAACGGGCTCCCGGGAGACATCGCGCCCGATGCTACACGGTGTGGCGCCCCGCGCGAACACGATGGTCCGCGCATCCGAGCTTTCCGCGGAACCCATCCCACACCTCGGCTGTCAGTCGCACGACAACCGACACTCCACGGGAGGTGTTCGCATCATGGTTCGTGGTCTTCTGGCCGCGTTGGCGGCTGTGTGTCTTCTCCTCTCCGCGCCCACCGAGGCACGCGCGGAGGGGGCCCTCGTCGTCCGGGGACCGGGCGGTGAGGTGTCCACGCTCCCCCTGCTACGCACCGCGGTCGACGCGGACATCGGCGGGAGCGTCACCTCGGTCACCGTCACCCAGCGCTTCCACAACAGCGCCGCGCGCCCCATCGAGGCCGTGTACGTCTTCCCCCTCCCCACCGATGCCGCCGTCGACGCGATGGAGATGCACATCGGTCGCCGGGTGCTCCGCGCGCAGATCGACCGCCGCGCGAGCGCCCGCCAGCGCTACGAGCAGGCCCGCGACCAGGGCGTACGCGCGGCCCTGCTCGAACAGGAGCGGCCCAACATCTTCACCTTCAACGTCGCCAACATCGACCCGGGGGCCGACGTCGACGTCACCCTGCACTTCTTCGGCAGCGCCCGCTACGACGACCACACCTACGCGTGGGCCTTCCCGATGGTGGTGGGGCCTCGCTACATCCCGGGCACCCCGCTCGCGTCACCCCCGGTGGGGACGGGCGTGCAACGCGACACCGACCGGGTCACCGACGCCTCCCGCATCTCGCCCGACTACGTGCCGCCCGGGACGCGCTCGGGCCACGCGGTGTCGCTCCGCGTGCGCCTCGACGCCGGGACGGAGCTCGAGCACATCGAAGCGCCCGCCCACGACGTCGAGGTGTCGCGCCCGTCGCCCGCGGTGGCCGAGGTCACGCTGCGCGACAAGGACGAGATCCCCAACCGCGACTTCATCCTGCGGTGGAAGGTCGCCGCGCCGACGCTGCGCGCCTCGGTGCTGACGCATCGCCCGGCGGTGACGGGTGACGGGTGGCTCGCCCTCTCGCTCGAACCTCGCCACGACGCGCCCCCGACGGAGACGACGGCGCGCGAGGTGTTCTTCCTCCTCGACACGTCGGGCTCGATGCAGGGCCCGCCCCTCGACGCGGTGAAGCGCGCCATCGACCAGGCGCTCACGGGCATGCGCCCCGACGACAGCTTCCAGATCATCGACTTCGCCGACACGGCCTCATCCTTCGCGCCCGCGCCCCTTCCGGCCACGCTCGACAACGTGGCCCGCGCGCGCTCGCACCTCGCGTCACTCGCCGCGGGGGGAGGCACCAACCAGCTCGCGGGCATCCACGCCGCCCTCAGCGCGCCGGGCGACCCGATGCGGCTGCGGTACGTGGTGTTCATGACCGACGGGTACATCGGCAACGAGGCCGAGGTGATCGCCCTCACGCGCCGCGAGATCGGCAACGCGCGCATCTTCTCGTTCGGCGTGGGGTCGTCGGTCAACCGGTACCTCCTGGAGGAGGTGGCCCTCGCGGGGCGCGGCGGCGCGGAGTTTCTTCGCACCGAGGAGGCCCCCGAGGCGATGGTGTCGCGCTTCTACGAGCGCATCGCGCGGCCCTACCTCACCGACGTTCGCATCGACTGGGGCGGCCTCGCGGTGCGCGACGCCGAGCCCGGTCTTGTCCCGGATGTCTCCTCGCTCTCGCCTCTCACGGTGCTCGCCCGCTACGACCGTCCCGGCACCGGGACCGTCACCGTGTCGGGCATGCTCGCGGGGCGCCCGTACCGTCAGGCGCTCCAGGTGACGCTCCCCGAGGTGTCGGCCGCGCATGGCGCGCTGGCGAGTTTGTGGGCGCGTCAACGCATCGAGGGGCTCTCGCGCGAAGGCCACCTCCGCCCCGACGACCGCGAGATCGAAGAGGCCATCACGGGGCTCGCGCTGCACCACCACCTCGTGTCGCGCTTCACGTCCTTCGTCGCCATCGACGACCGCCCCGGGACGAGCCAGGGGCGACCCGTTCGTGTCGACCAGCCCCTCGACGCACCCGCGGGCGTCGACCTCCGCGCGGCGGGCGGTGCGACGCGCTCGGGGAGCGCTGTGAGGGAGTCGTTCGGCTTTGGCGGCCTCGGCCTCACGGGCGTCGGTCAGGGCGGCAGCGGACGGAGCCGGGGAACCATCGGCCTCGGCGACGTCGGCACGATGGGTCACGGGGGCTACGGGCAGGGTGCGGGCGTTGGCGGGCTCCGCGGCCGCGCGGCGGCGGTGCCGGCGGTTCGTCCGGGCGTACCGGCGGTGCTGGGGTCGCTGTCGCCTGAGGTCATCCGTCGCGTGGTGCTGCGCAACGCGGGGCAGGTGCGGCGTTGCTACGAGCTCTCGCTGCTCCGCAACCCCACCCTCGCGGGCACGTTCTCGCTGCGCTTCGTCATCGACGCGAACGGTCGTGTGCTCAACGCCGTCCCCGCCCCAGGATCGACGCTCCGTGACGCCGCCTTCGAACTGTGCGTGACGACCGCCGTCCGCCGCTGGATCTTCCCGGTGCCTCCCGGCGGAGGCGTCGTGACCATCCAGTACCCCTTCGTCTTCGCGCCGCAACGGCCGTAGCGCCGCGGTGTCGGGGCGCTACACTCGCGCCCCGCCCATGAGCTCCCTCCGCATCAAGAACCTCGACACCCTCGACCCTCGCTCCGTCCCGCTCCCCAACGGGACGGAGGTGACCACCGGCGTCGACGGCGCCACCCTCGACGACGGACGTGTCGTACCGCAAGGCGCGATCGGCCGCGTGGTGGCGACGGGCGACGAGGGGGTGACGGTGTTCATCGTCGGCGTGGGCGAGTGCCGCTACCGCCGCGAGGACGTGACGCCGCGCCGCGCGGGACAGGTGCGCTACGCCCTCGACCGGGAGGCCAACGAGACGGCGCTGCGGCCCTGCGTGGTGCTCGAAGCGACCGTCGGGTCGCGCGCCTGGGGACTGTCCGACAGCGGCTCCGACACCGACCGGCGCGGGGTCTTTCTGCTCCCGTTCTCGTGGACGACGGGGCTCGGTGAGGCGCCCGCGACGATGCTCAGCGCCGACGGGAGCGACACGTACTGGGAGTTTGAGCGGGCCGTGCGTCAGTTGCTGCGCGCCGACCCCAACACGCTGGAGATGCTCTGGGTGCCCGACGCGCGCGCGCTCGACCCGGTGGCCGAGGCGCTGCTCGCGAACCGCGACGCGTTCTCGTCGGTGGAGGTGTACGGCACCTTCGGCCGCTACGCGCTCTCGCAGGCGCGCAAGCTCTCGCAGTCGATGCGCCTCGCCGAGCACCGGAGCCTCGTGCTGGAGTGGCTGCGCGACGCCCCGACGCTCACGCTCGACGCGGTGGCCCAACGCCTCGCCGACCACGCGGGCGACGCGACGGCCGACGCGCTCCCGCGGTGCCGGCAGTACCTCAAGCAGCTCTACCGCTCGATGCACGACCAGGGGATGCTGCCGGTGGCGGAGTTCGACGCGCTGGTACACTTCGCGACGACGTCCGCCCACGCCTTCGACCTCCCGCGCGAGCTGCGCCCGAAGAACGCCTACAACCTCCTGCGCCTCGTGGCGTCGGCGACGCGCTGGCTGCGCGAGGGTGAGCCGCTCATCACCGTGACGGGTGACCTGCGCGAGCGGCTGCTGTCGATCAAGCGGGGGGAGGTGGCGCTGGCGCAGTCGCTCGCGTGGACGGAGGAGATGGCGGGCGAGCTGGAGGAGGCGCGGCACCACACGAAGCTCCCGCGGCGGCCCGACGTGAAGCGAGCGGATGCGATCCTGCGCGCGGCGCGGGAGGAGGCGGGGCGGCGCTGGTTCGCGGGGGTGGAAGGGCCTTGGGGGCGGGGCGCGCCGGAGGCTCCGGGGGTCGCCCACGCGCAGGAGGTGGGGGAGGGCTGAGGGCTACGCCGCCGCCTTCATCTCCCGCGCCTCGGCCCGCTCCCACAGCAGCGCGGTCGCCTCCTCAGGCTCCATCCCGTAGTCCACGCAGCGCGCCACGGTGAGCGCCATCGCCTGCTCGTAGAGCGCGCCGAATTCGTGCCGGTGCTTCGCCCAGGAGTTGGCCGCGTGGATCTGGTGGCGGCTCTGACGCAGGTGCGCGGCCCAGCCCTTCAACCCCCACCGCAGCGCCGGGGACAGCGTCGCCGCGAGCACCGTGTGCAGCGTGTCGAGCGTCGGGGTGGTGGAGAGCGTGGCGGTGTCGTTGCGCATGGCGGGTTCCTCTCGTTGGGTGCAGAGAGTCTAACCACCCCACCGCCCCCGGCACCCCGCCGATGGACATTGTCCGTCACACGGTCGGAGGCGCGGGCGGGGCGACGATCCCCGTGGCGAGCTGCGCGCGGTGCCGCTCGATCACGTCGAGGCAGCCCAGCAGAACCTCCGAGCGGATCGCGAGGAACTCCTCGTACTCCGTCGTGCGGAACCACGCCGCCACCTCCACCTCGATGGACGTCGCCCCGACGCGGAGGAGCGACACCCAGGGCGCGTCGCCGTGCGCCTTCGGGTGCGCCTCCAGCAACTGCCGCACCTCCGCGAGCACCGCGCGCAACGTAGCGGCGTCGGTGGTCGGCGCGAGGCCAAGCGTGGTGTACACGCGGAAGCGGTCGCGGGCGGAGAGGTTCTCCGTGCGCATGTCGGCGAGCTTGCCGTTGGGGATGGAGATGACGGTGCGGTCGAAGGTGCGGATGCGCGTGGAGCGCAACCCGACGGCCTCGACGCGCCCGGTTTGCTCGTCGACCTTCACCAGGTCGCCCACCTGGAAGGGTTGATCGAATCCGATGGCGACGCTGCCGATGAGGTGCTCGCCCGTCTTCTGGGCGGCGAGGGCGAGCGCGAGGCCGCCGATGCCGAGGCCCGCGAGCAGGCTCGCCACGGGGTAGCCCAGCGCCGAGAGCACCGTCACCACCCCGAGCACCGAGAGCACCACCCGCGCCGCCTTCGCGAGCAGCGGGAGCACCGTGACGCTGCCCGTCTGTTCGGCCGCCCAGCGCGAGGCCGCGAAGCCGCGCGACGCCACCTCGATGCCGCGCCACAGCGCCCAGAACACCGCCCCCAGCCACAGCGCGCTGAAGAGGCCGTGCACCGTGTCCTCGGCGTCGCGCGCGAACGACAGCGCTTCCACCGACGCGCGCAACACCAGCGCGGCGACCAGCAAGGACAACGGCCCCGTCACGCGCTCGGGGAGCCGCGGGTCGAACGCGAGGACGTGCTTGCCCGCGACGCGCACCAGCGCCCGTCGGGCCTGCGCCGCGACCACGCGCCCCACCACCAGCCCGAGCGCGAGGAGCAGCGGGAGGGCGAGCCATTGCCAGCGGAGGAGGTTGCGCGGGCCGCGCGCGAGGAGCGAGGCGGGGAGGTGCTCGCGCGTCCAGCGGCCGCCGAGGTGGTCGTACCAGCCCTCCGTGCGCTGCACCGTCGCGCGGGTGAACATCCACCGGGCGCCGTCGACAAACTCCCGCCGCGTGATGCGAACGGGCGCTTCGGCGGAGGCGCCGAGCGTGACCTCTCCGAGCGCGTCGGTGCGCGGGGGGAGGCCGTCGTCGGGGTCGCCGAGGGCATCGGGGCTGAGTTCGCTGGGGTCGAGGCCGAGCTCGTGGTCGATGACTTCGAAGAGCTCGCGGGCGACGCGCGGGCCGTCATCGCGGAGGTTCGCTGGGAGGTCGAGGTAGCGCGCGGCCTCGGCCCAGCGCGCCCCGCGGGCGAGCTCCTTGAAGCGCGTCATCGACTCGCGGGGCGACCCCGGCGCACCCCGCGGGGCCGTGTGGGCGACGGGCTGCGCCGACGCTTCGGTGGCGACGAGCGCGAGGAGGAGCGTGCAGACCAGGGGGCGCATCAGGAGGGCGACGAGGGATATCCCTTCGAATGCGCCGCCCGCGCAAGGCCGCGCGTCAAGTCCGTGAAGGGGTTGGCGCCCGCGCGGTCGACGCTACTTCCGCGCGCGGATCACCCCGCCGTTGGCCTCCATCTCGGCCTTGAACGCAGCGTTCGCCGCAGCCCATCGGGCTTCGAACTCCGCCCACGTCGGGTAGACCAGACCGGGGATGCGCGGCTGGGCGACGCGCCACCCGTGCGCGCGGTCGAACGCCTCCCAGATCGTGATTTTGTACGCGAGGGCTTCGGGCGCGTCGGCGTCGGCGTGGCGCGCTTCCTCCCAACGTTCGGGCGAGCGGATGAGGGCCTTTCCCTCCATGGCGAGCGCGAGGGCGAGCGTCGAGGCCGCGTGCCAGTACGCCGGACCGAGCGTCCGGTCGTCGGCGGGCGCGCGGGCGGCGTCGAGCCAGAGCCGTTCGCCCTCGTAGCGTGCCTCCGCGAGCACCACCCGCTCGCCCTCGTGCATCACGGCGAGGGTGGCGCGGTGCGGGCCGACGTCGATGATGGGGCGCGGCAGATCGCGGGCCCAGAAGAGCGTGAGGTCGTGCTTCCAATGGCGCACCCACAGGCCCGCGCGGAGGTAGAACCGCACCGTGCGCCGCCAGGCCCAGGCCGTGTCGAGCCGATAGCCGCAGCCCGCCGCGGCGAGCGCGTGGCCGAGGCGTTCGAGCGCGCGTCGACCCACGCCGCGCCCACGCAGCGTCGGGAACACGTAGAAGCTCGAGAGCCCCGCGTCGGCGAAGCCAAAGGCGTGGCGGGAGAGCGCGACCGTCCCCACGCGGGCGCCGTCTTCGAGGAGCCAGTAGCAGCCCTCGTGGCTCCGCGCCGCCAGGGAAGCGTCGCCGTCGGAGGTGGCCCGCGCGATCCACTCGGCGCGGCGAGCAGGCGTCAGCTCGCGCGGGTCGGTGGGGTCGTCGAGGCGGTGTTCGGCGAGGGAGGCGAGGTCGCAGTCGCGCCACAGACGCTCGTCGTCGCCGGGCGCCACCGGCGCGATGAGCCCTCGCCCGAGGAGCGCGTCGTGGGGGATGTCTCTCATGCCTTGCCCCTCTCGCACTGCACCGCGCGCGGGCCTGCCGTCAAGCGCGCTCACGACCTCGCACGTCGCGCCAGCGCGCGAGGTCGTCGCGCCAGTCGCCCTGGAGGGGTTCGGGGAGCAGCGCCGCCAGCGCGAGGCCGAGCTGCGCGTCGCGCACGGAGGGGCGCGGGCTCCACGCGAGCGGGGCGCCGAATCGCACCTGCCACCGCCCGCCGTCGAACCACACCGCGCACGGAACCGTCGCGACCGGGAGCGCCGCGAGCCAGCGCCCGACGCCCGGCCGCATCGCCCCGAGCACGTCGCCCGCGATCCCCTCGGGGAACACCACGCTCACGCGCTCGCCCGCGACCTCGCGCCACGCCCGCAGCGCGCCCCAGTCGGTCCGCGCTCCCTCCATCGCGATCACCGTGAGGTGGGCGCGCCACCGCCCGACGAACCACCGCGCGAAGGCCGCGCCGCGCCGCGTGAGCCACGTGCTGCGCGCCGGCGTGCGACGGCCTCCCACCATAAAAACGCGCCCGATCGCGGCCGCGTCGATGCGCGCGATGGCGTCGAGCGCGGCGATCACCACGGCGCCCGACGCGCCGTCGCGCAGGTGGTTGAGCGCGAGCACGAAGGGTGCACCAGGCGTGAGCGCGTCGAGGCCTGAAGCCTCCACTGGCGCCTGCCGTCGTAGCCTCGGGAAGAGCCATGCCACCGGGCGGCGCGTGAGGGTGGCCGCCGCGAGGAGGGCGACGTTCGCGAGGGCAGGGAGGAGGGCGGGGCGAAAGCGCGGAGGGGTCACCGCGGCGGCAGGTCGCGCAGCTCGTCGTCGCTGAGCGTGGCGGTGTGGGCGCCTTGTTGGGGAACCACACGCCGCCGCCCGCGCCGGTTGGACAACGACTCCGATGAGCTCTCGAGGCTGCCATGGGCCGAGCTGTCCGAACTCGAACCGAGGACATCGGACGCCTCCGATGACTCGCTGCTGGAGGAGGTCGAATCCGAGCCCTCCAGGGAGGAGCACGACGATCCGAACAGGTCATCGACGACGAGAAGCCGCATGCGGTTGCCTCGCGCGGAGCATAGCAGCGGTCCGTCGGTCAAGGCACGGGGGCGCGCGGGGTGGCGACCTCGCCCGCTGGCGTCGCGTCGCGGGCGCGCACCCAACCGTAGTAGAGCCCGAGCAGCAGCATCCCATTGGCCGTGAGCGTGAACCACAGGAGCGAGCGCTCGGGGTGCCGCGCCGTGAGCGCCGCGCCGACCGTCGCCCACGCCGCGAGGCTGGCGAACCACGGGCGCAGGCCGATCGCCGCCGTCGCGCAGATGGCCGCGAGAATGAGCTGGTCGCCCGTGACGACGGCCGCGAGGGGCGGGGGGCGGACGGCCACCGTCGCGAGGACGCGGTGCGCGAGCGTCGCCGAGACGCACAGCATGACCAGCGCCGCGAACTGCCAGTTGACCCGGTTCACGAGGGACTTGCGGGCGAGCAGCAGCACGCTCGCGAGCGTCACGAGCACCGCGACGTTGAGGAAGGCCAGGTGCAGGGGGGTGAGGTCGTCGGGGCCGCTGAGCCCGAAGCGCAGCGCCACATTGACGCCCGTCGACGCGAGGAAGATGAGCCCGAAGAGCTTCAGCCGCGTGGACGCGCCCACCGAGAGGTCGCTCTCCCACGCCTCCCGCTGCCCCGCGGCGGCCAGCGCCCGCTGCGCGTCGAGCGTCGCCTCGAGCGCGCGGAGCCGTGTGTCGACGGCCTCGTCGCGGGCGTCGAGGTCGGCGGCGAGGGCGCGGGCGGCGTCGAGGTTCTCGCGGGTCACCTCGTGGTCGAAGAGGGTGCGCAGGGCGCGCTGGAGCCCTTCACGGGCCCGCGGGTTGTCGGGCCACACCACCAGCGCCTGGGCGAAGCCGAAGCGGCTCTCGGTGCCCAGACGTCGCGCGAGCCCATCGTCCACCGGCGCCGCCGCGAGGGCGCGCGTGAGGGCGTCGAGGCGCTCGGCGGCCACGGCGGACAGCGTGAGGCTGGCGCGGTGCCGCAGGTGGTCGGCGAGGCGACGGCGGAAGGCCAGCGCGCTCTCCGGGCGGCGGGCGGGGTCGGCGTGCGTGGCGTCGTTGCAGAGGGCGGCGAGCTCCTCGGGGACGTCCGCGCCGTACGCCACCGGCAGGGACGTGTGGGCGGCGTAGAGGACGGCGTGGAGGTTGACGCCCCGGTGCCGCGGCGTGCGG
Source organism: Polyangiales bacterium (assembly GCA_044375895.1). Taxonomy (GTDB): domain Bacteria; phylum Myxococcota_A; class Polyangia; order Polyangiales; genus CAISKJ01. The sequence continues at coordinate 2,206 of JBILLV010000181.1, read as the reverse complement.
GTGAGCACCTCGTGGAGCGTCGCGCCGAGGAGGTACACGTCTGTCCGCGCGTCGAGGCGCGTCGGGTCGCCGCCGATCATCTCGGGGGCCATGTACGCCGGCGTGCCGCGGATGCGGAAGGCGCCGTCGCCGTCGGGCTGCGTGCGACCCACCCGGATCGCGATGCCCCAGTCGACGAGGTACACCTCGCCGAAGGCGCCGACCATGACGTTCTCGGGCTTGATGTCGCGGTGGATGACGCCGCGCGCGTGGGCGAAGTGGGCCGCGTCGGCCACGCGCATCAGCACCTCCAGGTGCGCGGAGACGCGGTCGCCGTGGGCCGCGAGGAGGGCCGTCCATGTCGGGTGCGCGTCGTCGTCGAGGAGCGCGCGCCAGCTCGTCCCCTCGATGCGCTTCATCACCAGCACCGGGTGCCCGCGGTCGTCACGGCCGAGCGCGTGGACCGGGACGATGTTGGGGTGCTCGACGCCGCCCATCACCACGGCCTCGCGCAGGAGGCTCAGCGCGCCGTCAGCGTCGGCCGTCTCGGGCTTGAGCACCTTCACGGCCACGTCGCGCGCGAGCGACCGCTGCCGGGCGAGCAGCACGCGCCCCATGCCGCCCTCGCCGAGCGTGTCGAGCACCAGGAGGTCGGGGCCCGACGGGTCGTCGAGGCCACCGCCCGCGGCGACGGCGCCCGGTGACGACAGGTCGAGCGAGATGGACGGCAGCGGCGGCGCAGTGAACGAAGGCGTCCGCGCGGGGGGCGCGTCGGAGGGGGCCGCGAGGGTGCGGGCGGTGACGGTCTGATCGAGCGCGATGGACGAGGCGACGCGGTCGAGGCCCTGCGCCCGCCAGAGGGTTTCAAAGACCTCGTCGCTCACGGGGCGGACGCTCCCACGACGCTCCACGCGCCGTCGCGGCGGGAGACGTGGACCTCCTGCGTGGCGGCGAGCGCGGCGACGATCGCACGGGCGGGCTCGGCGTCGAGGGCGTCGGGCCAGAGTTCGAAGGCGAGCACCCGCGTCGCGCCGGTGCTCCGCTCGATGAAGGAGTCGAACATCACGCCGAGCGCGTCGGGGCGCGTCTCTTCTCCGCCCGCCACCACCCCGCGGAGCCACGCGCAGTTGAACGCGCGGCAGCTCTCCGGGCGGGCGTCGTGGATGCGGCAGCCGTCGCGGCCCACGTGGTCGCAGGCGCGGCGCGAGGGCTTGCGGAGCTCGATCACGGCCATCACGGTGCAGCACGCCGTGCAGTCACCGCAGGCGCGGGAGGATTCGACGGCGCTGGAGAGCAGGCGTTCGACGCGGACGAAGGACACGGCGGGGGACTCTTGCACGAGGGAGGGGCGTCACGTCCAGCGTGGGGGATGGGTCTGCCCTCCCGTCTCGCTTCGCGTCGCCTACGCCAGCGTGAGCGACACGTCGATGTTGCCGCGCGTCGCGTTGCTGTACGGGCACACCTGGTGGGCCACCTCCACCAGCTTCTCGGCCTCCTCGCGGGCGAGCTTCGGCAGCGACACCACCAGCTCGGCGCCCAGCTTGAAGCCGCCCGCGTCGTTGCGGTAGAGCGACACGCGGGCCGTCACCGTCGACTCCGACGTGTCGAGCTTCTGCCGCATCGCCACGAACTTCAGCGCGCTGTGGAAGCACGCCGCGTAGCCGCAGGCGAAGAGCTCCTCGGGGTTGGTCGACGTCGCGACGCCCGGACCGCCGAGCTCCTTCGGCATCGAGAGGTCGAGCTGCAGGCGCTCGTTGGTGGAGTTGACCTTGCCCTCGCGCCCACCGTGGGCGGTGGCTTCGGCGGTGTACAGCGGCTTCGTCATCAGGTCCTCACTTTCGCGCGCACTGTGCGCGAAGACCCGCCGCCGTGTCGAGCCCCATTGCGGTCAGCGCCGCATGAGCAACAACGCGGCGAGGAGGTCGGGGGCGCTCTTCGCCGCCTCCGTCAGCGCGCGCTCCGCCGCCTCGCGCTGCGCCGCGTCGGGGCTCACGCGGACGCCCGTTCGACCCTTCGTCGCCTCCGCCTCCCAGAGGTCGATCACGTCGTCCCAGGCGCAGACGCGCTGCGGCTCGACGTGGGCGCCGGCGCGGTAGTGGGCGAGGGCCTCGTGGTGGGCCGTCGCCACCTCGCGGGTGAGGGTGGCCAGGGCCTCCAGCACGCGGGCCTCGAAGGCCCCCTGCGCGAGCGTCGCGTCGGCCTCCTGCAGCGCGAGCTCGCGCGTCGG
>JBILLV010000180.1:0-18589 GCA_044375895.1 Polyangiales bacterium | reverse complement strand
CGTGAGTGGAGGGCTCGGCGGGCGACGACATGCGCCGGAAGCTACCGGAGCTCTGGCTCACACCAAGCTCAAACCGAACGCGGAATCCCCGAGAACTCTGGGCAAAAAACGAGGGGATGGCTCAGGGTGCAAATCGCTCCCGGAGCGCGGGTGGTGCCGAAGGGGCGGGCCGCGCTGTTGGTGATCGAGGGCCTGCTTGTCGCACCCGCGGAGCAGATCTTCGAGGTGCCCGACGCCGACCCCTTCCGCGACGGTGCCGTGGGCCACGTGCTGCTTCACGGCGACCGCGTTCGGTGTGTGTACCCTGAGTGGTGGGGGGGGGGGGGGGGGGTGGCCTCGACCGACACGGCAGCGCTGCAGAACGCCGTTCGCGTCGCGCTCTCCCGGTCGACGCCGCTCCCGGTGGAGCTGCTCGGACGGTACATCGTGGAGCGGCCGATCGTGCTGAGCCCATCGAGCATCACCGCATCGTACTTTCGATCCGGGAGCGGACGGGGAGACGCCGACGAGTCGAACGGCGTGGAGTTGCGCGGGAGGGTGCACCCTACGGAGGCTACGATCCGATGCAGCGACACCTTCGTCGGTGACGCGATCCTCGCCGTCGACCCCCAGGCGAGCGCCGTGACCCTGCGTATGGTCTCTCTCGACGCGCGCGGGAAAGCGCCTGCGTGCGTCTCCTTCGCGCTCACGCCGAGCGACCCGGGGCAGGTGACGCGCACAGCACACGTCGTCCGACACTGCGCGTTGCGGGGCGCGACGGTGACACTCCTCCTCGTCACACGATCGGACGCCGGGATCAGCCCTGGGCTGGTCGTCTCACGGGTCCCGATGCTGGAGGTGATCGCGTGCACCTTCTCCACGACGCAGGGGACGGTGGGGGCAAGGCTCGCGGGGCCGCGCGGCGCAGTGGTGGACTTCCGCGGCTGCACCTTCGCGGGGGAGGCGCTCGCGATGATCCACGTCCTCGGGCAGGGCGTGGTCGCGACGAGCTGTCGCTTCGACAACAGGCAGGTGCCCGAGAAGCTTCGCGGAGCGTTTCCTCTCTGGGACGAACTCCACCGCGCGGCACCGGATGGCGGTTTGGATGTGTTGATCGACTTCTCTCCCGATGTTGCACCTCCAGTTTCTTCGCCTCGCTTGCCCCTTCCCATGGCGGTGATCGAGAACCCGCCTCTGGCTCGCGAGATCGTGGTGGTCGACCCGTTCGGCACCGCCGGCAATTCAATCGTCCCCCGCGGATCACCAGGCTGGATCTCCGCTCAGGACTGCCGCTCTTCGAGCCTCCAATTTCTCGCGACGTCTCGCCAGCACCCCCTGTCACCCTCAACCGGCGCGCGAGACTCCGTCGTGATCGGTCTCCACCACGCGTGCGACCCCACGCCCCTCGGGCTTGCGCGCAACCTGCTCCCACCTGCGATCCAGTGGTGGATCGCCCCGACGACCGGCTGCACGCTCACGCTGATGGGGTGCCGCTTCGATGGGCTCAGTCACATGCTCTCGCCGCGTGTGAAGGTGGTTGGCATGAATGCAGACGACGCGGCTCGGCCCCCGCTCTTCGAGTACGGCACCTGCTCCGCCGACCGCGTGATCCGCACTCCTACTGACGGAACCACGCCCAACTCCGACGTCTTCTCCGCCGCCGACCCCGGTCGCGTTCCCTACCGCTGATCCCGCCGCCTCGGGCGGTCGTCGCGCCCGTTGCTATCGCCCGAAGAGCTCGTCGCGCGAGCGGGCGGTCGTCGCGCGCACGATCCACGCGTCGAGCGTCGCCCCCTCGGTGCACGACGCGATGCGCTCGCGGTCGCCCGCGTCGAGCGGAAACTTCACCAGCATCGCGAGCACCTGTCGGCGCGCCATCAGCAGCCCCGCGTCGGTGCCCTCCTTGCGGCTCGCCGCGAGCGCCTCCTCGAGCGACTCGACCCCTCTCCGCTGGAGGAGGTTGCGCAGCGTGGCCTCGTGCGCGGCCTCGGGGTCGTAGAGGGCCTCGACGCGCACGGGGTTCTGAAGGATCCCCGGCGCCGTGAGCGACTGCCCCGGCGTGGCGGTGAACACAGGCTGCCCGCGCGTGTACACCTCGACGCGGCGCGGCCCCACCAGCCGAACCACCCACACGTAGCGGGTGCCGAAGGTGAGCAGCTCCGAGATCTTGAGCTGGAGCTGATCCTCGTCCTGTCCGACGCTCGCGTACTCGACGGCGATCTCTGGGACCCCCTCGATCCAGCCGGGCTTGTTGGGGACATTGCCCACGCCGACGTCGGGCGCGCGGAGGTACTTCCCGCCGCCGAAGGTGTAGCCAGGGTCGACGCCCGCTTCCTTCACCGCGGGGTCGCTGCCGAGCACGGAGCATCCGAGCCAGTTGGGCGTGGAGCCGTCGCCTCCGGTGGGCGCGAGGCGGATGGCGTGGCCGTCCGAGAGCTCGTAGGGATCGCCCGAACGAAGCTGCGAGGCGTGGAAGGGACCCGGAGCGGTCTTCGGCGTCGTCATCGCCGCGATCGTATCGTGGTGTCGAACCTGGAGCCACCCCTCGGCCGAGCGGAGGTAGGCTCCGGCGCCCCGTGGACCCCGCCCCCGCACCGCGCCCCGTCGCCCCTGGAGACAGCCTCCTGCGGCGCATCACCTTCGCCACGATGGCGGCCGTGGCCCTCGTCGGCGTGGGCGCGAGCGTCGCCGGCGCCGAGCTCACCCTCCTCGCCCAGCGCGACCGCGTCGAGCGCCGCGCCGCCCTCGTCGCCCTCGCCACCGCCGCCCGCATGGAGCCCCTCGACGCCGCCGGGCGCGCGACGCTGGCCACCGAGCTCACGCAGGCGCTCCACCTCACGGTGACGGTGCTGGGCCCCGACGGCGTGGCCCTCCCCCACGCCCCCGACGCGCCCGCGGAGGCCGTGGAGGCCATCACCCGCAGCCCGCGGGCGCGCGGTGAGTTCGCGCTCACGGAGGCGGGGCTCGCGGTGGCCGTCGAGACGCTCTCGCCGCGCGCGAACGCCGGGGCGGCGCGGGTGCTGGTGGCGGCGCCGCTCCCCTCGTCGGCGGCCGAGCGCGGGGCCATCGCGCTGCTGGCGGTGAAGCTTTTGGTGGCGCTGCTGGTGATGGGCGCGGTGGCGGTGACGGTGAGCCTCATCGTGGCGCAGGACATCACCAACGACCTCCAGGCCATCCTCCGCCGGGCGCTCCGCATGGGGGAGGGTTCGTCCGAGGCGCTGCGGCCGCTGCCGGTGCGGGCGCGCGACGACGTGGGGGCGCTGGTGGCCGCCTTCAACCGCTTGCAGGGGCGCTTCGTCGACGAGCTCGCGCTCCACCGCAACGCGCTCGCCCGCCTCGACGAGAACGAGCGGCGCCGCGAGACCCTCATCGCCACGCTCCGCCACGAGCTGCGCACGCCGCTCAACGCCATCCTCGGCTTCGCGGAGCTGCTCCTCCAGGAGGTGGACGGCCCGCTCACGACGGCGCAGCGCGACGACGTCGAGCTCATCGCGCGCTCGGGCGAGAGCCTCCTCCGCCTCGTCGACGACGTCCTCGACCTGTCGGCCATGGCCAGCGGGCGCTACGCGATTCGCCGCGAGCCCGTCGACCTCGCCGACGTCGCCCGCGCCGTGGTGGCCGAGGCGCAGGGGATCGCCCGCACCCGCGGCGTCGCCCTCACCGTCGAGGCCCCCGCGCGGGCCGGGGTGTACGCCGACCCGGTGGCGCTGCGGCGGGCGCTCGTCAACCTCGTGGTCAACGCGGTGGAGCACGCGGGCGGCGAGGTGGCCGTCACCGTCGCCGACCACGAGCGGGGCCTCGCGGTGGCCGTGCGCGACAACGGCCCGGGCATCGCGCCCGCCGACCTCAAGCGCCTCTTCAAGCCCTTCGAACGGGGGCGGATGGCGGAGGCGCGCGGCGCGGGGCTCGGGCTCGCGATCACCCTCGGCCTCGTCGAGCTGCACGGCGGGACGCTCTCCGCCCACAGCGTCGTCGGCGAGGGGAGCACCTTCACCGTCACGCTCCCCGCCGGCATGGCCCCACTCCCGGAGGCGTCGTGAACGAGCGCGTCATCGCCGCGCGCGTGTCGGGCGTCTCGCTGCTCGTGCCGGGCTGCGCGGGGCTCACGTATGCGCTGGTGGTTCCCGCGTTTCTCGGGCGCGAGGAGTCGGCGCGGGCGGCCCTCCTGCAGGTGACGGGGGCGGCGACGGCGGGCCTCGCCCTCGCGCTCACGGTGCTCTCCTTCGGCTACCTGCCGGCCATCTTCCGCGCCGCCCGGACGCTGCGGACGTCCGGGGCCGCCCTCGACGAGCCCTCCCTCGCGCGCCTCTACGCTGCGCCGCGCGTGGGGGCCGCGCTGGTGGGGCTCCTCGCGGTGTCGCTCTTCGCGCTGGGCGTGGCGCTGCTTCGAAGCGAGAGCGACCCCTCGCACGCCGTCGCCGCAGTGACGGGAGCGGCCTTCGCGATGACCGCCTCGCTGGTGTACTACCCCGCCCTCCGCCGCGCGCTCCGACCGCTCTTCGACGGGCTCCCGCCGACGGCCGTCCCCGCCACCGCGACAGGCGATCGCCTCGCCGTGCGCGTCGCCCTCGCCGTCGGGGCGCCGTCGGGCGTGGCCGCGCTCCTCGCCGCGCTGCTGGTGTCGGCCCACGCGTCGAGCACCGCGCGCGACCAGGACGAGCTCAGCGCGCGGGTGTTCTCCGTCGCCCTCGGCGTGCGTCGGTTGCCGGGCGAGTCCCCCGCGGGCCGAGCCGCCGCCGCCCGCGTGCTCGCCGCCGGGGGAGAGCGCGTGGTGGCGGGCGTCGAGCTCCCCTTCGTCGACCCGCACCCGACGCCGACGCCCTCTCCGCTGGGGGCCATCGCGGTGGCCTTCGTGCTCGCGGGCGTCGGGGCGGCGCTCGGGCTCCGCATCGGCCGCCGCGGGGCGCGCGAGCTCTCGCAGGCCACACGGCGCGTCGAGACCGTCGGGCTCCAGCAGCTCTCGCCCGCCAACCGCTTGTACGACGCGGTGGGGTTCACGTTCACCTTCGAGGTGCTGTCGCTGCCGGAGGTGCGGGCGATCTCGCGGGCGCTCGACCGCGTCACCGACCGCCTCGCCGCGATGGCCCGCGACCAGCGCCGCGCCGTCAACGCGCGGGCCGAAGCCGCTCGGCTGCGATCGTTCGTGCTGGCGGGGGTGAGCCACGACCTGCGCGGTCCGCTCAACTCCGTGCTGGGCTTCGCGGGGCTCTTGGTGTCGGGGGTGGACGGCGAGGTGAGCGAGGGGCAGCGCGAGAGCCTGGAGGCCATCTCCCGCAGCGGCGCCGACCTCCTCCGCCTCGTCGACGACCTCCTCGACGCCGCCCGCCTCGACGCTGGTCGCATGACGCTCAACCGCACGCGCGTCCTCGCGGGCGACCTCATCGACGACGCCCGGCGCATCGCCATCGAGCGCTGCGCGGGGGTGATTCCGCCGGACGTGCGGCTCCCGGTGGAGGGCGACCTCGACGTCGACGCCGTCATCGACCGCGCCCGCATGGCCCACCACATCGGCTCGCTCATCGCGTACGCGCTCCTGCGCAAGGGGGCGGCGTCGGCGAGCGGGGCCTCGGCGCCCGTCACCATGCACGTCCGCGCGGTGGACGAGAGCACCTGGACGCTCACCGTCATCGGCCACGGGACCACCCCCTCGCGCGAGGCGTTGGAGCAGCTCTTCGACCCCTTCGAACTCCCGCCCTCCGGCGCGCGGGCGCCCGCGGGGCTGGGGATGGCGCTCGGCGTCGCCCGCCGCGTGATCGAGCTCCACGGCGGCTCAGCGCGCGCCCACGTCGCGCCCGAAGGGGGCCTCGCGCTGCACGTCACCCTCACCCGCGCGCGGCCTCGAACGACGACCCCGGGGCCCCTCCGCGCGTCGCGCCCGCCTGACGATGGTCTAGCCGGGGGGTCGGAAGCCTGATAAGAGCCCTAAGACCTTGCGCTACCGCAGGGATTGCGCCCGATATACCCCATGGCCGACGCTGCAGCTGCCCGCGTACCCCCCCCCGCTTCCGTGTCCCTGATGGCCAAGGAGGTCGCGCAGAAGCTCGCGAAGGCCGTCGCCGTGGCCCTCGCGGGCAAGCCCGACGTGGTCGAGCGGGCGGTGGTGGCGCTGCTGGCCCGTGGTCACCTGCTCATCGAAGACGTGCCGGGCGTCGGCAAGACGACGCTGGCGCGGGCGCTGGCGCGGGCGCTGGGGACGGAGTTTCGCCGCGTCCAGTGCACGAGCGACCTGATGCCGTCCGAGCTGCTCGGGGTCAACGTGTACAACTCGGCCGAGCGGCGCTTCGAGTTTCGCCCGGGGCCGGTGTTCACGCACGTGCTGGTGGCCGACGAGATCAACCGGGCCACGCCGAAGACGCAGAGCGCGCTGCTCGAGGTGATGAGCGAGCGCCAGGTGTCCATCGACGGCGTCACCCACACGCTGGAGGAGCCCTTCACCGTCATCGCCACGCAGAACCCCGACGACATGGCGGGGACGTACCCGCTGCCCGACTCGCAGCTGGACCGCTTCCTGCTGCGGACGGCGGTGGGCTACCCCGCGGTCGACGTGGAGAAGCGCATCCTCGCGACGCGCGGCGGCGCCGAGCCCGTGGACAGCATCCAGCAGGCGGTGACGCTCACCCAGCTCGTGGAGGCGCAGCGCGAGGTCGACGCGGTGACGGTCGACGACGCGATCATCGACTACGCGCACAGCATCGTGCGGACGACGCGCAACCACGACAGCCTCTCGCAGGGCGTGTCAACGCGCGGCGCGCTGGCGTTTCTGAAGGCCGTGCGGGCGCGGGCGATCGTGATGGGGCGCTCGTACGTGATCCCCGACGACGTGTCCGAGCTGGCGGTGCCGGTGCTGGCCCACCGGGTGCGCGTGAGCGGCGCGGACGCGGGCGTCGGGCAGTGGACGGGCGACGGGCGGCGGGATGATGCGGCGCGGATCATCCAGGAGATCCTGCAGCGGACGGACGTGCCGCTCTGACGGGCGTTGGGGTTACCCTCGCCGCGGTGACCCTCGCCACCTTCGCCACGCTCCTCGCCCTCGGCCGCGTGCTCATCGGCCTCGCGCCCATCGTCGCGGCCGCCCCCGCGTCGCGCCTCCTCGGCTTCCCCGACGCGCACGACAACCCCACCGCGCGGCTCATGGGGCGGCTCTTCGGCGTGCGCGACATCGGGCTCGGCGCCCTCGTCGTGATACACCTCGGCGACCCCGCCGCCCTCCGCAAGGCCTTCTGGCTCAACCTCGCCATGGACCTCGGCGACGCCGCCATGATCGCCATCCCCCTCGCGCGCCGCCAGGGCATCGACCGCGCGGCGGGGCTCTCGCTCGCCTTCGCCCTCGGCGGCGCGACGGCGTGGCTCATCGCCCTCTTCGCCTTCGCACGCTGAAAGGAGAGCGCCCCACCGTCGTTTCCTCCTGTGCCGCCCCTGTCCCCCCTTCGCACAGGAGGCATTGAAGCACGTGAAGCACCGCTCCCTCCTCGCCCTCATCCTCATCGCGCTTGCCGCCCTCACCCTCGCGAGTTGCAAACGCGCTGCCCCCGCCTCCGCCACCCACGCCCGCGCCGCCGATACCCGCGAAGCCCCCCAAGGACCCGCCGGCCCCGCGCGCCGTCGTGCGGCGTTGGAGGTGCGCGCGACCTTCCGCCTCCAGGTGGCCGCCGCCGCGCGGGCCACCGCCCTCGCCCGCGAGCTCTCCGCGCTCACTGAAGCGAGCGGCGGCTTCGTCGAGTCGGCCTCCCTCGGCGACGATCACCTCACGCGCCTCATCCTGCGCCTCCCCCCCGATCAGATCGCGTCCGTCCGCCGCGTGCTCGCGCGCGCCGCCGGCCACGAAGCCCTCCACGAGGAGCTCACCAGCACGGACGTCACCGAGGCCCTCGCCGACCTCGACGCCCGCCTCCGCACCCACCGCGCCGCCGAGACGCGCCTCCTCGCCCTCCTCGAACAGCGCACCGGCGCCCTCGCTGACGTCCTCGCCGTCGAGCGCGCCCTCGTGGAGGTGCGCGAACAGATCGAGCGCCTCGAGGCCGAGCAGCGCGGCGCGCAGGGTCGCGTCGACCTCGCCACCGTCACCGTCCACCTCGAGCGCGGCGGCGACCTCCTCTCCGTCCCCATCGGCCATCAAGCCGCCGAGGCGCTCCGCGACGGCGTCACGGCCGCGCGGGTCGTGGTGGTGGGCTTCTTCCTCGGCGGGCTCCGCGTGCTGCCGCCGCTGCTGGTGATCACCGCCCCCATCGCCCTCGCGTGGCTCCTGCTGCGCAAGAAGAAGCCGTAGACCCTCCGCGCGCCCGCGTGCTGTGATGGCGCTCCCCATGAGCCCTCCCCGCGAGCGCGACGCCTCCATCGACCTCGTGCGCGGCGCCGTCATGGTGCTCATGGCGCTCGACCACGCGCGCGACTTCGTCGGCGACAACTCCCGCGACCCGCTCGACCTCGCGACCACCACCGTCCCCCTCTTCTTCACCCGCTGGGTCACGCATTTCTGCGCGCCGGTGTTCGTGCTCCTCGCGGGGCTCTCCGCGTACGTGGCGGGACGCAGCCGCAGCCCCCGCGACGCCGCCACGCTCCTCCTCACGCGCGGCCTCTGGCTCGTCGTGCTGGAGCTCACGGTGGTGCGCTTCGGTTGGCTCTTCAACGTCAACTACCGCTTCACCTTCGTGCAGGTGATCTGGGCCATCGGCTGGTCGATGGTGGCCCTCGCGCTTCTGTCTCGCCTCGGCGCCCGCGCGTGCCTGGCCTTCGGCGCCGCCATGATCGTCGGCCACGACCTGCTCGACTCCGTCACCGCGCAGCGCTTCGGCGCGGCGGGCTGGCTCTGGCACGTACTCCACCAGCCCGGCCGGCTCGAACCCTTCGCCGGACACCGCGTGTACATCGCCTACCCGCTGGTCCCCTGGATCGGTGTGATGGCCGTGGGCTTCGGCCTCGGCCCCTGGATGGACCTCCCTCTCGCCGAGCGCCGTCGCCTCCTCGTCCGCACGGGCGCAGCACTCACCGCGGGCTTCGTTGCCCTCCGCGCGCTCAACGTCTACGGCGACCCGCACCCGTGGACGACGCAGCCGCGCGCGGGCTTCACGGCGCTCTCCTTCCTCGACTGCGCGAAGTACCCGCCCTCGCTGCTCTACCTGCTGATGACGCTCGGCCCCGCGCTGCTCGGGTGGGGAGCGCTCACCGGCCGCGACCTCTCCCGCGCGCGGCCCGTCGTCACCTTCGGGCGCGTGCCGCTGTTCTACTACGTGCTCCACCTGCCGCTGCTCCACGCGATGGCGGGCGCGTGGCTCTTCGCGCGCGGCGGCGCCGCGGCCATCGAGGCGGCCCACTCATCGCGCGTGGGCACGGGCGGCAGCCTCCCGCACGTCTACGCCGCGTGGCTCACCGCGCTCGCGCTGCTCTGGCCGCTGTGCAAGTGGTTCGACGCGGTGAAGACGCGCCACCGCGGCGCCTGGTGGACCCACTACACCTGAGCGTCACCGGTCGCAGCGCTGCTGACAGATCGCAGCGCTGTAGTGGTACCAGCAGCACAGCCCCGGCCCGCAGCGGGCCCCATCGAGGCACGACTCGCCGACCGTCCGGTACCGGATCGGCGAGAACGGCACCACCCTGGCCTCGCTCACCCTCCCGGTCGCGTCGCGCGCGACGAAGCGAGCCTGCGTCGCCGCGCCGAACGCCACCCCGTGGAGATACCGCGTCGACACCGTCCAGCGGGCGTCGACGCGCGTGAGCGAGTGCGTCCCGACGAAGCCCGGCGCGCTCACGGAGACCTCGGCGCCGGCCGCGTCGAGCAGGGTGAGCGTCACCTCCGTCGCGTCGCGGTTGTTGTCCTCGACGGCGACTTCGAAGCGCGACATCCCGTCGCCCACCTCCATCACGGCCGACACCACGCGCGGCGCCTCGGCGACGACGCAGCGGGGCTCCTCACCGGGTTCGTCGATGAAGCGCTGACACACGTCGCCCGCGCCGCAGAAGGCGCCGTTGACGCAGGGGCCGTGGTCGGGCGGGGCGGGCGTCGCCTGGATGCGCCAGTTGCAGGCCGTACCGGCGGTGCGGCAGCCGCGCGCGAGGAGGATCAGCGGCTCACCGGCGCGCACGTCCAGGGTGAAGGCGCGGACCCCGCCGGGCCGGTCGCGGCAGGCCCGCGTGCTGGCGAGGTCTTCGCAGACGGTGCGGGCGGAGAGGGCGACGAGGTCGGTTCCGCTGGCCTGGAAGACCCAACGTCCGCTGGTGGGCGGGGTGAAGCGGGCGATGCCGTCCTGCAGGTGCGCCGGGCCGCAGCCCGAGGGGATGTTGTACCCGTCGGCGCGGACCCACGCGCTCCACGACGAGCTGTTCGCGAGCGGTTCGAGCGCGGGGACGCGAAGGCTGCAAGGGAAGCTCTCGGCGTCATCGGGCGCGACGTCGGTGGCAGCGGCGGCGTCGGCGGCAGCGTCGTCCTGAGGCGATGGCGGGACGACGCCGGTGCCGCACCCGAAGGCGAGCGCGACGAGCGACGCGAGGCAGAGGGGGCTTTGGCGCATGGCCAGGGTGGAGTGGCCAGCGCGGCGCGATTCCTTCACGGAAAACGGAGGCGCGGGGCCACGGTGGTGATTGCCCGCGCGCGACGCCCTCGGATAGCGTCGCGCGCTGGAGGAGACCCACCGCACCCGATGTCCCACGACGACCCTACCCCTCAAGGTCCACGCACCTGGTCCGGCCGCGCCGAGACGCCCCTCGGCGAGTTTGTGCGCATGACGCTCGGCCCCATCGCGCTGATGCTCGTGACCCCGCCCGCGGCGATCGCGTTCTACATCACCTGCGCCTTCCTCGACGGCGAGCTGTCGCGGCTCGTGTCGCGCGAAGGCCTCGACGCCTTCGTCACGCACTTCCCGCGGCCCACGATCGCCGCCGCGCAGGTGATCCTCGCCTTCGTCGCCTTCGAGGCGCTGCTGCTGAAGGTGCTGCCGGGCAAGGAGTTTCTCGGCCCCATCACCCCGACGGGCAACCGGCCGCGCTACACCCTCAACGGCGTCGCGGCCTTCGTCGTCACGCTGGTCACCTTCTTCGGTCTCTCCGCGGGGGCGCACCTGTTCCCCGCGTCGATCGTGTTCGACCACTTCGGCGCCATCCTCATCACGCTCACGGTGTCGGCCCTCGCCTTCTGCGGCTTCCTCTATTTCAAAGGGCGGTTCGCGCCCTCGTCGACGGACTCCGGGCTCAGCGGCAACCCCGTGTTCGACTTCTACTGGGGCGTCGAGCTCTTCCCCACGCTCTTGGGCTTCAACCTCAAGCAGCTCTTCAACTGCCGCATCGGGATGATGGGCTGGGCCGTCACCATCGTGTCGTTCGCCGCGGCGCAGCACGCCCACGGGCACCTCTCCGCCGCGATGGTGGTGTCGGTGTTTCTGCAGCTCGCGTACATCTTCAAGTTCTTCGTGTGGGAGGGCGGGTACTTCGCCTCCCTCGACGTGATGCACGACCGCTTCGGCTACTACATCTGCTGGGGCGTGACGGTGTGGATCCCCGCGCTCTACACCCTCCCGACGCAGTGGCTGGTGCGCCACCCGATCGACACGCACCCGCTCATCGCCATCGCCATCGCGCTCCTCGGCCTCGCGTCGATCTGGGCCAACTACGACGCCGACGCGCAGCGCCAGCGGGTGCGTGAGACGGGGGGCAAGACGACGGTGTGGGGCCGCAAGCCCGCGATCATCTACGCGCAGTACACCACCGCTGACGGGACCGAGCACCAGAGCCTCCTGCTCGTGTCGGGCTGGTGGGCCCTCGCGCGCCACGCCCACTACGTCCCCGAGCTCGCCCTCGCCTTCGCGTGGACGCTCCCGGCGGGATTCACCCACCTCGCCCCGTGGGTCTACTGGCTCTTCCTGACGGCGCTCCTGCTCGACCGCGCGTCGCGCGACGACACCCGCTGCCGCACCAAGTACGGCAAGTACTGGGACGAGTACTGCGAGCGGGTGCCGTACAAGGTGATCCCCGGCGTCTACTGACTCAGCCCTTTCAACGTCCCGGTGGTCACCGTCCCCAACGTCCCGGTGGTCACCGTCCCCAACGTCCCGGTGGTCACCGTTACCAACGTCCTGGTGGTCACCGTTACCAACGTCCTGGTGGTCACCGTTACCAACGTCCTGGTGGTCACCGTTACCAACGTCCCAGGGTTCGCAGGAGCTCACGCCTGGGCTCGCATCGGATCGCCCGCAGAGCCGGGCTCAATGAGAATGGAGCGGAGCGAGGCACGTGAGCCCGGCTTTGCGGGCGATCCGATGCGAGCCCAGGCGTGAGCTCCTGCGAACCCTGGGACGTTGGGCGAGGCGAACCAACAGGTTGAAACGGATGGGCTGACTCAGCCCACCCGCACCCCGCCCTCCGCGTCGACCCGGATCGTCCGGTCGCGCAGCGAGGGGTCGTTGGACAGCAGCGCCGCCACCGGCGCGACGATCCGCTCCTCGATCACGCGCCGCAGCGGCCGCGCCCCGCGCGTCGGGTGAAACCCCAGCTCCGCGAGGCGACGTCGCGACGCCGCGTCGACCTCGATGCGGAGGTTGCGCCGGACGAGCCCCGTGCGCCCCGCGGCCTTGGTGAGCTCCAGGTCGACGATGCGCAGCACGTCGTCGGGCGTGAGCGCGCGGAAGCCCACCACGTGGTCGATGCGGTTGAAGAACTCCGGGCGGAAATGCCGCCGGATCGCCCGCACCGGATCGCTCGGTGACGCGTCGCCGAAGCCCACCGAGCGCCCCTCGACCACGCCGAGGTTGGAGGTCATCACCACCAGCGTCATGCGGAAGTCGACCACCGCGCCGTAGGAGTCCGTGAGCCTCCCCTCGCCCAGCAGCCCGAGCAGCAGGTCGAAGACGTCCGGGTGGGCCTTCTCGATCTCGTCGAAGAGCACCAGCGACAGGGGCTGCTCGCGCACGCGCCCCGCGAGGCCCTGCGCCCCCGGCGCCACCTCCAGCATCCGCTGCGCCGCCCCCGGGAACATGTACTCGCTCATGTCGAGCCGGATGAGCCGCGCCTCGTCGCCGTAGAGGTAGCGCGCGATGGTGCGGGCGAGCTCGGTCTTGCCCACGCCCGTCGGCCCCGCGAAGAGGAGCGTCCCCACGGGGCGGTCGGGGTCGTGCAGCCCCGCCTTGAAGCGGGCGAGCGTGCGAGCCGCCGTGTCGCACGCGTGGTCTTGCCCGATGACGTGCTGACGCAGCGTCGCCGAGAGCGCGTCGGGCGACACCTGGCGGTCGTCCGCGATGAGGTCGACGGCGAGCCCCGTGTGCCGCGCGAAGAGCTCGGACAACTCCTTCGGCTGCAACACCTTGCCTGCGGCCACTCCCTCGGGCTTCGCCTCGCCGCCGCCCGGCGAGAGCCACTCCAGAAAACGAATCGCCTTGCCCGGGAAGGCCGCGTCGCGTCGGAAGGCCGTGAGGTGCTGAACCAGTCGCCGCACCGCCGCGGGGTGGAGCGTCACGCCCGCGTCGCGCCGCGCCTGCCACGCCGTCACCAGCGCCGGGATCTGATGCGGGGGCGGCTCGTTCACCCGCACGACGCGCAGCGCTTCGAGCAGCGTGGGGAAGCGACGGTGGCACCGCTCGTACTCCTCGGGGGTGCACTCGGCGATCATCGGGATCGAGCCCTCCACCGCGGCGGGCAGAAGGATCTCGCCGATGGACGCGCCGTCGGGCTGCGGCTGGAGGATGGGGACGAGGCGGTCGAGGAAGAGCCAGTGGCCCTCCCACGCGAGCTCGTCGACGAGCTTCAAGCAGCGCTCCTGCCACATGCCGACGTACACCATGCCCGCGATGAGGCGCGCGGCGGAGGTGGACCAGAGGTGCGGCGGCTCGTCGTCGCGCTCGGCCTCGTCGCGGTGGCGCGTGAGCAGGTGGCGCGCGAAGCGACGGACGAAGGTGGTCTTCCCCACGCCCGCGGGGCCCACCAGCAGGATCGAAGGCTTCGGGTCGCCGTCGAAGAGCGGGAGGTTGTCGCGGAAGTCGTCGGACTCGCCGATGGGCGCGGGGAGCCGCTGGCGCGACGCGCGCTCGACGAGGTCGTCGGCCACCGAGGTCGCGACGGGCCAGCGGCGCTCGGGGCTGTCGCGCTCGGCCGCTTCCAGCGATGCCAGCGAGCGCGGCGACCAGGGCCGCACCCACTCCTCTCCCTCGCGGCGGAAGTCGTAGATGGAGCGGGAGTTCTCGCCCAGGAGGGCCGCGCTCACGGCGCTGCGCAGCACCTCCGCGGCGATGGCGAGGTCTTCGATCACCATCCACCAGCCGTAGCGCGGGAGCATCACCCGGTAGCCGCCCTGCGGGAGCTTGCACCAGCAGTACGTGAGCCGCAGCGGGATCTCGCGCGCCCCGATGACCGCCCGCTTCTCCACCACCGTCTGCGGTCGCGCGGTGACGGTCACCTCGCGGGTGGCGAACTCCTCGGCCCAGAGGTAGCGCTCCGGACCGTCGGCGCCGCGCGCGGTCATCCCCTGGAGGATGGCGTCGAGCTGCCCGAGCACATCCTCTTCGGTGGTGCCGATGGCCGCGGGCGGCGGGCGATCGAAGAGCCCGTCCCACGTGCGGATGAGCGTCCCCGACACGAGGCCGCCCCCGTGGGCCACGAAGTACACCCGGAACGATTTCTTCTGCGGCATTGCGGGAAAGGACCGCGGTATATCACGGCCTCACCCTCTCGCAGGAGCGTCCATGTCGTCGTCGTCTTCGGGCACCTTCGCGCCCGGCGCGGAGTTTGGCCCCTACACCATCCGTCGCCAGGTGGGCCGCGGGGCCTTCGGGATCGTGTACGAGGCCCTCCGCAACCCCCTCAAGCGCCGCGTCGCGCTCAAGGTTCTCCACGAGCACGTGCTCTCGACGCCCGACGCCATCACCCGGTTTCAGCGGGAGATCATGACGGCCGCGCAGGTGGAGCACCCCCACGTGGTGCAGGTGTTCGACGGGGGCGTGAAGGACGAGCGGGGCTTCCTCGCGATGGAGTTTCTGGAGGGCGAGACGCTGGGCGAGCGGCTCAAGCGCGACAAGCACCTGCGCGTCGAGGAGGTGATGGACATCCTCCTGCCGATCGCGTCGGCCCTCGACGCCGTCCACAACGCCGGCATCGTCCACCGCGACATCAAGCCGGGCAACATCTTCCTCGCGAGCCACGTCACGGGCATCACGTCGCCGCGTCTGGTGGACTTCGGCATCGCGAAGCTGGTGTCCGACGAGCTCGACCTCACGCAGACCCACTCCTGGCTCGGTACGCCCTTCTACATGTCCCCCGAGCAGGTGCGGCAGTCGAAGAGCATCGACGCCCGCGCCGACCAGTGGTCGCTCGGGGTGGTTCTCTACGAGGCCCTCACGGGCGACAAGCCCTTCCGCAGCGACGTGCTCCTCGACCTGCTGGAAGCGATCACCTCGCGCACGCCGGCCGTCCCGAGCTCGCTCCAGTCGTCCATCCCGAAGGGCCTCGACACCGTCATCGCGAAGATGATGGAGCGCGACCCGGTGCGCCGCTACGCCTCGATGCGCGCGGTGGGCTCGGCGCTGTGGCCCTTCGCGAGCCCCCGCACCCGCGCCCTCTGGGCGAAGCACTTCGACCGCGAGAACGACCCGGGCGCGAAGCTCGACGACGTGATGGAGGCGCGCGACTCGGGCTTCGTCGGCAACGCCACGGAGATGGGCAAGACCACCGTCCACGCGGGCGACGAGACCACCCTCGCGAAGACCACCGTCCGCGCCGAGACGTCCGCCGCTGCGCCCTCGTCCGTCGCTTGGTCGCAGGTCGCGATGGGGGCGGCCGCGGGGGTGCTCGCGATGTTCGTGGGGCAGCGGGTGATGGCCCCGACGGCCCCGACGCCGACCGCGGAGGTGGCCCCCGCGACGGCGCCGCACGTCCCCGTCCCCGAGGTGGCCGCGCCCATCATCACGCCCCCGCCGACGCCCGACGTCGCCGTGGCTGCGCCCGTGGTCGCGCCCGACGCCGCGGTGGTGGCGGTGGCTCCCGCGGCGGTCGACGCGGCGGTGCCGAACGCGCGACCGTCCGTGGCGACGACGGGCGCTCCCGCGGCGGCTCCAGCGGTGCGCGGCGCGCCGTACTGCGACGACGACCCGGCGTACCGGGAGGCGTGCGCGGCGCTCCAGCGAGGCGACCGGGCGGCGGCGGTGCGCGCGTTTCAGGGCGTGCGCGGCCCGCGGGCGCTGGTGGCCCTCGCGCACCTCTACCGGCAGTCGGGTCGGCTGGTAGACGCCGAGGAGAAGATCGAGCAGGCGCTGCGCGACGGGGGCGACGCGTGGATGTCGTCGCACACGTCCTTCACCAACAGCCTGCTCAACGAGGTGCAGGGGCGCCTCGGGACGATCACCATCGACTGCGCGCACGGCGAGGCCGTCGTGGGCGGTGAGGGTGCGTCGCGGCGCTACACGCTCCCGCGCGGCGAGCCCATCCGCTCACCCGTCGGGCACGTGCAGGTGGTCATCACGCACAACGGGATCTCCTTCCAGCAGTACGTGGACGTGCGCTCGGGGCAGACCGCGCGCGTCACGAGCTGCGGCGCGGGGGGGTGAGCGAGGCTCCCGACGCCCCGTCGGCCCTCGCTCCTGTCGTTTTGTTGCCCGTCCTGGCGCGGCGGATATCGTCGCCGCCGATGACCCCCCCCGCGATCCGCCGCGCCCTCGCGCTCGTCACTGCCGCGGCGCTCGGCGCGTGTGAGACCCAGCCCACCCACGAGGTGCTCTCGGTGGTCGACATCGCGCCGCGGCAGCTCGAGGTGGGCGACCGCGTGGTCATCCGCGGCAGCGGCTTCCCGCAGCCCGGCGACATCCGCCGCATCACCGTGTCGATCACGGGGGCCCTCGCGCGTCCGGGCCTCGCCGCGTGCCCGCGCCCGGTGTCCGTGACGCTCACCGACCCGCCCGAGGGCGAGCGTACCTACGACCCCGCCACGGGGACCGAACACGACGCCGTGTACGCCAGCTCGACCATGCACCAGCTCCGGGTGCACGGCGGCGCGGACATCGAGTTCACGCTCACCGAGGAGCTGCTCCGCTCGCTCACGACGTGCTCCGGCGAGCGCCCGCCCGCCCGCGCCCCGCACGCCACGCTCGGCTTCGTGGGGCCGCGCGCGGGCGTCTCGGTGCGCGTCGACACGATGCAAGGGACCACCCTCGCGTCGGCGCAATCGCTCCGCGGGCCGCGCCTCGACGTGCTCACCCCCTGGGGGCGCGAGGTGACCGAGGGGCGTGAGGCGCGCGCCGAGGCCGACCGCGCGCTCACCGCGCTGGGCATTCGACTCGCCGAGGTGCAGCCCACCGAGGGAGGGCTCCAGATCGAGCGCGTGACGCCGGGTTCACCCGCGGATGAAGCCGGTCTGGGCGACGGCGACGTGATGGAGCGCCTCGACGGCGTCACGCTGCTCGGCGTCACCGACTTCCGTCCCGCGGCGGGCGGCGACCTCGCGGTGGTGTCGGTGCGCCGCGGCGACGCCGTCGAAGACCGCGGGCTGCGCGTCGCGGCGATCACCCGCGCGGCTTCGAACGACGTCGTGGCGACGGCGGTGCTGCTGCTCGTGGCGCTCGCGGTGGTGGCCTTCGGCATGTCGCCGCGGCGCGGTCTGCTCGGGTGGCTCGGGCAACGGCTGCTCCCGGCGCGCCGAGCACCGTGGACCCTCCGCGGGTGGCGCGAGGCGCTCGCGGGCGACGCGGGCTTCGTGAGCGCGGCGGTGGCGTCGACGGCGCTGACGGTTCCCTTCGCGGAGTTTATCTTCGACGCGAACCCCGACCTCGGGGCCGCGCACATCGTCGGCGTGCTCGCCTCGCTCACGGTCGCCGCCCTCTCCGCCCGCGCCGAGATGAACCACCCCACCCTCCTCGCGACCCTCCGCGGGGCCGTGCGGCGGATGGCCTTCGAGGCCCCCGCGGCGGGGGCCGTGGTGGCGGCGGTGTTCCTGTCGGGCTCGATCGACGCGCAGGGCGTGTCGGCGGCGCAGGGCGGCTCGCCGTGGGACTGGTACCTCTTCCGCGGGCCGCTCCTCTGCGCGCTGGGCGTCGGTCACCTCGCGGCGCTCGTGCCGCTCGCCGTCGACGTGCGCGCGGCCACGCACCGGGCGCTGCGCGGCGCGGCCTGGGCGACGCTCCTCGCGCGGGCGGCCTACGCGACCGCGCTGCTCTGCGGCGGCACCCGCCTGCCGGGCCTCACGCTCGGCGAGCAGGGCGCGTCGGTCGCGCTCCAGATGCTCGGCGCGGTGGCCTTCATGGCGAAGGGCTGGGGCCTCGTCGCCCTCGCGCGCTACCTCGCGCCCGGCGCCGCCGCCGCGCACCCCGCGCTCCGCACCGCGCTCGCGCTGCGCCACCTCGGGCCGCTCGCCGTGATCGCGGTGGTGCTCACGCTCGTGGGCGACGTCTTCACCCGCGAGGCGCCCGCCGGGCCGCGCGAGCTCGCGGTGACCATCGCCTCGCTCGCGACCTTCGGCGCGGTGGCGGCCGCGGCGCTGCGGGTGATGCGGCGCCCCGTGGTGCTGCAGCGCGCGTGACCTACGCATTCAACGTTCTTCTCGCCCCCATCAGCCTCCCAGGGTTCGCCAAGCGCTCACCCTGGGCTACGATCGGATCGCCCGCAAAGCCGGGCTTCGGAAGATCCCCATGGGATGAGACGCGTGAGC
>JBILLV010000516.1:0-4783 GCA_044375895.1 Polyangiales bacterium | reverse complement strand
CCGGGCCTCGCCACGTACACCTCGCTCTACCTCACCGCGATGCACGCGGGCGATCGGTACATCTGGGGCGACCCGACGACGCTCCAGGGCCTCATCGACCACATCTTGCGGAAGGACTTCGGCACCGGTCAGCTCTCGGCGAGCGGCGCCCCGCCTCAACCGCTGGCGCACCTGGGCTTCCTCCTGCGCAACGTGTTCAGCGATCTTCACGTGCTCCCGGCCGTGCTCGGCCTCGCGGGCTACGGCGCGCTCGAACGGGACGCCTCCACGGGAGCGGACGCGCGCTCGCGGGCCTTCCTCGGGGCGGCGCTGGTGACGGTGGGGCCGGTGTTTCTCTCGCGCTTCAACATCCCACCGACGGGCCTCGGGGGGGCGGTGGTCGAGCGCTTCCACCTCCTGCCGATGTCGCTCCTCGCGGTGACCATCGGGCGCGGCTTCGACCGCGTCGCCGAGCTCGCCCCGCTCGGGCGCAACGTGCAGGCGACCCTCGGCGCGGTGGTGGCCGTGGTGGGCTTCGCGCGCGGTCTGCCCGCGGTGCACTTCGAACAGGACCCCACCGTCGAGCGCTACCTCCGCGACGTGCTCGACACCCTCCCGCCGCGCGCCGTGGTGCTGGGCACGGGCGACCACCGCACGCTGGGGTTCCCCTACGTGCAGCGCGCCCTCGGGCTGCGGCGCGACGTGCTCTTCATCGACCCGCGGCTGCTCCCGATGCCCCACTACCGCGCGCGCATCGAGCGACGTCTCGGGCGCCCGTTCGCGTTCCCGGCGACGCGCTCGATCCCGACGGTTCCGGTGGCGGAGGCGGCGCTCGCGACGGGGCGGCCGGTGTTTCTCACCAACGTGTTCACGACGTCGATCCCGCGCGCGCTGCCGGTGTACCCCGAGGGGGTGGTGCTGCGGGTGCTGCCGCGCGACGAGCGACCGCCGCCCCCCGACCAGGTGCTCGCCCGCAACGAGGCCCTCTTCGCGCGCTACCGCGTCCGCCCCGGGCGCAGGGTGCTCCCGCCGTGGCAGGCGACCGCCCAGATGGAGTACGCCCGCACCTGGGGGGCCCTCGCGGATGCTGCCACCGCTGCGGGACGTCCCGATGTCGCGGCGCCGCTGCGGGAGCGCGCCGCGTCCTACGCCCCCACCTCGGAGACCCCATGACCCGCATCCATCGCTCCCACGGCACGGGGGCGTTCACCCCCGAGCAGTTTCGCTCCCTCGGCGAAGACTGCGTCTTCGAACCCGGCGTGCTCGTCTTCCACCCCGAGAACATCTCCCTCGGGCGCAACGTGTACGTCGGCCACTACGCCATTCTCAAGGGCTACTACCGCAACGAGATGACCATCGGCGAGCAGACCTGGATCGGGCAGCAATGCTTCTTCCACGCCGCCGCGGGCCTCACCATCGGCGCGCGGGTGGGCATCGGCCCGGGGGTTCGGATCATCACGTCGGTTCACCAGGAGGCGGGGCGCGAGGTGCCGGTGCTGTTCTCGCCCATCGAGATGGCCCCCGTGGTCATCGAAGACGACTGCGACCTCGGCGTCGGGTCGGTGATCCTCCCGGGCGTCACGGTGGGCAAAGGGGCGATCGTCGGGGCCGGCGCGGTGGTGACGAGCGACGTGCCCCCCTACGCGGTGGTTGCGGGCGTCCCCGCGAAGGTGCTGAGGTACCGGCCATGATCGACGGTCTCTCCCTGGTGGTGTTCGCGTACAACGAGTCGGAGAGCGTCCCCCACGTGCTCCCGGGCATCCTCGCGTGGCTGAGCGCGAAGCCCTTCCCGTGGCAGCTCGTGTTCGTCGACGACGGGAGCACCGACGACACCCTCCGCCTCGCCCGCGAGGTGATGGGCGACGACCCTCGCTGCGTCGCCTTCTCCAACGGGACCAACCGCGGCATCGGCGGCGCCCTCAAGGCCGGCGTCGCGTCGAGCACGCAGCCGTGGGTCACCTTCCTCCCCTGCGACGGTCAGATCCCCGAGGGCGAGCTCGACGTGCTGCTGGAGGCCGCGCACCGCGACCCGGTCGACGTGGTGTTCTCGGTGTACCGCGACCGCGACGACGGGCTCCTGCGCAAGGTGCTCTCGGCGGGCGTGCGGGGGATGATCCTCGCGGCCCACGGTGTCCAGATGCGCTCGGACGGGCCGTACCTCTTCCGCCGCGAGCTGTTTCGCCCGCGGGAGCTCACGCCCGACACGTTCTTCCTCAACTTCGAGTTTCCGATTCGGATGCTGCGCCGGGGCGTGCGGCACGCGACGGTGACCATCGAGTGCGTCCCCCGGCAGCGCGGCGTGAGCAAGAGCGCCCGCTTCAAGGTGGTGTGGCGCGTCGCGAAGGAGCTCGTCGCCCTGCGCGCGCGGCTGTAGCATCGCGCCATGTGTTGCTTCTCCATGCCGGTCATGCACGTCGACAAGACGCGCGTGTTCGCGCGCCGCACCGACGACCGCACGCAGGCCCTCGCCTACGCGATGCAGGTGGAGGCCGCGGGCGACCTCGCGATGGTGCTGCCGCTGCCGACGGACCTCGCGGCGGGGGAGGAGGCCGTCCGCTTCGTCGACCTCTCGCAGGCGACGCACCTGTTCAACACGCTCGACGCGCTCTTCCCCGCGCCTGAATTGGAGGCGAGCCTCTCCTTCGGATTCCAGACGCCGCGGCAGGCGAAGCCGCAGACGCTCGTCGTTCACACGGTGGGCGACTACGAGGCGTCGTTTGTCCCGACGGCGGGTGACTTCGAACGCCTCGACGCGCGCTTCCGCCTCTCGCCCGCCATCGTGGAGGCCCTGTGCGCGCGGGAGCCGATGGGCTTCGCGGTCTTCCAGCTCCGCGGCTTCGGCAAGGGCGAGGCGGCGCCGCTGCCGTGGTGGAGGCGGCTGTTCGGTGGGGACCACGCGGCGATGGCGCGGAAGACGTTTCACCCGATGGGGCTCACCTTCCGCTCGCGCGAGCCCGAGACGCTCTTCTTCCCGACCGTGCACGTGCACGACGGGACGCTGCCCGCGACGGCCCGCTTCGACCACGCGCTCTACGCGCAGGGGGCGACCGACGCGTCGTGGGAGACGAGCGCATTGGCGCCGGACCGCAACCTCGTGGGGTGCATGCGGGGCATCCTCGCGGAGGGGGAGCGGGTGCGGCGACTGACGATGACGGGCGAGCTGCCCAACCGCGACGTGCGGGTGCCGGCGTAGGGGCCGCGGGCCTTCAAGGCGCGACCGCTCCGCCGCCTACCGCGCCAGCCGTACGACCTCGCCCGTCGCCACCAGCACGTTGAGCCGCGCTGTCTGCCACGCGAGCCGCGCCGTGATCACCTGCGCCCGTGCGCTCGCGTCCGCCGCCTGCGCGTCGATGATCTCCAGCAGCGGCGCCGCGCCCGACTGGTAGCGCCCGGTGGCCTGGTCGAGGTTGGCCGCCGAGACCACGGCGAGGCGCTCGGCCTGCTCGAGCGCGATGCGGGCGATGCGCGCCGACAGGGCCGCCTGCGCCGCCGCCGCCCGCAGCTGGAGCGACTGCTGCGCGAGGTTGGCGCGCGCCGTCGCGACGTTGGCCTCCGACGCGCGGACGTTGGCGTTGACGGTGGGGTCGAAGACGGGCCACGTGAGCGAGAGCCCCGCGGACAGACCCCCCTGCAGCCCGTCGTTGCTACTGGTCGACGTCGCCGGCAGCCCGTTGGTCTGGCTGTCGGCCGAGCTCCCGTCCCGCGACGAACCCGCCGACACCTGCACCTGCCCGGCGAGCACGGGCGCCCTGCCCGCGCGCGTGCCCGCCGCCTGCGCCTCCGCCTGCGCCACCCGGAGCCTCGCGGCGGCGAGCTCCGGGCGCGAGCGCACCGCGGCCTCGGCGGCCCGCGCCGGGTCGTCGTCCGCGGCGAGGACCCCGTCGTCGACCGGGGCGAGCTCGAGCGCGCGCAGGGGGTCGAGGCCGAGCGCCGCCGCCAGCGCGAGCCGGTCGTTGAGGGTCCGCCCCTCCGTGCGCGTGAGGTCGAGGCGCGCCACCTCGAGGTTGACCTGCGCGCGGGTCCGCTCGATGGGCGGACGCGCCCCCGCGGTGACGAGGCCGTCGGCGATGCGGAGGTGCGCCTCGCGCTGCGTGAAGATCGCGCGCGCCGCGCTCACCGCCTCCTGGTCGCTCAGCACGGTGAGGTACGCGCTCCCCACCGCCCCCATTGCCTGCACGCGCGCCGTGTCCCCGTCGGCGCGCGCCGCGCCCGCCCCGCGCTCCGACGCGTCCACGGCGTTCGAGGTGCGGCCGAAGTCCCAGATTGGGATGCGACCCGTGACGCTCGCGCTCGCACCCAGGCTGATGGAGTTGCGGTCGAAGGCCGTCTCGGTGCGGCGCGGCACGCCGAGCGGGACGCCGTTCACGAGCTGCTGCCCCTCGTTGATGGAGAAGCTGCCGGAGAGGCCGGTCGAGATGTTCCCGCTCAGGCCCAGGGTCACGCTCGGGTAGTAGGCCGAGCGGGCCACGTCGATCTGCGCCTGCGCGGCGGCGGCGCGGGCGAGGGCGACGCGGACGGCGGGCGGGTCTTCGGCGGCGACGTGAAGGGCCTCCGCGAGCGTGAGGCGGAGCGGCGCCGCGGGGGCGGACTGGGCGCGCGCAAAAGGGGCGGTCAGCACGACGCAGAGGGCGACCGCGAGCGGCGAGGGGCGAGGGGGCATCGGCCCGAGTGGTACCGCAAGTTCGCCGTGCGACACCAGCGGAGGGGTTTGGATACGGGCGTTTGGAGTAGAGCTTCGGAGCGACGAGAAGCTCCGCTCGATCGCTTCCGCGATACGGTCCGTCGTCCGTCGTTGGCGGCCGTA
>JBILLV010000515.1:0-4819 GCA_044375895.1 Polyangiales bacterium | reverse complement strand
GCCACCGACTCACTGCAACGACGAGCTACGACCTCCATCGGCTCCTGTCGGCATCGCTTCATCACCGCCTCGCCGCCGTCGTCGCCTCGCCGCCGTCGTCGCCTCGCCGCCGTCGCCTCGTTGCGAGGGAGTCGGTGGCGGGAGCAGATGGCCCCTCCCTTTGACGCCGTCGCGGCGGCGGAGGGAGGGGGAAACGCCGCGAGCGAAGCGAGCGGGGGGAGGGAGGACTCGCAGCCTCGTCGCCGCGCTGATGCACATCACGTGGGCATACTGCGAGCCCAGGGTGAGCCTTCGCGCGCCAATCGATCCACGTCGGGCGAACCCTGGGCACGAGGCGGGATCGAGCTTGACCGACGCGAACTGACCGGCATTGGGACTACGGGTCTTTCGGGTCTTCGACCATGTCGAGGTGGCTCCCGTCGGCGAGGTCGACGATGCCCTCGGGGCAGCCGCGATCGATGAGAAGCGCCCGCCGCGCCGGGGCGTCGGGCTCGCGCAGGTAGTCCTCGACGTGGAGGGTGAACTCCAGGTGAACCGAGGTGTCGCGCGGACCGCACCGCGCCGGATCGTCGCCCTCGCGACACACTCGCGGTCGACGCTGGAGGAAGAAGGCCCGGCACGCGTGCCACTGCTCGCGGTCGCGCGGCGGGAGACGCCGGAACGCGCCCGGCAGGGGATCGCGCTCCAGCGTGTAGCGCGACCGGCGCCGCGTGGGGGCTTCGTCCGAAGCGACAGGCGCGGCGGCGGGTGCGGGTGGAGGCGGCGGCGGGAGTTGCGGGAGCGGCGGCGGCGCGGCGGCGCACGCGCAGAGCGTCAGGAGGACGGGCAGCAGGCTCCGCACGACGCGATCGTACCCTCCCATGGGGGCCTTCGGGGGTGGTTTTACGGGCGGGTCGGGACCGCTGCGTCGGGGAGCGGCGTGAGCCCGGCATCGAGCGCGTCGAAGGGGAGCGCCATGGCGGCGATCGCGGCGAGCTCGTGGAAGCTCTTGCACCCCTCCACGCCCGCTGCCCGCGCCGGGTCGCTTCGGCGCAGCGCCAGCACGAGCGGACGCGACGCCGCGACCACCGCCTCCGGCGACTGGCCCCACGCCCGCGCGCAGGCAACATCGAACACCCCAACGACGTCGCTGTGCTCCCCGCGCCACCCGCGCTCGCACTGGCGCATCACCCAGGCGCGGGCGACCTCGTCGCCGGTGCTGAAGGTGCCGTCGGGGAGCGCGTGTGCGGCGAGCGTCGGCCCGTGTCTCCAGGTGCCCACGTAGCCGCAGTTCTCGAAGGTGCGCCACGGCGACGCGAGGATGAGGTCGGGTCGCCCGTCGCGGTCGACGTCCTCGACGGAGACGATCTCGTCGTAGCCCCGCGCGGGTTCGTACGGGCGCACGACGCCGTCGCGGACGGTGTAGACGGTGACGGTGTCGGGTTCGGCGGTCTCCTCGACCCGTCGCTCGACGCGGAGCACGACCTCGGGGACGCCGTCGCCGTCCCAGTCGTAGGCGCCCTCCAGCGTCGGGTAGGTGGAACCCGTCGGCAACTGCTCGGTGACCAGCGCCGTCGTGAGCGACACGGGGGCGCCCGTCGTCGGCGTCCAGGTGAGCGTGGTGTCCGCGGTGACGTGGGGGACGACCTCGGTGAGGTAGCGCGCCGTCGCGTGCGTGAGCGACCAGACGCCCGCGGGCGTCGCCTCGCACGGGCGGTGCTGCGCGTCCACGTCGAGCAGGACGGCGCCGTGGGTCAACCCTTCGGCGCGGCGCTGCGCGTCGGCGAGTCGGTTGGCCGCGGCGACGTGCTGCCGGTTGCGTGCGATGACGGCGGCGCACCGCGGGTCGACGGGACGCGGGGGAGGGGGCGGGGTGACGCTCGCGGTGGCGGGCGTCGCGGGACGGCCGCGCAGGGGCTCCACGGGCCGGTCGGTGAGGGTGATCGGCAACACCGCCTCGCGGGCGGCGCGGGCGGCCTCCGCGGCGAGGTCGGTGAGGGCTGCGGGCAGCGTGGCGGCGCGGATCGCGCGTGCGGCCTCGTCGGGGGTGCCGCCCCAGGCGCGCACGCAGAAGCCCGTCCAGAAGAGCTCGATGAGCGCGTGCTCGATCGCGGCCTCCGGGGCGTCGCCGGGGTCGACGTGGGGGGCGCGGGGGGACTCCGGGCACGCGGCGCGGAGCAGCGCGCGGGTGACCTCGTCGTCCAGGGCGAAGCGGCCGTCGGCGAGGCGGTGCGCGACGATGGTGGGCGGCGCCTCGCGCAGCAGACCGCGCCGGTCGCCGACGCCGAGGTCGGGGAGGTCGAGGACGCGGTCGTCGCGCCCGTCGCCGTCGACGTCGAGGGTGCTCGCGGCGAGGCGGAAGGCTTCGGGGTCGGCCTCCGGGGACAGCGCCGGGCGCGTGCGAGGAATGGGCGGCGTGGCGAGCGGCGGGCCGCCGACTGAAGGCGCGCGCGTGCAGTGGATCGCGGTGAGGGCCATGAGCGCGGAGACGGGGAGGGCGCGCATCGGGGCGGCGACGGTATCATCGGCGCGGCGTGGGGCGGGCGGCGCGGGGAGGTTCCGGGTCCGATCGCTACCGCGATACGGTCCGTCATCCGTCGCCAGGGCCTTTCGGGTGCTGGCGACGGAGCGGTGAAGCGACGGAGCGATGGGCGGCGGTCCGTGCGCCGTTGACACCGCCGGGCGCGCGCGATCCTCTCCGCGCATGAGCCTGGAAGCCCTCCGTGCGGCCCTTGATGCCCTCGACGAGCCCACCCGCTGCGAGGGGACCGTGTCCGTGGACGGCGAGCTCGCGATCGGGCTGCCCGACGGCGACGAGGCGAGCGTGCGGGACGGCGGCTTCGTCGCGTGGCTCGTCGCGCGTGGCGAGCCCGCTCCCTTCGGCCACGGGGGCGTGACGCGGATCGACCCCGGCGTGCGCGACGCGATGCGCCTGCGGTGCCGCGGGGCCGCGCGGGTGCGGGGCTTCGATCCGGCGGCGATCCTCGGCGACGTCGAAGCGGCGCTCTCGCCGCGTGAGCACCTCACCGCCGCGCTCACCGACGTGATCGTCTACCTCCCCGGGGGACACTTTCGAAGGCACAAGGACACGCCGACCTCCCCCGATCTGCTCGGGACGCTCGTCGTCGGGTTGCCCATCGAACACACCGGCGGCGCGTTCGAACTCCACGACGGCGGGGAGGCCCACACCATCGATTGGAGCGGACCGGTCGACCTGGGCGCCGTCCGCTGGGTCGCGATGTACGGCGACGTCGACCACGCGGTGCTTGCGGTGGAGTCGGGCGCCCGCGTGACGCTGGTCTACGCGCTGCTGCGCACGGGCCGCGACCGCGACGACCCCGCGTGGACACGGCGCTTCGCCGCGGTGGAGGCGTGCGCGCGGCGGCTCGCGCTCCCCGACGGCCCCGCGATGATCGCGTGCACGCGCCACGCGGTGTGTCCCGACGACGCGACGGAGCTCGGGCTCGACGCGTTGCGCGGCGCCGACCGCGAGCTCGCGGACGCCCTCCTGCGGGCCGGGTGCGAGCTGCGCGTCCGCGCCTGCATCGCCGCGTGGGAGTGCGAAGACGGCGCGCCGCCGAGCCCGCCGATGCTGCGCCCGCGCGGCTGGCAGGAGGTGACCTTCGCGCGGCTGGTGCGGCCGCTCACCGAGGCCGACCTCGCCGCCCGCCTGGAGTGCGTGACCTTCGTGCGGCCCTGTGGCGACGGCGGCGGATTCTTCGAAGAGGAGACCACCAACCTCGAAGCCCACCTCGCGCCGCCGCTGCCGCCGGAGCGCTGGCTGGTGCGCCGCGCGGCCGCGGCCACGCTGCTGTGCGAGATCGAGTTTGCGAGCGACGGCTTCGTGGGCAACGCGGCCGTGGAGTCGTACCTGTACCGCCTCGCGGCGCTCGAGGTGACCCGCTGAGCCGAGGCGCTGCGCCCGGTGCAACGCCGGTCGGTTCGCGCGCGTCCTGCGAGCCCTGGGAAATCTCAGCGCCACCGCGAGGCGCCCCAGGCACCTTGGGTCGAGGTCCGCTCCGTCCGAAGCTACTTCGTGCGCTGCCGACGGCCCCGCGCGGGCGGCGTCCCCGCCCTCTGGAACACCAGCGTCGTCTTCTTCCCGTTCGCGCTCCTGGCGGGCTACGCCTTCTCGCACGTCCTCCCGCCGCGCCGACCTTCGTCGCCCCTCGCCACGAGCGCGTCGCTGCTCCAGCGCTGGTGGGCGCGCCCCGGCGGCGACCCCGCCCCGCTGGGGGGCGCGAGCAACGTCGGGAGCGTCACCGCGCTGCTCGCCTACCCCCCTCGTCATCGAGCGCGTGCTTCGCGGGCTTCGTGGTGGCGCCCTGCCTCGGGCTCGTGGTGATGGTGTTCCTCTTCACCGCGCCGCAGGTGCCGACGCGGGCGCCGCTGGTGCTTGGCCACCTCGGCCTCTTCGCCTGGTCATGCCCCCTCCTCCACGGAACCCGTCGCCCGCGAACGCCCCGCCCCCACGGCCATCACCTCGTTTCAGCTCGCCCTCGCCGTCGGCGGCGCGCTCGGCGGCGCCTTCAACGCGCTGATCGCGCCGCGCGGGCTTCCTGCACGGGACCACCACGACGCGGGGGCGTGGCACGGGCTGCTGGTGGCGCTGCTCGGGCGCGGCGTGGGCTATGGGCCCGACGGGCCAGTGCGAACGACGTGGGTGGTGATGGCCGAGCGCGCGGAGTTGGGGGCGCTGAAGCTGCGGTGAGGCATGCTCACGGTGCGACTCAGGGCGGCGTTACCAAAATGGCTGCGTAGCAAGGCACGTCGCGACCCAGGGCTCGCGGACGCTCGGCCTGGGCTACCGTCGGATCACCCGCAAAGCCGGGTTCAAGAG